>DATGVJ010000383.1:0-17138 GCA_035300505.1 Xanthobacteraceae bacterium
CTGGCTGATCGCCGAGGCCGAGTGGTCCAAGGAGCCGGAATGGGGCTTCCGCCACGACGCCCTCGGTACCCATGCACTCGGCAAGATGACGAATACGAGGCAGGTGGGGATTGTGTTGACCGAGCGGCAGCCTGGAAACGCCTGCGAGCCCACGATGCGCGATGTCAGCGAGTTGCTCATCGCGGTTTACGGGACCGACTATGGGATCCACAGCCCGACCTGGATCTCCAGGTTCACCGACATGACTCGTCAGGCCGCGGCCTACCGCGAAAGACGGGTTCTGCTGGCCGGCGATGCCGCGCACGTGCATCCCCCGGTGGGTGGACAGGGTCTCAACATCGGCGTGCAGGATGCGGTGAATCTGGGATGGAAGCTGGCCCAGGTGGTCAAGCGGACATCACCGGAAAGCCTTCTGGATACCTACCATGCCGAGCGCCACCCGGTCGCTTCCCGCGTGCTCCGCAACACGATGGCGCAGGTGGCGCTTCGCCGTCCAGACGACCGCACCAAGGCCTTGGGCGACACCATGTCCGAGCTGCTGCGCATGGACGAGCCGCGCAGACGACTGGCCGCGGAGATGTCTGGTCTGGGCGTTCATTACGACCTCGGCGAGGGACACCCTCTGCTCGGGCGCCGCATGCCTGATCTCGACCTGGTCACCGTCGGCGGGACGCTGCAGGTTTTCACGCTGCTACACAATGCCCGGCCGGTGCTACTCAATCTCGGCGAGCCTGGCAGTTTCGACATCCCCCGATGGGCAGATCGAGTTCAGTTGATCGACGCCAAATACGTTGGCACGTGGGAGCTTCCAGCAATCGGGACGGTTGCTGCTCCAACCGCCGTGTTGATTCGGCCCGACGGATATGTGGCCTGGGTGGGAGACGCAACCCAGCTGGGGCTCGCAGACGCCCTAACCACATGGTTCGGACCGCCCACTGCGGTGTAGTGCGCCAGCTTCCACGATCATTCTGTGCGGAGGATGGGCAGCGTGTGTAGGGCGCAATCGCCTTATTGCGCCATGGCCGACAAAGCTCTTACGGCATTGGGCGACGAGCGGCGCAATAAAGTGATTGCGCCCTACGCATTGTGGTGCCCGCTTGACTCACATATCTTGGTGACTAAGCGTCAATCAATAGCCAGGAGGGTATTGATCCCAGATGCCGAAAGGTCACGAGGCACTCTTTAGAACTGCCAAGAGGACGTCCAAGAAGTCGGCGAAGGTCGCAAAGAAGGCCGCCGCCAAGCGGGTTGCCGCGAAGCGCAAGACGGCACTGACGTCGCAGTCCCGCAAGGTCGCAAAGCCGGCCCTTCTCGCAAGCGGCAACCCTCAGATCGCGAAGGCCGAAGGCGACGCTCCCGTGCAGGCCTACATCGCGGCCATGCCGGGCTGGAAACGCGACGTCGGGCGCCGCCTCGATGCGCTCATCGTGCGCACCGTCCCCGGCGCGCGCAAGGCGGTCAAATGGAACTCGCCGTTCTATGGTATCGAGGGCCAGGGCTGGTTCCTCGGCGTCCATTGCTTCACGAAGTACGTCAAGGTGGCTTTCTTCCGCGGCAGGTCGCTGCGTCCTGTGCCGCCCGGCGAATCCAAGAGCAAGGACACGCGCTACCTCGACATCCACGAAGACGACCAGCTCGACGAAGCTCAGCTCGCCGCGTGGATAAAGCAAGCAAGCCTTTTGCCCGGCGAACGAATGTGAGGAGCCGACACCTCATGCGCATTGGGCGTCATTGGCTGACGTCCGGCGTATGAAAGCGCGCCATTCGATAAAAAATAGGCGCCCGTTTTCAGGCGGCGAACCGGCAGATCGAGGCCTATATGACTGATATGTTCCACTCGCTGTCGACCCACGAACAACTGTATGCCGCGCTCCTCGCGCGCGATCCGGCTTATGACGGGCATGTTTATGCCTGCGTTGAGACCACCGGGATCTTTTGCCGGATGACGTGCCCGGCCCGCAAGCCGAAATCCGAGAACACCCGTTTTTATGACACGGTCGCCGCGTGTTTTGAGCACGGGTTCCGACCCTGTGAGCGGTGCCGTCCGCTTGATCGTATCCGCGAACGCGAACCGCTGGTCGCGCAGCTGATGGATCTCCTCGACAAGGATCCCAAACGGATATGGTTCGAGCACGATCTCCTCGAAATGAACCTTGATCCCTCGACGGTACGGCGCGCCTTCAAGCGTCATATCGGAATGACGTTCCTTGATCTCGCGCGGCTGCGGCGAGCAGGGCGGGGCATCGAACAGATTGCCACCGGGTCGAGCGTAATTGAGGCCCAGCTGGAAGCTGGATATGACTCCGGCAGTGGGTTCCGCGAAGCCGTGACCCGCCTTATTGGGGATTCGCCTGCCGGCCTGAAAGGCCGCGAGCTGCTGCGGGCCGCGTGGATCGAGACGCCGATCGGCGCCATGGTGGCCGTCGCCGATACCAATACCTTGCATCTTCTCGAGTTCTTCGATCGGAAGGCCCTGCCGAACGAGCTCAAGCGCCTGCGGGAGAAGACCCGCGCTTCGATCGCCTTCGGCCGCCTGCCGCCGATCGACAGCATCGAGAAAGAGCTTCGCGACTATTTCGACGGCCGGTCGGCGGCGTTCAAAACGCCGATTGCGTGTCACGGAACCGCTTTTACCTGCAAGGTATGGGATGCGCTGAAGGCCATTCCGCCCGGAACCACGCGGAGTTACTCCGAGGTCGCGGACGAAGTGGAACAGCCGTCCGCTACCCGGGCGGTGGCCCGCGCGAACGGAGCAAACCAGATCGCCATCGTCATTCCTTGCCACCGGGTCATCGGCGCGGACGGCTCGCTCACCGGATACGGTGGCGGGCTGTGGCGAAAGCATTGGCTGCTCGAACACGAGCGCCGGATGATGGCTCGACCGGATTCTGAAACAGTGGACGCGAGATGACGAATTCTCTCACCGCATTCACATCACCGGATCTTTCGTCGAGCAGCGGCAGCGCTTGCGAACTGAACGGCAGATACTCTTCGCGAGCGCCGAAGGGCGTGCGCGCTGCGGAAGAATTTACGCGAACACGGCTGTCGAAGTCGTTTTTCATGCGCGATTTTCTGTTCAGCGAGATCGCTGCGATCGAGGGCCTCTCGAACCTGCCCGGTGACCCTAAGCTTGCGATTGCAGCCGGTCGCGGACTTTGCGAGAATCTGTTGGAGCCCCTGCAGGCGACGTTCGGGCGTCTGGCTATTCGCTCCGCGTATCGTTCGCCGGAGGTCAACGGCTTTGGATGTAGCCACCGGCTCAGCTGCGCATCGAACGAAAAGAACCGCGCCCGCCATACCTGGGATCGTCGCGATAAGAATGGTCACATGGGTGCGTTGACGACAGTTGTCGTGCCTTGGCTGGTCGATCGGATGGCCGAGGGCATCACCTGGCAAGCGATGGCGTGGTGGATTCACGACAATCTTCCCTACAGCGAGCTGCAATTCTTCCCGAAACTTCTGGCGTTCAATATCGGATGGCACGAAGCGCCAAAACGGACGATTTACAGTTTCATCGCGCCACGTGGGTTTTTGACCAAGCCCGGATTTCCCAACCACGATGGCGATCACAGTCATCTGTATCGAGGGTTTCCCGGCCCAGCGACGCAATAAGGAACGCCGACGAAACTTCCCGGATGTCATCAAGTGCCGTTTGCGCCGTCAAGCTCGTGCAAACTTCGCGTAGTTGCCCCGTCGCGCGCAGCGTCAGCGCTCTTGTATTTGACGTGCTCTATGAATGCACGCAGTTTGGGCGAGACCTGACGCCTGCTTGGGTAGTACAGAAAAACCCCTGGCGCCGTGATGGCGAAAGACGTCAGTATCGCTTGCAATCGGCCGTCGGCAATCGGCGCTTTGGCAAGCGGGCCGGGCACTTGTGCAAGTCCCACACCTTGCACCGCCGCGCCGAGCAGTGTCGGGTAGTCATGCGCAACCAGCGGCCCAGTGACGATTGCTTCGACTGCTTTGTTGCCGTCGACAAAGGGCCAGGGCGCGATCGACCCGTTCGAGCAGCGCATGCGCAGGCAGGCGTGGCCGCGCAGGTCGTCAATGCGCTCCGGCAGCTTCCGCCGGCGTAGGTATTCGGGACTGCCAACCACCACCAACGGGAACGGCGGCGTCAGGCGCACCGCGACCATGTCCGCGGCGATGAACTGGCCCAGCCGGATGCCGGCGTCAAAGCCTTCGGCCGCGACGTCGACCAGCTCCGCGCTTGCGGCGATCTCTACCTCGACTTCGGGATAGGCTCGGCAGAAGGATGCGATCAGCGGCTCCAGCAGGATCGGCACCACAGCGCGAGGCACCGAGAGGCGCAACAGTCCGACCGGCCGCTGTCCGAGTTCGCGCGCGACATCGGTTGCGGCGACGAGTTCCTCGAAGGCGGGCTTTGCGCGCGAAAGGAAACGTTCGCCGGCTTCGGTCAGCCCGACGCTACGCGTTGTGCGTATGAAGAGCGCTGCGCCAACGCGCGCCTCTAGCGTGCGCACCGCTTGGCTGATCGCTGATGGCGTCACGCCAAGTTCTGCGGCTGCTCTGCGAAAGCTCCGGTGTCGGGCGACACTCAGGAACGCCTCCACACCGTCGAGCGCGCCCTGCCTGACTGTGAAGTTCTGCTTCATACCCCATCGACATTATCGCGAATAGTCGCTCGGGAAAAGCGGTCTTACATCTGAGTTGCAAATAAGTACCGCTGATGTCGAGCCACAACAGTCGCGACATCATGGCCTATCTCAAAGAACAAAGGTGACCGCCGTGACCCGAGAAACGAGACCGATGAATGCAATCCGTAACGTCGTCCTGGCACTCTCCCTAACTCTGATAGGCGCTACGTCGATGGCCCATCCATCCGTGGCCCAAGCACAAGCCATCTCGCCCACAACCACCGGGGTGATGGTTATCATTACCGTGAAGGCGGGCGTCACACGCGAACAAGTGATGGCTGTCATGTCAGCTGAAATCCGCCAGACCGTGCAGCTTTATCTCAATGGGAAGATTCGTGAATGGTATTCGCGTGGCGATGGGCGCGGAGTCGTCTTCTTGCTGGATTCCAGGGATGTCGCCGAGGCGCAGGCGATCATGGAGGGCCTACCGTTGGCCAAGCAAAATCTTATGGACCACGAATACATCGCAGTCGGTCCGCTTTCGCCGCTCCGCTTGCTGATGACCAATCCAGAGCGCCAGCAATAAGGATGAGACCCACACGGAGGAACGCCGATGACACCTGCTTTCCTTCAAGGAGTCGATACTCGGAGCCTACGTGCTCAGGGCGCTTTCATTCCAGTCGGCTCACATGCGGTCCGGTGATCAGTGAGCCTTGCAGTTGACTGAAGGCATTACGTGGGGAGAAACGCATGACCCTCGAACTTAAGCTGCTGGTCTGGTCGGCGGTGCTGGCCTTGATTCAAATGCTCGTCGCCCTCCTGGCCGCGATAGCGCAAGTTGGGCTTTTGCCGCTCGTCGGCAACCGCGAAAATCTACCCGCTTTTGAGGGATGGGCAGGTCGCGCACAGCGAGCGCACCGCAACATGTTGGAAAGCCTGATCATCTTCGCGGCACTCGTGCTAGTGGCGCAAATTGCAGGCAAGACCAACGTTGCGACGGCACTCGGTGCCCAATTGTTCTTTTGGGGCCGCCTCGCCCATGCGCTGGTTTATGTCATCGGGATTCCATGGCTTCGCACTGGCTTGTGGGGCGTTTCGTTCGTAGGGTTGTTGCAAATCCTCTCGCAGCTTCTGTAGGCATCGAAGCACCCTCGGGAGGGTGCTCCGGCATCAGAGGGAATTCGGCACTTGAAGACCGGTATCGAATCTTGGTGGGGGCCGGAGGGGTTCGACGTAACTGTCACCTCGCTGGACCTGCGTCCCGGCGGGGAGCTGGTATATCTGATGACCGCCACGGCGCCAGAGCAGGTGGCGTTCATGAAGCAGGCGGGCATGCCGCTAACAAATGAATGCAAGGTCACTTACGTCGAAGTCTCGCCGCCAAGCCGACTGGCCTACAAGACGCTGCCCGATTTCGTGCCTGGCGTCGCGCCCTACGAAGTCGCGACTGTCGTTGAGTTGCAGCCGGCGACTGAGGGGGTGAAGCTCACGATCACCTTTGACGCCATGCATGACGAAGTTTGGACCCAACGCGCCCGTGCCGGGCACGAGAGCCAGATGCGCAAGCTGGACACTTTGCTTGCCGCTCAAGGGCGTCCTAATGTTGATGCGCTTTGAGCCGCTGCCGATGCGCGGCCTGCTTCGCCCTGTTCCCGCATATTGCCATGGTGCACCATCGCCGGGCTTGGCCTCGCGTATGATCAGCAAAAAGAAGCGTGCAAGCTGGCCCCTCACAGGCCTTCACATCCGAAAAATCTTCCGTGCAAACAAATCGTGCCAGGACTTCTCCGATCGGAAGGAGAAGCGCCTCCGGCGAACGCCATCGGCGCATCACTTGGAGCGCGAGGGGCGCAACGTGCGCCTCATGCTGCAACACAATCCGGCTGAATTTCTCGTCGCGCTCCAATAGGCGGTTCAGCGGCTGCAGTTCGCTGAGATCCTCCAACGCCAGCGGACGACCCTTGTACTTCCACACGAAGCTTCTGAACCATTCGCGCAGGCTCCTTGCCTGATCCGCGACCTTATCCAGTTCACCGGGAAGCGCCTGGTTCCGAATAGTTTTGACCGCATCGGGCGGCACGAGCCGCGCTTGCTCCAGCCAGTTCAGCAGACCCTCTCCGTCATCGATCCAATCAATGGTGGTGTCGGCTGGCGTCGCGATCGAATTGAGGAAATCCAATCCCAGCGCATCGCCAACAAAAATCGCGGAACCGTGTCCGTCCATTACAACTTTCATCCAGTCAGGTGGCCATCCGCCCCCCAAGAATTGTGGGGGGGAACATTGACGGTAGATAACCCCTAAAAACGGCCTTGACAAGTTACATTGTTAGCTAGTAACCATACTGTATCTACTTATGAGGTTACTAATGACCCCTGTTGAAGGAGAACGTCGATCGTGACAGCTGCCCTCTATCGTCGGGACATTATCCGCGGAGTGATCGAAACTGTGGCTGTCCGGTGAGGGCGGGAACTCGTGTCCCAAAAAGAGATACAGAAGTACGAAAAAGTTCGTAACCTGTATTTAGCTATTTATAAGGTTACAAATAATGGAGAAATCATCCCGGTATCGGGTTGCTAATTCAAGGAAACGAACCTATGACGACCATCACATATCGAAGCGCCGACGTGGACGGCTGCAATATCTTCTATCGCGAGGCGGGTTCGCCGGATGCACCGAAGCTGCTGTTGCTGCACGGCTTCCCCAGCGCCAGCCATATGTTCCGCGACCTCATTCCGCGGCTTGCCGATCGCTTCCACATCGTGGCGCCCGATCTGCCGGGCTTCGGAATGTCCGACGTGCCGGAGCGCGATCGCACGTTCGAGCGAATCGCGGACACGATCGGCCGCTTCACGAATGTTGTCGGTTTTGATCGCTATGCCGTCTATGCCTTCGATTACGGTGCCCCAACGGGCTTCCGTCTGGCCATGAAGCATCCTGATCAGATCACGGCGATCATCTCGCAGAACGGCAACGCCTATGAGGAAGGCCTGAGCGACGGCTGGAATCCGATCCGGGCCTATTGGCGAGACGCATCCCCCGCCAACCGCGATGCGCTTCGTGCCTTCCTCAAGCCCGAGACGACCATCTGGCAATACACGTATGGCGTCCCAGCGACGACGGCGGTTTCACCGGACGGCTACTCGCTCGACAATTTCTATCTGGCGCGGCCCGGTGCCCATGATCTGCAGCTTGATCTGTTCGGCGATTACAAGAGCAACGTCGCGCTCTATCCGGCGTTCCAGAAATATTTCCGGACCCACAAGCCGCCTCTTCTGGCTGTATGGGGCAAGAACGATCCGTTCTTCCTGCCGCCTGGTGCTGAGGCGTTCAAGCGTGACATCCCCGACGCCGTTGTGCGCTTCTTCGATACCGGTCATTTCGCGCTGGAAACCCATGCTGCCGAGATCGCCATGGCCATCCGAGACTTTCTTCCCCGCTGACCTAACAACCGAGCGCCGGCCCGCTTGGTGTCGCGTGGGCCGATTGACGGGCTCCGCGGTTTTCACCGCACCGTCGGGCGGCTGATAGGGATCCTCGAGAGGGCAGCGCTCAAGGACGGCTGCCTGGCGTCGTGGCAACGTCCGCTTTGGCGCAGAGCGGCCGCGGCCCCCGATCAGATCGCTTGGTCGGCAAAGAGCACGCCTCAGTTCGCGGTTACCGGCACGAATTTCTGTACGCGCCGGCCTCGTCTGGCATGAGGCGCGGCTCCGAGGTGGCCAAGCGGATGCAGAGCGAGGCGCGCCGTATCAGGCGCCTGTCAGTGAGAGTCCGTTAGTTGAGAAGCTTTGCTGGGCCGATGATCTACCGGCGTTGGCGATCGTCCGTGTTGATTGGGCTCCGCGGACGGGTCGGCGTGGCGATGAATGAGTTTCCATTCGCCCCCAGCAAGGCGGAACAGCTCGGTGATCCGCAGTCGCATCTTTAATTCCCTTCCTCCAATTTTGCCTTCGAAATCCTGAAATCCTGTCCAGAAGGCGAGTTCGCCTGATGCGCTGGACTGAAAGATATCGAGTTTGGTCTTGCTTCCGCGCGAGAACGACTTGGCGTCCCGATCATATCGTGTGGAAACCTCATCAACGCCCGAAACGCATCCTCCATTGGGAGGGAAGAACGTCGCCTCGCCCTCGCGTGCAACGATCGCGTCCAAGGCGGCCGCATCGCCGTTCGAATAGGCGGCGGCGACGGCGTGCCGTCGGCTTATGAATTGGTCGAAGGCGCTCGTCGGGGCGGTAGCGACAAGAGTCGTCACCCAATGACTTAAGGAAGCCATGAACTTGGCGAGGAACTTCCTGGTGTCGTCGCTTTTGAGTGATCCGTCCTTGTCGAATAGCTCACCTGCGCCACCGATATAAGCTTTCGGCTGCTGCATCGCCGGCATGTTCAGAAAGACCAATGTTTGCCGAATAGCGTGGTTGGCGTCGAACGCGCCCAGCTGGTACGGCGTAACGCTGACGATCCCTGCCGGCTTGCCATCCCAGACACTTCTCGGCGAGCCCGACTCTGGGCCTGCGCTCAATGTTGTCATGTCGTTACGGCAGGCTGTGTGTTTTCCAGTGTCACTGCCGCACGGTCTGAAGAATGACCGGATGTCGGCAGCCAGCATTTCGGGTTCCTCGAAAGCGGCAAAATGTCCGCCGGTGGACATTTCGGTCCAGCGCTGGACATTGAAGAATCGCTCCGCCCACTCGCGGGGCGGCTGTGAGATATCGGCGGGAAAGCGCGCAAACGCGGCAGGGGTTGCATCCGATCCGATCCAACCTCTGACGGTCTCGATCGTCCAGCGCGCGGCGCCAGCCTTCATGAAGTCGCGATAGGGTTGAAACGACGTCTCGATCGTCTGGGTCGTCCAGTAGATCATGATGTTGGTCAGCAGTTCGTCCTTAGTGAAGCGCTTCTCGATGTCACCGCCGCAGTCGCTCCAGCGCTGGAACTTTTCGACAATCCATGCCGCAAGTCCCGCAGGCGAGTCGTTTAGTGCAGGGCTTGCCGTGCGCGGCCGTGTACTCTGAATCAGGGCATAGGCGCCTTCGTCGTGTTGCCACTTCTCTATCTTGTCGAAGAACGCATTTTCGGCAGTGCTCAAATCGTCGGGTTTCTGGAAGATGTGAAAGAATGGCACGTCCGTCAGGTGAATGCCGGCGAGATAGGTGGCGTGACTGCGCGCGAGCAATTCCGTGACGACACCGCCCCAATCTCCGCCGTGGGCGGCATAACGTTCATAACCGAGGGTGCCGACCATGAGATTATGCAAAACATCGCCGAACCCGAACGCGCCGCCCGCCCGGGTGCGAGGCTCGGAAAAGCCGTACCCCGGCAGGCTTGGGACGATCACGTCAAACGCATCGGACGAGTCCCCGCCACATGCAGCTGGATCGGTCAGGAGTGGAATGAGCTTGACGAAGCGATAGAAGCTGTCGGGATAGCCATGGAGCAGCAAGATCGGCAGGGGCGCGGGACCGCGTCCACGCTCGTGAATGAAATGGAGCGACGTATCATCCACCGTCGCCCGAAAATGGGAGAATTTATTAAGCGCAGCTTCCTGGGTGCGCCAATCGAAATGTTCCAGCCAGTAGCCAATGATGTCGCGCAGATATTCGGGCGAGGTGCCATCGGCCCAGTCATCATCATGATCCGCTGCCGGCAATCGAGCCGCAGCAAGCCGCGCGCTCAGATCCGCAAGCACCGCGTCGGGAACAGTTATCATAAATGGCTGGGGCATTGCATTTTGCCATCGTCAGCGAAGCTCTCTCACCAGCAACGCATCCAAGGGGATTTGGTTGCGATGTCGGGCGGGAGCCATCGCACGGCTTCGCTCACCTTGATGCGGACTTGACGCTCATCTGCAGAATGCCGGATTCGCTTGACGAAGCCGGGCGTTTCCAGCCGCTTCAGCATTGAGGGCGGAGAGGAACTAAGCGGTGCACAATTCGTTGTTCGTAATTCGCATTTCTACTTGTGCCGGAACAACGCCAACAATTCGGAGGTTGCGATGACCGCGATTGCGTCACGCGAGAAGGGCCGAAAAGCAGGACAGCTCGGCATGAAAACGCCACCAATTGTGTCGCCGCAAGAGTGGGAGGCTGCGCGCGAGCAGCTTCTCCTCAAGGAGAAGGCCATGACTCGCGCCCGTGATGAGCTCGCCGCCGAGCGACGCAGGATGCCCTGGGTCGCCGTGGAAAAGTCATATATTTTCGATGGGCTCAAGGGGAAAGCGAGCCTGCTCGACCTGTTCGAGGGCCGCCGTCAGTTGATTGTCTACCGCGCCTTCTTCGAACCGGGAGTGCACGGCTGGCCGGAGCACGCCTGCATGGGCTGTTCGCTCGGGGCCGACCAAGTCTCTCACCTTGCTCACCTGAACGCGCGCGACACGACGCTCGTTTATGCCTCGCGTGCACCGCAGGCCGACATTGCGCGCTTGAAGGCGCGGATGGGTTGGGAAATGCCCTGGTACACGATCACCGACAGCTTCGACGCCGACTTCGGGGTGGATGAATGGCACGGCCACAACGCGTTCATTCGCGATGGCGAGCGCGTGTTCCGTACCTACTTCCTCAACGTCCGCGGCGACGAGGCGATGGGCACCACCTGGAGCTACCTCGACATGACGGCGCTTGGGCGTCAGGAGACGTGGGAGGACTCGCCTGGGGGCTACCCCCAGACCCGACCGTACAAGTGGTGGAACTGGCACGACAGTTACGTCCCCGGCGCTCCGCCCGACCAGAAGTGGGTCGAGGTGTCGGACGCCGGAGAGGCCGCCTTTCGGAAACGCGCCGGTTAGCCTGGGCATCTTTGTCTTGGCAGATGAAGGTGCAGGCACCCGCTACACCGCGCGCTGTCTCCACAAGGATGATGCTGACCGCATCAAGCATGAAAAGATGGGCTTTTTCGATGGCTGGGGGACCGTGATCCAGCAGATGGAAGAGGTCGCACGATCCCTGGACACGAAGACGAGGAGTGAGGAAGGGATCGCGGCTACATCATTCGAACCAATAATCCAGCGTTCCGTCCGACCCTTTTCCGAAGCTGCCTTCAAAGCCACCTTCCCCGCGAAGCCCAGAAAGATCGCCTGTCCCCGACCCGGGAATAATAAACCATGTCGCCTTGATCTTACCGTTCTCGATGATTTCTGAACCTTGAAGCACGAAGGTGCCCTGGCGTCCGCCCAGCTTTCCGCGGAATCGTTGGACGCTGACCATACTGGCAGATCAATCGTCGCGTAGGATCTGTAAAGCCCGGACCGTTGACTCGCCGGCGATATCTCCGGTGAACGTTTCGCTTAAACGAATCTCCATTAATGCCGGGCTTGCGGTTTGGTCGTAGGGCTTGGCTTCAGAACTCTGAACGGTAATCTTTGCCTGGGCTCGTGTGCGCGTACGCGGCTCCGTCTGAGATTGCCCGATCGCATGAATAGATTCATGGTCGTTCATTTGCCCTCTCCGTTCGTTATAGCGCTCAAGATGTGCTCCCTATTTGCGCTCTACCGAAGATATCCAACCATCGTCACGGTAAGTGCTCGGTGTTGTACCGACCAGTCGGCGGAATCGCCGATTAAAGGTGGCGAGATCCTTGAAGCCAGCCTTGAATGCGACTGTAGAAATCGGATCCGTGCTCTCGCGGAGCCGTCTTGCAGCACAATGGAGCCGCGTATGCAGAACGTACTGATGCGGCGTCACTCCGGTTACCTGCCGGAACGTGCGCAGAAAATGATAGGGGCTCATTGCAGCGTCCTGTGCAAGCGCGTTGAGCCGTAGCGATCCATCTGGTTGTGTGTCGATGCGGCGGATGGTTCTGGTGATCCGCCGTTCATCATGGGCGCTCGGACTGCGGGCGGGCGCGCCTTCGTTTGCCGTCATCGTCAGAACTGCGCCGGCAAGTCGAATTGCGATCTCCTCGAGAGCGGCTCCATCATGCTGGTCGCGGGCCGCTTCTCCGGCGGCGAGTAGACCAATGAACTCGGTCGTCGGCGGCACGGCGGCGTGGGCGAATGTGGTCCTGCGTGCGCCCGGCACGCCTGCGGCAATGTTCTCGAAAAATGCTGGCGCGAAATGAAAGGCGAGACAGCGGTCGCCCTGGGCATATTCATGCCCGCACTCGAAGCAATTGCCGGCATCGCCGAGTAGCAGCGACCCCGGCACGAGCATCGCAGTTCCAGTCCGCGTTCGGTACTGAAAGCTTCCCTGCGTCACTGCACAGATTGCCGTTTCGGCATGCTGCTCGACGAACGAGTGGTCGTGCGGCCCGTAGTCGCAGACCACGTTACGTACGCTCCAACCGGGCCCAGACGTCAGCATCTGAACGTTGAGTGCCATCACCCCAGAACGAACAATTCGGCCTCAGGTTCCTTCAATTTGAGGCGGCGGCGGGCGGTTCCGGTCAGCCCCACGAAATTTAGCAATTTTTCCCAAGCAGAAACCGGCGCCCCGCTACATCTTCAGGACGAACGGATTTCATGCGAAAAAAGGAGAAGGGACCATGATCGATCACGCCACATCATTTCCTCGCGTGCTTCTCGCGGATGGCCCGGATCCGGAGCGCAAAGATAAGCTTGGGCTCTACTCCTGGCTCGTAGGACAGTGGGAAATGGACGTCACCACAATACTTGAGGACGGGTCGACACACACCGGTTGCGGCGAGATTCACGCTGGTTGGATATTGCAGGGTCGCGCCATACAAGACGTTTGGATGATCCCGCGCCTCAAGGAACGGCGCCCGGGCATGGAACAGCTAGCTGGAGCGGGAAATTGGTACGGAACGACGCTGCGCATCTATGATCCGTATCTCGATGTTTGGCGCATTCTATGGAACGACCCTGCGACTAATTTTTTCACGCAACAGACCGGCCGCGCACAAGGCCGAGATATCGTGCAGGTAGGCTCGGATCCACGAGGTGGCTCGATGCGCTGGACTTTTGCCGAGATTGAACCGACGTCTTTTCATTGGACGGCGGAGCGGAGATTGAATAACGAAAACTGGCGGAAAGAAGTCGATATTCGTGTGCGCCGCATGTGAGCGGCTGCCGGCGTGTCCAGCGAGCAAGTGATCAGGAGGCCACGAGTCGAGTTTTGTGGCAAAGTGCAAAGGTATCTCAGCGGCCTGACAAGTGCATGACGACACCCGCGGCGGCGCCGATGAACAGCAGCAGGCAGGCCAGTGCCTGGATGAAAAAGCCAGGCAGACGCTTTTCCACGGCTTGGCTGTAGCCCGCGAAATAGATGGCACGACCCACGATCCAGACGAGACCGAGCGCCGCTGCGGTGACGTCGCTCAGGTAGATCGCGCACAGCCAGAGCGGCACCAGGAAGGTCGGCATCCATTCGAGCGTGTTTATGTGCGCGCGAAAGATCCTCTCGAAATCAGGGTTGCCGGTTGTTGCCGGGTGTTTGACGTCGAACTTTCCGCGGGCGGCGGCGACGCGAGTCGCAAGAAAGAAATAGAGCGCTACGGCAAGCAATGTGACAATTGCGGTGTAATACGGCATGATGGCATCCTTTTCTGAAGCCTATCTGAAGCCTCAACCCGGCTGGGCCGCTTGACCATGTTACTGTTCCGCCGACCGCGGCCCTGAGTCAAACCACGCGGACGTAGGAATAATACGGCTTGACGTACCGGTTCACAAACCGCCCTTTGGATGTGGCATCCAGAAGATCGTCAAACACAGCGCTCGGTACGTTTCTGTAGTCGTAGGTGTCTCCGTCGATGTAGCGCAGCCGCAGGGTTCCACTGCGCGTGTCGTAGCCACCGGCCGCAATGCTGCTCGAAATGAACAGGACCATCGGTATCTGGCGCGTCATGTCCATGCTGTGCACGATTGGGATCGACAATGCTGCGGATGAAGAGCGTGAATTGAGCCGGTTCCGTCAGAAATCGCCGTGGTACATGTAAGGCTTTGACCCGGCTGCCTCTCAACGTCAGCGCCGATGGCTCCCCGTCGTCAGCGTGCGTACGCCGAACCAACCCCAATAGACGCGATGGCGCCGGATCAAGCCGTTCGCCAGTTCCATGACCTCAGTGAAGTCCATTTGATCACCATGGGGTGTGGCACGCGGATATTCCCACATTAGGATTTTGCCGTCGGTGAAAACGGGGTTGCGGTAATTCCGGCGTTCCCCTGGCTGCTTGGCAAAGACCGTTGGCAGAAACGCACGAATTGCCGCCTTACCTGAGCAGATGCCGCGTTCTGTTCCCAACAGATACGCGACCAGAGGGCTCTCGATTATCGCGTCGTCCGTATAGAGAGCGGCCAACGCCTCCGCATCCTTGCGCGCCAACGCATCGTTCCAGGCCTGATGGACAGATCTGGCCGCCTCGATCAGCCCTCGTTCGTTGGTCGGCTGATAAAATTCCACCATGGGTCTGTTCCTCTTTGATCTGCCGCTCGCTCCCGCCGAGGCTTTAGTCCATGTCTTTTAAACGTTGCAGACTCAATCTCGTTCCCGCCCGGGAGGCACCGCCCGGCAGAGCCCAAACGACCCCGCGAGACGAGAAGTAGACGGACACCCGATATGCCGCAACGATGCGACGATGTCGCGTTCCGGGCGATGGGCACTTTCTTGCGGCTTGATGCACGTTCTTGCTGCTTACGGTCTTTTCTTTGCGAAATCTCTTGCTGAGCATCGTTTAAGCATTGCAGCTGTAGCTTCCCCACCTTTGGAGGTGATCGGGGTTGCTGCATTTGCTTATCCCTGCTTCGTTGTGTGCAGCAAAGTTTCTCTGTCAGATCTACGCGCTACCATCACTCAAGCCGATAGATTGGGAGCGAGGTTTGTTTGCACGTCGCCAGACCTGGAGCGGCGGAATGTACGAGGCGCGACTTCTGCTGTTAGCACAATGCACCTGATGGCCGTCAGGGAGCAGACTTAAATCCGCGAGATCCAGCCGCCTCAGGAGATGGAACCATTGCTGATTAATTGGCGTTGAATAATTAATTGACGGGATCCTGACACGCAAGGACCCCGCCCTAATGAGGTGTTTCATGCCACGCAAATATTCCAAGAGCACATCCAAAGACGTCAAAGGTGCAATGCGCAAGCGCAAGCGCGGGACCCTACGAAGTGGCCGGAGCGGCCAGAAGGTCAAGAGCCGCAAGCAGGCCATCGCCATTGGCCTCTCTGAAGCGCGGCGCAAAGGCAAGAAAGTCCCCAAGCGTAAGGCGAGCCGTTAAGCACACATCACGAGGAAAGATATGTCCAGGAACACCGCTCCTGCCGCTGCTGCATTCCGAAAGGAAGCGGAAGACACCGCTCGGGATCAGCGGGCCATTCAACGGCGCGTCGATGCGCAGGAAAAAGATGGCAAAGAGAAGAAATCAGAAGCGATGCAGACCGGCGCGCGCTTTTATCCGGTTCCGCCGGTGCCTGGACAGCATCTGCCCAAGCCGGGGATGGAGGCCGACCTCGAGCTTGCGCCCATGTATGACGCACCCCATTACAAGGGTTCGGAGAAGTTGAAGGATATGGTCGCATTGGTGACCGGTGGCGATTCTGGCATCGGCCGTTCCGTGGCGGTGCTTTTTGCGCGTGAGGGGGCGGACGTGGCCGTGGCTTACCTCAATGAACACGATGACGCGGAGGAAACCAAGCGTGCCGTCGAGAAGGAAGGGCGGCGCTGCATTCTGCTGCCGGGGGACGCAGCCAATCCTGCGTTCTGCAGGGAAGCGGTTGACCAGACCGTCAAAGCGTTCGGCAAGCTGGACATTCTAGTAAACAATGCCGCCTTCCAAGAGCATGTGAACAAATTCGAGGATCTGACCGAGGAGCATTTCGACCGCACCATCAAAACGAACCTCTATGGCTATTTTCATATGGCCAAGGCTGCCGTACCGAAGATGAAAAATGGAAGCTCCGTCATCATGACTGGTTCGGTCACAGGCCTACTCGGCAGCAAGGATCTCCTGGACTATTCGATGACAAAGGGAGGAATCCATGCGTTCACGCGTTCTCTCGCAACGCATTTGATCGAGCGCGGCATCCGCGTCAACGCCGTCGCGCCGGGGCCGGTCTGGACGCCGTTCAATCCGGCTGACAAAAGCGCCCAGCGTGTCGCAAAGTTCGGCAGCGACACGCCGATGAAAAGGCCCGCGCAACCCGAGGAGATCGCGCCGGCGTTTGTGTTCCTCGCCGCACCGAGTTGCTCAAGTTACATTACGGGCGAGGTCCTCCCCATCATTGGCGGCTATTCCGGCGGGTGACGGCTTTCGCGGATTTTGGAGGAGTGTCTTGGAAAGGGTGCGGCGAACTCCCGCCGGCCACGCGAGGCAGGAAATGAGTTTCTGGTATGAGTCCCACGCGCCGCAAGCACGTTGCCCGCATCCGCATCGGGACGTCGGGTTGGGCCTACGACGGCTGACGCGGCCCATTATATGTGCGCGGGCATGGGCCCGGCGGCAGATATCATGGGAGATGGGAGTTATCCGGCTAGAACTCTCGAACGGTGGGCGGATGCAGCCGCAAAGTGGACACTTGAGCAACGCGACGTGCTCATCTATTTCGACAATGATCAGAAGGCGGCGGCGCCACAGGATGCACAACGACTCATGCAGA
>DATGVJ010000384.1:0-9665 GCA_035300505.1 Xanthobacteraceae bacterium
ACAGCGCTCGCGGCAAGGTGCAGAAATCGACGACGCGGAAGTTTCATGATGTCCTCCTAGCCCGGGCCAGAGCCCTACCGCGGCCGCGGTGGAAATTTCGCGACATATTCGATTTCCATACCATCGCGCCGGATGGTCAAGGGCAGCCATGTTCCCGGCGCCTGAACCCCGACGGTTTCGACCAGATCGTCGACATTGCGCATGTCGTTGCCAGCTGCGCGAATGACGTGATCGCCGGCCAGCAAGCCCGTTGTTTCGGCAACGCTCTTGCCCACTACTTGTGTGATGCGTGGTGCCCCATCGCCTTGCGAAAGCAGAACCCCGAGCCGCGGACGGTCTGCCGCCGCTGGTTCGTCTTCCGAACCGCGTGGCAGCGTGAACATGTAATCCGCATAGGGTGCCGCGGCAGTGGCGTCGATTTGCTGGCACGCCGATTCGGCGGCGCTCGGGATCAGCGAGATGACGTTCTGGATGCCGAGGTCTTTCAATTGGTGTGCGGCCCCGTAGCCGTGCATGACGTGGCCGCTGCCGAGTACGCCTACGATTGTTGCATTCGGATATTTGCGCCTGGCGCCGGCGAGCGATTCCGCAAAGCCGCGATCCCACGTCTGCTGCGCCTCGACGAAACGCTTGAAGCCGGCGTCTTTCAAGACTTCCGCGATGGCTTCCTCGCTCGGTTCCGTCGGGTGGGCCGCGGGCGTACCCGCCGCGGGAGCACCCGCCGCGGGAGCACTTGCGCCCGGCCGCGTCATGACTTGCATCTTCATGAGCTGGACGCCGGCGAGTTCGCGCAAATAGCCGGGGCTGGCTGGCGCCGGATCACTCAACCCTTCGCGCGCATCCGCCGGCACGGCCGCCCATCCTTCGCGGCCAACGCGCGATACGAGGGTGCGTTCGACATTGAGCGCGATCATCGGAATGCGGTTGAGGCGGGCGAATTGAAAGAGCGGCATATAGAGCGCCGCATCGTATCCCCAGACCGTGCGCCACTCGACGGCTTTGAGAAACTCGTCCGCTGAAAGTTTGCCGGCGCTCCAATCGTCAAGGACAGGTTGCACGCGGCGCGGAAAGGATTCAAAGCCGATCACCATGTTGTCAGTGCGGGCGCGCAAAGCCGCCACCGTGTGCATCTGCCAGAAATGATGTTCGGGGCTGGTATGAGATTCGCCCAGCAAGACAACGGAGTTCTTGTCGGCGAGATCGCGAAACAGATCCTTGCGGTCGATGGTGCGCCCCGTTTTCCCGTCGAACCAGTTGCCGGGGGTCGCACAGGCAGCGTCTGCGGCCGGCACATTCGTCTGTGCGATCGACGCCGTGCCAGGCCACACAAACGCGGAGATGACCGCCCCGAGCAACGCAACACACAGCCGGCGCTGCCCCAATGCCCGATTGAGGCGGGCGTAAACGCCCTGGCGCATAACGGGCCCGACAGTGCCGGGGCTGCGTCGGTGCGAACGTGTGGCGTTTCTCATGGCGGTCTCCGGTTACGAGGCACGGATCAAGCGACGTATCGCGTAAGCGACGTATCGCGTACGCGACGCGAGGGGTATTCTAAACCTAC
This sequence comes from Xanthobacteraceae bacterium, assembly GCA_035300505.1. Taxonomy (GTDB): domain Bacteria; phylum Pseudomonadota; class Alphaproteobacteria; order Rhizobiales; family Xanthobacteraceae; genus VAZQ01. The sequence continues at coordinate 1,562 of DATGVJ010000384.1, forward strand.
GCTATTTGATTGCCAGCGGGTTGATGGGCGAACCGACGGCACCCGTGATCGGGATGGCGGGCGCGACAAACATGAATTCGTAGACCTTGTCGGCGGCACAATCGTCGGCGAGGTCCTTGACATAGAATATCTCGCCCATGGTCATGCCCATGATCGGAATGGTGATCCAGTGCCAGGGCTGGTTGATGCCGGGCTCGGTCTCGTTCGGCCGCACTTCGCAGCCCCAGGTATCGCTCGCGAGCGCCGCCAACTCGGTGCGCGCCACCCATTCGAGCGTCTCGAAGGCAAAGCCCGGCGCATCGCCGCCCGGATAGCCGTCCCAACTGCCGGCCTTGATCTTGGCCTCCATCTGTCCGGTACGCACGACCACATAATCGCCGCGGCGGACCGTGATACCCTGTGCCTTGGCGGTATTGTCGAGATCCGCGCAGGTGATCGGGTAGCCGTCGTCCAGCGTCTCTTTGCCGAGGGCGCGCGCAACGTCGAGGAACACGCCGCGGCCGACCATCTTGGCCTTGGTTTTTTCGATGCCGCATTTCTGCGCCCCCATCGACGAAACCTCGCGGCAGTCGTAGCCGTTCCACATGTGATTCTCATAGAACACGTGGCCGAGACCATCCCACTGCGTGCCGCATTGCAGCGGCATGGTCACCATGTCGTCGGCCGCTCGAATGCCACGCTTGTCGAGCACGCCCGAATAAGCGTCGGTGCCGGTGCGCAACATGGTGTGGATCGCATTGGTGCGGCCCAGCGCCGGATAGTTGCTTTTGGCGCCTTGCGGGCCGGTATGATCGAAGTTGAGCGCAAGCGAAATCACCTTGCCTGTACGCACCAGGCTTGCCGCCGCCACTATGTCTTCGGGGGATGTGTAATTGAGCGTCCCGATTTCGTCGTCGGGTCCCCATTTGCCCCAATTCTTGTATTTCTCCGCCGCGTCGCGGAGATCCTGGCGGGTCAGCTTGCGTTTCGACATTGTTCCACCTTGTATCTTTGTATTGTATCTTTGTGCCTTCTTCAGATGCCCCACCAAACACCAACGAGGGCGCCATGACAACGCTGTTCCGCACTCTTGCTCTGCTCGCGGCCATGTTCTTGAGCCAAATGTTCTCGAGCCAAATGTTTTCGAGCCAGTCCGCATTGGCTCAGGTTCCTCCGAACCAAACCTATCCGAATAAGACCATCCGGATGATCGTGACCTTTGCGCCTGGCGGCCCGACCGACGTGATTGGCCGCATCATCGCGCAGAAGGTCAGCGAATCCTGGGGGCAGCAGGTTGTGGTCGAGAATGTCCCGGGCGGCGGCGGCAATATCGGCCTTGCGGCGGCGCTGCGCGCGCCCTCGGATGGCTATACGATCGTCACTGTCAGCACGGGCTTTATCGTCAATCCCAGCCTCTATGCGAAGGTGCCGTACGTCATCAAGGATTTTGCGCCGATCAGTCTGGTCGCTGCCTCGCCCAATGTGATCACCGTCAACCCGTCAGTCCCGGCCAGGACGGTCATGGAACTCATCAGGTTCGTGAAGGACAATCCCGGCAAGCACAGCTATGCCCAGCCCGGCACCGGGTCGAGTCCGCACCTCGCGGCTGAATTGTTCAAGCTCAAGTTCGGTCTCGATCTCACCATGGTGCCCTATAACAGCGCCGCGCCCGCCGTCACGTCGACCATTGCGGGGCATACGCCGGTGGCCTTCACGGCGCTGCCGCCTGCCGTCGCGAACATCCAAGATGGCAAATTGCGCGCGCTCGCCGTGCTTTCCGCCAAGCGCAATGCCGGACTGCCCGACGTTCCCACCATGGCGGAGGCCGGCGTCCCCGATCAGGAGTCCGACACCGTGACCGGTATCATTGCGCGCGCCGGTACGTCGCCGGAAATCATCGATCGCTGGCATCGCGAGATCGCGCGGATTGTCGCGCTGCCGGAGGTCAACGAGCGCCTGCGCGCGCTCGGTTTTGAGCCCATCGCCAATTCGCCGGCCGAGTTTGCAAATCGGATCGTGAGCGAAGGAGCCAAGTGGGGCCAGGTCGCGCGTGACGCCAAGATCAGGATTGAATGAGCTGTTGGACGGACGCGGGCTTTCAGCAAGTAGATCGCAGCGCTTACGCTTGAATCCATACGCGGAATAAGCCACTAAACTTGGCAATTCTTCGAAATCCGAAAGAGGCACCTGATGAACGTCCACCAATCCAATCTGATGCGCGGCATGATGCTGATCGGCGGCGAACTCGTGCCGAGCGAAGGCGGCGAGTGGCTTGAATCCGTCAATCCCGCCAACGAGGAGACGCTCGGCCATGTGCCGCATGGCACGGCCAATGACGTCAACCGTGCGGTTGCGGCGGCCGAAGCCGCACATCCGGCCTGGGCGGCGCTGGAACCGAAGGAGCGAGCCAAGCTGGTCAAGAAGCTGGCCGCCACGTTGCGCGAACGCACCGACGAGATTCTGCGCATCGAGGTGGTCGATACCGGCAACACCGTCGCCAAGATGCGCGCCGACGTCGCCTCTGCCGGCGATACGCTCGACTTCTATGCAGGCTTTGCGACCGAAATCAAAGGCGAGACCATTCCGGCGAGCGCCAAGAACCTGCATTTCACGATCCGCGAACCCTATGGCGTGGTCGGGCGCATCATCCCGTTCAACCATCCGATCAAATTTGCCGCCAATGCGCTGGCGGCGCCCCTGATGGCGGGAAACTGCGTGGTGCTCAAGCCGCCGGAAACGAGCCCTCTGTCGGCCACCATGCTGGGCGAAATCTGCCGCGAAGTCTTGCCGGCTGGTGTCGTCAACATCGTGACGGGTCTTGGCCTGCCGGCCGGCGATGCGATTGCACGCCACCCTGTCATCAAGCGCCTTGCCTTTACGGGTTCGGTGCCGACCGGACGCGCCATCCAGCGCGCGGCGGCTGAAGGCGGCATCAAGCATGTGACGCTTGAATTGGGCGGCAAGAACCCCCTGATCGCATTTCCAGACATGGATCCCGATACTGTTGCCAAGATCGCGGTGGCCGGCATGAACTTCGCCTGGCAGGGGCAGAGCTGCGGCTCGACCAGCCGGCTCCTGCTGCATGAGTCACTCTACAAGCCGGTGCTCGAACGCGTCATCGATCGCGTCAAGAATTTGAAGCTGGGCGATCCGATGGACGACAAGTCGCAGATGGGCCCGATCAACTCCAAGCGCCACTACGAGCGCGTCTGTTCCATGGTGGCGTCGGGCGTCACCGACGGCGCCAAGCTGATGACCGGCGGCAAGCGCCCGCCCGGCAGCGATTTCTCGCGCGGCTACTGGATCGAGCCGACGGTGTTTGCGGATGTTTCGCCGAACATGCGCATCGCCAAGGAAGAAATCTTCGGGCCCGTCATGTCGGTGTTCAGCTGGAAGGACGAAAAGGAGGCGCTCGACCTCGCCAATGCGACCGAATATGGTCTCACGGCCTCGATCTTCACCAATGATCTTAAAGTCGCGTTCCGTGCTGCGCGCGCCGTCAAGTCCGGCTATGTCTGGATCAACGGCGCGTCCGGGCACTTCTATGGCACGCCGTTCGGCGGCTTTAAGAATTCCGGCCTGGGGCGCGAAGAAGGCATTGACGAATTGATGAGCTATACGGAAGTCAAGACCATCCACGTGATGCTCGGCGACATCGTGGCGCGGGATTGAACCCGTCGTTGAAAATGGACACTCAGGTTCTCATCGTCGGCGCCGGTCCGACCGGCCTCACGCTCGCGGTCGATCTCGGCATGCGCGGCGTGCGTTGCGTGCTGGTCGAGAAAATGCCGGCGCCGCAATTCCTGCCCAAGATGGAACGCTGCAATGCCCGAAGCATGGAAATCTACCGGCGCATGGGGCTTTCGGATAGAATTCGCGCCGTCGGATTGCCGCGCGATGTCCCGATGGATGTCTTCATCGTGCTCAAATCGGTGGTCGAGCCGTCGCTCCTGCACCGGAAATATCCTTCGGTGGCGGAGTCAATCGAGCAGATCGCCACCACGCATGACGGCACACTGCCGCTCGAGCCTTACCAGCTGATTTCGCAATATACGATCGAGCCGTTCTTGAAATCGGTGGCCGAAACGTTGCCGAGCGTAAGCGTGCGTTACGGCCACGAGTTCATTTCACTGGTCCAGGATGCCGATGGCGTCACGGCGGCCGTGCGGGATCGTGACGGGAAGGCCTCCGAGATCAGGGCACATTACCTGGTGGGCTGCGACGGCGGTTCAAGTGTGGTGCGCCGCCAGCTCGGCATCAGGCTCGCCGGCAACGAAGACCGGATGTTGACGCTGCGCCAGTCGCTGCATTACTGCGAAGATCTGTTCGATCGGATCCCGATCGGCAAGGGTCGGCATTATCACGTGGCCGACAACCGTGCGACCCAGATGATCGTGCAGGATTCCACCAGACATTTTACGCTGCATTCGATCGTCGATAGCGATGCCGACATGGCTCCGCTGTTTGCCGAGACCATCGGGTTGCCGCTCAAGTTCGACACGCTCTATGTGGGCGAATGGAAGCAGAACCTGCTATTGGCGAAGCGCTATGGCGAGGGGCGCGTGTTCATCGCCGGCGATGCGGCGCATCTCGTCATCCCGACCGGCGGACTTGGCATGAACAGCGGCGTCGGCGATGCCGTCGATCTCTCATGGAAGCTCGATGCTGTGCTCAAGGGTTGGGGCGGGCCGAAACTGCTCGCTTGTTACGAGACCGAGCGACGCAGGGTTGGAGAACTCAACGTGGCGGCTTCGCGTTTCGCCACGCTCGGGCGGCGCAAGTGGCGCTCGATGTGGCAGCCGAACATTCGTGACAATACGCCCGCAGGCGCCGCCACGCGTGCGCAACTGGTGGAGACGGCGAAAACCGAGCAACGCAAGTCGAATGAAATGACCGGCGCCGAGCTTGGTTATCACTATGCGGGTTCGCCGCTGGTTGCGGCGGAGCCGGGCGAGGGGCCGTTTTACGATTTTGTCGATTATCGTCCGTCCACCTGGCCGGGAGTGCGCCTGCCGCATACCTGGCTCGACGACGGCGCCTCGATGCAGGATCGTATCGGCTATGACGGCGGGTTTACGCTGTTGCGACTCGGGCGTTCGGGAGCCGATGTGACGGGCATCGGATCTGCGTTTTCAGTCTTGAAAGCGCCGTTGCGTGTGCTTGATATTCCAGATGCCGGTCCGCGTGCGGTCTATGGCTGCGACCTACTGCTCTTGCGTCCCGATCTGCATGTAGCCTGGCGGGGTAATTTGCCACCGGATGATCCGCGAGCGCTTGCCGCCATGGTGACGGGGCATTGATTGCGCCTGGACCTTGGCCACGACGCTTCGTCCTATCGCCGTCAATTGGTTGGGCGGTGTTGGTGCTCTTGGTGTTGGCGCTCTTGTCAAAATTTACCTTGTGGACCATATTTTGGTGTAGTTTTTACGGCAGATGGTTGCCCGATTCTATTCCATGGTTGACGATCCCCGAAGGGAGGGTATTTGCAATGGCTCGGCTTGCGAAGGATCGGCTTGCGAAGAAGGATCGGCCGACGAAGGAAGAGCTTGAATTACTTTTCGGTACATCGCCCAAGCAGTTCGATCGGGAATTGCGGTCATTTTCGCGCTCTGGGCGTTTCTTTTCGGCGAATTATTCCCGTCTCGTTAAAGAACATCCCAAGGAGTGGGTCGGAATATATGACGGCAAACTGCGCGTTACGGCAAAATCGTCCCGTTCGGTCGTGTCTCAGCTAAAAAAAATGGGTTTCCCCCCGAATTTGTCGCTTGTTCAATATATCGATGTGAGCGGTCACAAGCTCATTCTGTGACCCGCAAATGCTGAAGGGCCGATTTGAGGATGCGACGGGCGCACCGATTGTCGAAGGTCACGTTGCATTTCCGCGGCTAGATCGGCGAGGAGGGGTGTTTTTTCTGGTTGACACCGGCGCCGATGGCACGGTTATCATGCCGGGTGACTGTGACAAGTTGGAAATTGATACTGGAACCCTCGTAAACCCGACGACCAGCCGGGGGATCGGTGGAACATCTGGAGGATTTATTGAACGCGTTGTACGGTCGTTTTCTGATGAACAATACAGATATGTATATGTGCTGAAGATAGAGATTTCAGCACCGACGAGCTTCAATCAAGGTTTCCCATCCTTGCTTGGCCGGGATGTCCTCAATCGAGGGCGTTGTGTCATTGACTTTCATCGCAATCAGGTCACGTTCGCTCCACGGACATGGGACCTGCGTCGAAAGATTTAGGCGCTCTTGTCTGTTTTGCTCTTGCCTGTTTTGCGTTGGTGGTTCAATGAAAATTTCTTCCCTTGGGTAAGACAGCCACGGCAGCTGCTTCTTCCACTTGCGTATCTCGCTTTGCAAGCTGCGTCTGTTTCTCCGCCATTCGTTTCGCCGAACGATTGCCAGGCTCAGGACGTTTGATCTCGTCGCAGCGCGCGAGCGTTTGCACGCTGGCCGGACTTTCCGACAGGCGGTGCAACAGCGGTGACAAATCCTCCAGGTGCTGGGCGACGACGTGGATCACGCCATATTCGTTCTGCAGCATGCCGGTGACGCTGATCAGGCGGGCGCCGAGCACGACCGGACGATAGGCCTCGAACGTGCGCAGCCACAATATCGTGTTGGTGGTGGCGGTCTCGTCTTCGAGCGTCATGAAGATCGCCTTGGCGTCGCCGGGGCGCTGGCGCACCAGCACGAGGCCGGCGACGGTTACGCGCCGTCCGGACGCCATGGCGGTGAGTTCTTCGTTGCGAATTATGCCGCGCCGGTTGAGTTCGCCGCGGATGAACGACACCGGATGGGCCTTGAGCGACAGGCGCAAATGACGATAGTCCGCCACCACCTGTTCGCCCGGCAGCATCGGCGGCAGCGCCGCGTCGGGCTCGAGTTCCGGCATGGCGACGCGTGCAAACAAGGGCAGGTCGTCCTTGTCGCCGCTGCGCTGCAAGGCGCGCACGGCCCAGAGCGCGTCGCGCCGGTCGAGCCCGAGCGAACGGAAGGCGTCGGCTTCGGCCAGACGTTCGAGCGCAGACGGCGGCAGGTGCGTGCGCAGCCAGACGTCGCGCACGGAATCAAAACCGCGGCCGCGTACGCTCTCGATCGTCAACGCCTGGTCCTTGGAAAAACCGTTCACCTGGCGAAGCCCCAGCCGCATCGCATGGGTCGAGCGGATGTCGTTGCGCATGGAGGCGTGGCGTGAGTTCAGGCGCGCGTATGAATGCTCGCTTGGACGATCTTGCGACGCAGGTTCGAGACTGCAATCCCAGTCGGAGCGATTGATATCGACGGGCAGGACTTCGACGCCATGCTCCTGTGCATCGCGCACGATCTGCGCCGGCGCATAGAAGCCCATGGGCTGGCTGTTGATGAGGGCCGCCGCAAAAACATCCGGATAGTGGCATTTGATCCAGGACGAGGCATAGACCAGGATCGCAAAGCTTGCCGCGTGACTTTCCGGAAAGCCGTATTCGCCAAAGCCTTCGATCTGGCTGAAACAGCGCGCGGCGAAATCAGATGGATAGCCGCGCCGGGTCATGCCGTCGACGAATTCGGTGCGGAAGCGGTCGATGGTGCCGACGCGCCGAAACGTCGCCATGGCGCGGCGCAGGCGATCGGCCTTGGCGGGCGGAAATTTTGCGGCCACGATCGCAATGCGCATCGCCTGTTCCTGGAACAGCGGCACGCCGAGCGTCTTGTGCAGCACCTGCTTCAGTTCGTCCTTGTCGCCGTGCAGTGGCGAGGGCGACGGATAGGTCGGCTCTACGCCTCGCTCACGCAGCTTTTCGCGCCGCTGCAGATAGGGATGCACCATGTCGCCCTGGATCGGGCCCGGCCGCACGATCGCGACCTCGATCACGAGATCGTAGAATTCTTTTGGCTGTAGCCGCGGCAGCATCGACATCTGGGCACGGCTTTCCACCTGGAAGACGCCGACCGAGTCCGCGCGTGAAAGCATGCGGTAGATGGCCTGGTCGTAGTCGAGGACCGATGCGAGGTCGAGGGGCCGCACATAATATTCCTTCAACAGATCGAAACTTCGCCTGATGCATGACAGCATGCCAAGCCCGAGCACGTCGACCTTGAGCAGGCTCAACGCGTCGAGATCGTCCTTGTCCCATTCG
>DATGVJ010000385.1:0-3426 GCA_035300505.1 Xanthobacteraceae bacterium
GTAGGTAGCGGGCTGCTTGACTCGGCGTAAAATTGCTGAATGCCGAGCAAGTTGTAACAGTATTTCAGCTTGCCACCCTTCGCGTAGAGGCTCCAACCGCCAATGTTGCCGCCCTGCGCGATAATGACGCCCTCAGCCCCCGTTTTGGGCACCTCGATTACAGCGGTCACCGAGTGAGACTTGTTCTTCAAATTGAGGACCGAATTTTCAGACAGACGGCCCATGCTGCCAAACAGAATTTGGGACTTGCCCTTGATCAGCACCGGACGGCCTGCCGTATCGGAGTTAATCCGTTCTGCAAGCCTGTCATCGAGGGGCAGTACGTTGTAGCGTGTCGCCTCGATCAGCCAGAGGCGCTGCAGCTCATGCAATTTTTCAGGCATCTGCTTCGCTAGATTGTTCGCCTGGCTCCAGTCTTTGCTCGTGTCGTAGAGTTCCCAATTGTCCTCGTCAAATGCCGGGGTTTTCTCGCCTATGAGCAGCCACGGCGTCTTGTGTCGCGTCACCGCGGTCCATCCCTTGTGATAGATGCCGCGGTTTCCGAACATCTCGAAGTACTGTGTCTCATGTCGCTCGGCTGCCTTGGCTTCGTTGAACGAGTACGCCATGCTGACGCCCTCGATCGGGTGCTGCTGGACTCCGTTGACGAAAATCGGCTCGGGCAGGCCGGCCAGTTCGAGAATGGTCGGCGCGATGTCAATTATGTGAGCGAACTGGCTGCGGATCTCGCCTTTCCCCTTGATCCCCTTGGGCCAGTGCACAATCGTTCCGTTGCGAGTGCCCCCGAAATGCGAGGCCACCTGCTTGGTCCACTGGTATGGTGTGTTCATGGCGTGTGCCCAGCCCACAGCGTAGTGGTTGTAAGATTCCGGCCCGCCCAGCTTGTCCAGCCGCGCCATCAGGAATTCTGGCGTCTCCAGTGCGGACGCGCCGTTGAAATTGATCATCTCGTTGTAAGTACCGTGCAGTGTCCCCTCTGCGGATGCGCCGTTGTCGCCGATGATGTAATAGATCAACGTTTCATCGAGCAGATTGAGCTTTTTGATCGAATCTACCAATCGTCCGACATGGTAGTCGACATACTCCATAAACCCGGCGTAAACCTCCATTTCTCTGATAAGCACGGGCTTGAGCGCGGCAGGCATCTCATCCCATGCCGGGATTTCTTTGTGCCTTTGCGTGAGTTGACAATCTGGAGGAATGACACCTAACTTTTTTTGGCGGGCGAAGGTCTCTTCGCGTACCTTATCCCAGCCCTGGTCGAACTGGCCTTTGTACTTATCCGCCCATTCCTTCGGGACATGGTGCGGGGCATGCGTGGCGCCGGGTGCGAAGTAGACGAAGAACGGCTTATCCGGAATGAGTGCCTTCTGTTGCCCAATCCAGTTGATGGCCTTGTCGGTCATGTCTTCCACCAGGTGGTAGCCCTCTTCGGGCGTCCGCTTGAGTTCCACCGGTGTGGTGCCTTCATAGAGCGACGGGTACCATTGGTGTGCCTCGCCGCCGATGAAACCGTAGAAATATTCGAATCCGCCTCCCCCGGTAGGCCAGGCATCAAACGGACCGGCTGGGCTGGTCTGCCAAACTGGCACTTCATGGCACTTGCCGAACTGCGCCGTCGCGTACCCATTGAGCTTGAGCGTCCGGGCCAGTGGCGAGCAGGTGTTCGGTAGGACCGAATTGTAGCCGGGCGAACCGCTGGCGATTTCCGTGATTCCGCCCATTCCAACAGTGTGGTGGTTGCGTCCAGTCAGACAGGCTTGTCGGGTCGGGGAGCAAAGCGCTGTCGTGTGAAAGCGATTGAATTTCAGGCCGCCAGCCGCCAGCAATTCCGCCGTAGGCGTGTTACATGGGCCGCCGAAGGCGCTTGAGGAGCCAAAACCCGCGTCGTCAATCAGAACGATCAGGACATTCGGCGCACCCTTGGGCGGGCGCAACTGGGTGATCGGCGGGAACTTGGTCTCCGGATCTTTCGCGTCATAGGTGATCAACCCTGTGCGCGGCTGATCCGGGATGGGGAGAACTGTTCGTTGAGTTTTGTCCTGGTCATTCACGGAAAGGCTTCCTTCCTGTAGAAATTTGCGATGTTCACGCGACGATGAATAGAACAGCGCACACGTCGTCATCCCACCCAAACTAGAACTGACACCTCAGCGAGACAACTGTCAGAACTTACGGGTGTCTTCGCTCGTCTTGTACGGCGAGACGCATTCACGTCGGAGCGAAAACCGATCGAGCTTGCTAGGTTCGCTTAGGGAAGCAGTTGGTAGACTGAGGTTTGGGTGCGTGCTGGTCACAAACGACCGCGACGAGGCGGAGCTCCGCTGCGTGTCCGAGCACGCTGGTAGCAATGTTGGGACAGCCCGGGTGGTCGCAGAAATATTCAGTGAGTACTTCTTCGCGTCCGTCCGGAGTCGAGAGGCCCGACTTGATCGTCACCTGAGGAATGGACAATCCCCTATCCCGAATATTCCACGCTTAACGGCCCTCCTGCACAAGTAATTTCTTATATCGCGACGAGGTTGCCAACAACCGGAACGGCTGGATGACGGCGGCTGCTGATAAGCCCGCGCAGACGGAGTAGGTTCTGGTAGGCGCTGGACCACGACTTCAGCGACCGCACGCTCGGCAGCCAGATAACCGCACGCGAGAATCTTCTCTCGCCAGCGCTTGTCGACTCCCGCGAGGTTGGCTTCTTGAGGCCCCCGCACAGGCAAGCGTTTGCAAAACGCTCACCGATGTTGCTGTCACTTGTGACAGTCGTTGTAGCATTTGTTCGCGATTACTATGAGTACTCGGCGCGGAGTACTTGCGGGCCCTAGCCAAACAATGACGTTCGTCGATACTAAAGCGCTGAATTCCAGGCGTCGCCGGGGTCATATTTTGCCTAGGCGATGGCGACCTCGGGCGTCTTTTCACACCTGGCTGATGGCAGCGCTCTTGGTGCTGACTCCTTCCCTGGCCGCGCACGCGCAAACATCTACACCACAGTTCCTGCCGGAGATCGATACGCATCTCAAGCTACGATCGAATATACGGTTTGTTTTTCAAGCGAAGGATACGAGAGAAGGTGGTAACCCAACCGAAGCGGAGGTGGGCCCCAGCATAGATTTCTACCTGAAGCCCTTGGTTAAGCTAAGGGAAACTAGCGCTTTTGAGCTGGACGATGCAAAATCCCGGCCGCTGGTATTGTCAATCGGATACCGCTATGTGCCTTCACCAGGCAAGGCACCCGTAGATCGGATGGAGCCCGTAGTCATTTTTCACTTCCCAACGAAGGGTCGGATCCTAGTCTCGGACAGGAACCGCGCCGATCTTGATTGGTCGACGAGCCGCAACTTCACCTGGCGCTATCGCAACCGGTTGACCCTCGAACGACGAGTCACGATTCATTCTTACCATCCCGTGCCTTACGCCAGCGCCGAG
>DATGVJ010000386.1:0-8197 GCA_035300505.1 Xanthobacteraceae bacterium
CGTCGGTCTCCCTCGAGGTCTCTGATTTGGGCAGCGGACGATGAATGGCGTCCGCTGACGGATCGGAATCTGCCGCAAAAAGTGGCTGCAAGCTGGACGATATCGAGAAAGCCTACGACCTTTTCTCCCCTCGGCGAGACGGGGAACTGAATTGGAAAATCTCTCTTCGCAATTGAGAAAAGCAAAATGTTCCGCGGAACTCGCATCAGGTCCGGCGCCGCCATCGAGACTAAGAATGCATGCTGGAAGAAGCGTTTATACTGTTGTTTTGTTGTGCACGCAGGGGCGCGAGACTACGATATCGATGGCGAAAGGCCTCGTGCAGATGGTGTTCGTGGGCATGGGCTTGGCCGTTGTTTCACGGAAGTCTTCTGGTGGAGGTGGTCGGTATTGGTCATCAGCGTACCTATCTTCGTTAATCACCGGCGCCGACCGTCACCTGTTGGCATCATAATTCGATCAGCAGCATTGAAAGGCGAACTCGTGGCTCACCCTTCAATGTCGATAGACAGGGCGCCGGTCCCATCTCATTTGACATGGACTTCGCTGTCGTTACTCAACGCGCCATTCCCATGGACTAGTTATGACCAAACGACGGAAAAGCAAAACCCGGCAGATCCTCTGGGGCACCGTGCGCAATGTAGCGGCCATTTTGCGCGCGAGCCTTCGCTCGCGCTTCGTGGGTCGATTGCTCAACAGTCGCCTTGTCAGTATACCCGGGACGGTAGGCCCAAGCAGTGTCATTGTTGTCAAAGATCCTGTAGTTAAACGGCCCACCGTCATTCGATTCGGCCAATGACGGCGTGACGGCGCCAACGACCACAACAGCCGTCACGCCGACGGCGGCGAGCAATCTCGATACCGTGTTCTTCCTGATAGTCATCACGTGTCTCCTTCTGTGATCGAGTCGAATCCGGTCTCGGCTTCGAGCCCGGTGGTCGACTCACGGCAAGGAAAATCCCTGCTGCGTCTGTAAATTGGGGCAGCAGGCTCTTTGATCCACTCTACAGAGGTTGATCCAGATGACATGTTAGTTTGGCCCGCTCATACTTAGGTTGAAGCGCACGTCGCACGGGGCCGGCAGGCCAGATTGCGGCAATGCTCAGACAATCGCAGCAAGTCTGAAACAGTACGTGCAGGGTGCCGCTCGTAGCTTCTTGGGAACGATGCTTGCTGTCACAGCGCCTCGCTTTCCAAGGACGCTGGCACGATCAACGCTAGAACCTTCCGGAGGCCGCCGTGCAAAGTCGATTCAATCGCTTGTTCCTTACTGCGATCCTGGCCTTGCTGGTAATCGTCGCCGTGCGCCCCTATGTCGTGGAACGATTTTACTCGGCGACCGCGCCGCTCCCAGTCCAGGCGCGCGGTGATCTGGCGAACTATGAACGCTCGACCATCGCCATTTTCGATCGGGCTTCGCCGTCCGTGGTTCAAGTTGCCGGCCCGGCTGACGGTGGCGACCCGGCACTTTCCTGCGGCGGGGAGGCCACGGTCCAAAGCGGCACCGGCTTTGTCTGGGAATTGACCGATGGTTTGGGCGTGCACGGACGCTTCCCGTGACGAGATGTAAGGACAATCCTGCATTTCTGCTTTTCCCAGACAATTATCGCTAGCCGATGGGGTGACCAAATTGCTCTGCCGGCCGAGCCGTCGGGTGTAATATAGGCCGTCGGACGCGCTCCATCTGCTGGCTGTGCAGGCAAGAACATGCGGAACTTCACTCGCCTGAATTGGTTCAAGCGCTCTGCGGGCGTGAGCTATGCAGTTGCCGCTCTAGGGGTCACTGCAGCAGTCATTGCCAACCTGCTGCTGGAAACCTATCTGCAAGCGTCGCCGACCTTATTCTTGTTTCTTTGCGCCATCATTTTGGCCGCATGGTTCGGCGGTGTTGGACCAGGCTTGGCTGCGACCGCGCTATCGGTCTTGGCATTTGACTACTTTTTTCTCGCTCCGATCTATTCTCTCGATTTAGCGCTTCGGGATTTACCGCGCATTGCCTTGTTCGCAATGGCGGGTCTCTTTGTCGTTGGATTGATTGCTGCGCAAAGAAATACAGCCGAGTCTCTTCGTCGGTCTCGCGCTGATTTGCAAGATAAGGTGTGGGATCTCGAGAAACTTAACGCCGCGCTGCAAATCGGCGAGACCTATCTGGCAGAAGCGCAACGGCTTAGCCACACCGGCAGTTTTGGCTGGAACGTCTCGAACGGAGAAATCGTCTGGTCCAAGGAGAGCTACCAAATATTCGGGTACGACCCCGCCAACAGGGCCACGATTGAAATCGTGCTCAACCGGGTGCATCCGGACGACGTCGCGCTTGTTCGGCAGGTGATCAACCGTGCAATGACACACAAAAAGGCATTTGATTTTGAGCATCGGCTGCTGATGCCAGACGGATCAGTCAAGCACCTCGATGTGGTCGCCCATCCCTTGATCGATGAGCCAGGCGAATTGCGGTTCGTGGGCGCCGTGATGGATGTCACCGCTCGCAAGAAATCGGAAGAAGCGCTGCGGAAGAGCGAGCAGCGGTATCGGCACCTGTTTCAGCACATGCCGATCGCTCTTTGGCAGGTAAACGCGGGCGAGCTGGTCGAGCTGTTCAAGCGCTTGCGCGCGGAAGGCGTGACCGAGCTGCGCCCGTATATCGATCAGCATCCGCATCTTCTGCAGCAGCTCGCGGACGCGGTGAAGATCGAGGAAGTCAATGAACGCATGATCGAGCTGTTTGGCGCGCGCGATGCGAGCGAGATTCTGGGAATCTCCCGTTTCCGCCACATACCCCCGGATTCGTTCCTGCGCGGTTTGGAAAGCCGCTGGCGCGGCGAACCGACCTATCAGGAGGAAACCAAGATCGTGACGCTGGATGGGCGCGTCATCGACGTGCTCACGACGGCGACCCGGCCTGGGCTCATCACCGATCCCGACATGAGCCTGATGGGCATCATCGACATCACGGAGCGAGTGCGAGCGCAGGAAATGCTTCAGCGCGTACAGGCAGAGTTTGCGCATGCCGCGCGCCTGTCGATGCTCGGTCAGTTGACGGCTTCTATTGCCCACGAGGTCAACCAGCCACTGACTGCCATTGTTACTAACGGCCAAGTGGGCCTGCGTTTACTGAATCGTTCCGAGCCGGATCTTGCCGAGGTGCGCGAATTGACCAAGTGCGTGGTCGATGATGCACGACGGGCCGCTGACGTCATTGTGCGCGTTCGCGCGATGGCAACCCGGCAGGCGCCCGAACAGACTTTACTGTCGCTTGACGAGGTCATCCGCGAGGCCCTGACCTTTCTCCGTCACGAAGTCCAATCGCATGGGCTGATATTGAGGCACCACCTCAATCCCGCGGCGCCGAAAGTGCTTGCCGACCGTACGCAGCTCCAGCAGGTGATCGTCAACCTGACGGTCAACGCGATCCAGGCAATGGCACACGCGGCAACGCCACGGCGCATCCTTGTAATTCGAACCACGCTCTCTGATCCGCACACCCTATGCTGCACTTTCGAAGACAGCGGCCCCGGCATCAAGCCGGAGCATCTCGATCATCTCTTGGATAGCTTCTTCACAACCAAGGACGCCGGGATGGGACTGGGCTTACCCATTTGCCGCTCCATCATCGAAGCGCATGGTGGTTGCGTTCGGGCCGACAATGAATCGGCCTATGGCGGCGCTCGTTTCAGCTTCACATTGCCGGCAAAACCGCATTAGAGTTCCGACCCATTCCTTTACATCCCGCGATCATCGAGCCGATCACCTTCGGAGACCCGATAACGGCGCTCGTGCCACAACGGCACGAGCGCTTCGGCGAAGAAGTCGTCATATATCACGAAATATCGTAACGTCGCCTCGGCGAACGATCTGTTCGGCATTGAAGCCGGCACCCCTGGGTCAGAGAGTGCGAAGGAACGCGACCAGATCGCGTTTGTCCTCGTCGCCAAGTTTCGTGCCGAGCACCAGATTGAAGAACTCAACCGTATCTTCGAGCGTCAGCAGGCGGCCGTCGTGCATATAGGGCGGCGAATTTTTGATACCGCGCAGCGGAAATGTCTTGATGGCCCCGTCGCCGACTGCACTCATACCGTTGATCATCTCCGGCTTGAAGAACCGCTCGGTCTTGAGATCATGCATCAGATTGTCGGTGTAGTACGGGGCGGCATGGCAGACGCCGCATTGTCCCTTGCCGAAGAAGATGCCCTGCCCCCGCAACTCAGCGGGCGTGGCTTTGCTTGGATCGAGCTTGCCGAATACGTCCAGCTTCGGTGCCGGCGGGAAACCCAGCTCCTCCTGGAATTCTGCCATCAGGTTGACCTGATTGATCCGGTCGAGAGGATTCAATCCCTTCTTGGCGGCGATCACATGGTCGCCGTCGAAATATGCGCCGGCCTGCTCGAACTGGGTGAAATCCTCGATGGTCTTGAGCGCGCGTTGCGAGCCGAACAGCCGCTGAATTTGCACACCGCGCAGCGACGGGGTGACGACGCGATGGCGGGATTCCTGCGGACGGGCATCGGGAGCAAGGTGCGTAGCCTTGTTGGTATGGCCGTTCGAGTGGCAGTCGAAGCACGTTGCGCCGCGGCTCGGCTTCTCGGTCCGGCGGTCCTCGGTCTGGTTGTACTGCTGTTGCGCGAAGGGCGTCACCAGAAGGCGCAAACCTTCAATCTGCTTTGGCGGAATGATGCCGTTGAACAGCTCGTAATAGTTTTCGATCGTGACGAGCTTGCCCTGCGAGACGTCCCCGAGGTCAGTACGCTGATTGAGGTACATCGCCGGGGGAAACTCCGCCAGGAAATGATTCGGGATATCGTATTCGACATCGAAACGGGTAAGGTCGCGGTCTTCCTGGCGCTTGATCTCGTCAATCAGAAATTGCGGAAAAACGAAACCGCCTTCCGAATGCTTGGGATGGGGCAACGGATAGAAGCCTTTGGGAAAGAGGTTCTGCTCGCGAATCTGTTCCGGAGTCATGCCGGCCAGACTCTCCCAGCTCTTTCCCGCCGGAAGCTTGACTCGGACTCCCTCCTGCACCGGCTTGCTGCGGTCCATCGTAACGCCGGCAACAGGCCGATTGCTCAGGTCATATCGCTCGTTCAGCAATGTCATGTGTGCCCGGGTCACCTCCGGCTTCTGGGCGGACAGTCTGGAAAAGATCGCCGAGAACGGCTCGGTGATGTCGATTGGCATGTAGCTCGTCTTGCCCCGGGGGCCTTGCTGCGCATAGGCGGAACCCAGAACTACGATGCCGGCGGCAGTTGCCAATCCGGCCAGCAGTTTTCGATTCTTCGATAGGCTCATGTACTGCTCCTTTTACGACAACGCGCCGGGAGGCGTAGCCTCACCGCATTGGCGCGTTGGCGAGGGGATGAACTCTAACTGCCTGCCTTTTTCCGACTTTCGCTGGATTGCGGTCTTTAAACCGCGCTTGTCCAAATGGGTCGATCGCTGTCGGCTGCTGATCGAACTGGGAATATCGGATCTGAAGGATATTGAACTCGATGCCTTCGCTTAGCATCTGGGTGCCGCCGAAAGATTTATGGCCGGCAACAATACGCAAAACGCAGCAGTCCCGAATAAGCATCAAAATGAGTTGGTGGCTATTCCCGAACCGGTTCGACATGGACAAGCTGCAACATGGACAATAACGGTGGAGAACGATCCCTGTCCAACCTGGCCCAACCGCGAGATGTGGCAGTGACGAAGCGCAGCCTCGCACGTTTTCCGCAAGCGTAGGCTTTGTGTGGATCGCACGTGGTCCCGAGAACCGGGGAACCGGAATCCCGAAAAGTTCCAGCCCGCATGTTCTGACTCGATCGAATAGGATCACGATCTGGTCTGTTCGTGCGCGCGGCTCCCATGCGTACGCGGCTCGCGTCGTCGGCTGACACACGCGGCGCCACCGCTTTCCATGCGTTACGGATAGGTCAGCACCGCTGCGACCTGTGCGTCGTCGAGTTGCCAGCCGAACGACGGCCGTCGCGCTCACCCGAACATCTCCGCGATTGGGGGCAAGCTCCCGCCAATGGCAGCAATAAGGGCAAAGCAGCTGCCATTGAGGTTCGATATCCTGCAATTGGCCCAAGATCGCAGGTGGAACAAATGAAACGGCGTAAAGTCATCATGCTTCTCGGCGGCGCGGCCGCGTGGCGGGTCACCGCGCGCGCGCAACAAGGCACGCATCGTGTCGCGGTGTTGATGATGGTGGCCGCTACGCTGGGCGCAAATGCGCAGGCTGCGCAGGAGAGCAGCACAGTCCTCTCGCCTCAAGCACTGCAGGAAATTGCGCAGGTCGAAGCCGAGATCGACCGTATCGAGGCGGAAACGATCGAACGGCTTGCAGCACCGCCCGACAATCAGGTCCAGCAACTCGAGCTGCTCGGCAAGTCGCTACTGTATGACAAGCAGCTCTCCGTCAATCGCAACCAGGCTTGTGCTTTCTGCCACATGCCAGAGACGGGCTTTACCGGTCCCGTGTCGGAATTGAACCTAGCCACCGGCTCCTATCCCGGATCCGTGCGCACCCGATTCAGCGATCGTAAGCCGCAATCGCACGCCTATGCGCCGTTGTCTCCTGTGCTCCATTACAATCAATGGCGGGGTGACCTCGTCGGCGGCAATTTCTGGGATATGCGTGCGACCGGCCGGCGGCTAGGCAATCCGGCGGCCGAGCAGGCACAAGGGCCGCCTACCAATCCGGTGGAAATGGGGCTACCCGATTTTGCTTGCGCTGTCTATCGCGCCTCGCAGCGGCCTTATCGCACCCTGTTCGAAAGCGTGTGGGGGCCACAGGCCTTCGCGATTGGGTGGCCGAGCGACGTGGAGCAGGTCTGCGACCGGCCCGGGCCGCCGCCCGCGAGTGATCCTCTACCGGTGCATCTAAGCTCCCTCGACCGTGGGCGGGCGATGAGCACCTTCGACCAGATGGCGCAATCCATTGCCGGATATGAAGCATCGGCCGAGCTGACGTCGTTTACCTCGAAGTTCGACGCGGTGCTCGCTGGCAAGGCGCAGTTCACGACGCAGGAGCAGACCGGGTACGACCTGTTCCGCGGCAAGGCGAAATGTAACGAGTGTCACCGTGACGGCGGGCCCGGCGAGGACCCGCTGTTCACCGACTTCACCGCCAGCAATATCGGAATCCCGGCCAATCCGCGGCTTCCATACTATACGGAAAATCGGCCCGACGCGTTCGGCTATGTCCCCAATCCGGCAGGGTCGTCATTCGTCGATGGCGGCGTCGGCACCTTTCTCGGCAGGGGGCATCTGCTGAGCCAGCCCTCGACGGTCGATCAGCGGTGGATGGCGCTCGCGCCAGACAATCAGGCACGAATACGGGTGCCAACGCTTCGCAACGTGGACAAGCGGCCCTATCCGGCCTTCGTGAAGGCCTATGGCCACAACGGTTATTTCAAGAGCCTCAAGGCAATCGTGCACTTTTACAACACGCGCGACGTCCTGCCGCGCTGCCGGCCCGATGACCCTGGCGAAGGAACGACATGCTGGCCCGCGCCGGAGTCGACCGCCAACATGAACACAAGCAAAGTTGGGCGCCTGGGCCTGTCGGACGCGGAAGAGGATGCGATCGTGAGCTTCATGCAGACGCTCACAGACGGATTTATCCCAGCTAACCAGCCATAGATCAGGTCATGACCGGCGCAACCGTCGGCGCCTCGTTCATCGCAGGACAAGCATTTCCCGCAGTTCAACCGCTAGCGACCTCAGCGAAGATGTCTCGCACGGTACGCCAGGCGATGAGCGGTTGCATCGAGCATACGTTTGGTCCTGGCCCCTGCGTCCGAAGCCAACGCGTCGAATCTATGTCAGCTATCCCGCCAAAATAGCAGCGCCGATCGTTGGATAATACGGTGGCCAACCGCGCGCGCGATCTGCCAGATGCTTCACCCGTAGGTAGCGGCGATGAGGGACTTCGTAGCGGCCTAATACACCAGATCGACCACCATCACGTTCGGGAGATTAGCGGTTGCGTTCAGCCAAGTGAGGCCTGCATCCTTGGTGACATACACGCCCGCGTCGTTGCACACGTAGAGTTCCGTCGGCGTGGCATCGTCATCAATGACGAACATCGTGGGATTGCCGGTGACGGCGTCATTCATGTGGCTCGACTTTGTTGGGTAGAATGAGGTGAAAACTTGCGCCGCGCGGAGAGTTGTCGACAGCCCATAGTCGGCCGCGATGCGATTCAATGATG
>DATGVJ010000387.1:0-2303 GCA_035300505.1 Xanthobacteraceae bacterium
AGCGGAGCTGGTGGACGAGGCAGTTTTATGCCAAGGTCTTTCAGCCGTTGTTCGGCACTGGCGTTCGTTGTGTTCGTGGACATTTACATCACCACCGGCCCAGATGCGCGCCGCCGTCAACGTGCAGCACCTCGCCGGTGACCTGGCTCGCCTCGGTGAGATAGAACACGGCCTCCGCGATGTCCTTGGCACTCGAAACATGCCCGAGGGGCGACAGCGTGCGAAGGAACTCCTTGGGATTGTTCTTGTGCATCGGCGTATCCACGACGCCTGGAGCCACCACGTTCACGCGAATGCCCTGCGGCGCGTATTCCATGGCGAGACTCCGGGATATCGCGTCGATGCCCCCCTTGGTGATCATCGGGACGGACGCGGTCACCCCCGCAAGCGGATGATCGACGATGGAAGTGGTGATGCTCACCACGCTGCCGCCACTCTTTTGCGAAAGCATCTGCTTTACGGCCGATTGCGTCGTATGGATGAAGCCATCCAAGTTGGTCGACGACAACGCCCGGAAGTCCTCGGGCGTGTACTCGGTGAACGGCTTCGTAAAGAAAATCCCCGCGTTGTTCACGAGGGCGTCGACCGAGCCGAACCGCTCTACCGCGGTACCAACGATCTTCCCGGCCGTCGAGGCGAGACCGATGTCGCCGTCCACCAGGGCCAGCTTGTCCGAGCGCTGCAGCTCGTTCTTTTGACTGATCTTGCGCGAGTTGCCCACCACGTTGTAGCCGCGGTCGAGGAACAGGTTGGCAACCGCGGCACCGATCCCCTGGGACGCTCCCGTCACGATGATTGTCTTCTGTTTCGTCGTCATATGAGTCTTCCGAGTTCTGCTGTACGAATGCATTGTCGGCCTGCGCACCGCGCCTGATTAGATGGGAAACTCTGGAATCTGATTTCCAAAAACGGCAAAGTGGCCTTCCATGTCGGACCTCGCCGCCGCTGCAGCGGGGCGGTGCGGCGCCGCTTTTTAAGGTGGAGCTTCGACAAAGCCTCTTAGCAACGCAGCGATCTCGTCGGCAACCGTGTCCAACGCAAAATGACCGGCGTCGAGAAGGTGAACTTGGGCGTTCGGCAAGTCGCGACGATATGCCTCGGGTTCCGAAGGCGCGAAAGAAGGGTCGAATTTTCCCCAGATGACCAGTAGCCGAGGCTGCTTCTCGCGCAACCACGCCTGCCACTTGGGGTATGAATCGACGTTCGTGCGGTAGTCGTAAAACAGATCGCTTTGAATCTCGGCTTGGCCTGGTTGACTTAGAAACGCGAATTCATCGGTCCACAGATCCGGGTCATAGCGTTCCACATTGGGGTCCTCGCCCACGTGGCGCGTCCGCGTCGTTGTCAGCGAGAGCAGATTTGTGCGCAGCGTCTTTTCATTGGCTGCACGATCGGCCCAGAAAGCGCGTCGCGCCTTCCAAATGGCCCCCAGGCCTTCATTGTGT
This sequence comes from Xanthobacteraceae bacterium, assembly GCA_035300505.1. GTDB lineage: Bacteria > Pseudomonadota > Alphaproteobacteria > Rhizobiales > Xanthobacteraceae > VAZQ01. The sequence goes on from DATGVJ010000387.1 coordinate 1,446, forward strand.
GCCACGGCATTTTGAACGATGAGGGCATTGATCCGCTCGGGATGACTCAGGGCCATGCGAAAGCCTACCGGGCCGCCATAATCTTGCATGTAGAGCGTGTAGCGATGCAGCGCGATTGATTCTGTGAAGTGATTCATGATTTCGGCAAAGCGATCGAACGTATAGGCAAACTGTGCCGGGTCCGGCCAATCGCTATGTCCAAAGCCGGGGTAGTCGGGCGCGATAAGGTGATAGCGATCGGCAAGCCGCGAAAGCAGCGCCTCATACATTCGCGACGAAGACGGCAGTCCATGAAGCAAGAGAATCGCGGGGGCATCTTTCGGCCCCGCCTCTCGATAGAAGATGGAGAGTCCATCCACCTTTACTGTGCGGTAAAAAACGGGCGCGCGCATGACGACGGTCGGTTCGCCTATTTCAGGCGGTCGGCAATGCGATCGATGCCGGCCTGCCCGCAGGCCTCATCTTTTTCACCGGTGGGTGTGCCGCTGACGCCGATCGCGCCTATGGTATCGTTGCCGGATTTGATCGGCACCCCGCCGCCTAGCACCAGCACGTCCGTGACATTGTTCAAATTGGCGAGCGCCGGGGTTTCGGCCAGGCGTTTGGACAATGCGGTGGTCGGCGCGCGGAACGTGAGCGAGGTATAAGCCTTGCGCCGGCTCGTGTCGGCCGTATGCGGGCCGGTGCCACCGTCGCGCAGCAATACGATAGGTTGGGCCGCGTTATTGAGTACTGTAACGGAAACGCGAAACCCATCCTTGCGGCATTGGTCGAGCGTGCCCTGCGCGGCTTCGAGGGCCAGCGCCAGCGGCAGTTGTTTTTCGGTTGCGACCGTCGATTGGGCGCGTGCAGGCATGA
>DATGVJ010000388.1:0-4763 GCA_035300505.1 Xanthobacteraceae bacterium
TGCAGACGACCTTGGCCGGCAGCTCGCAGACTTCTCCGACGTACTGGCTGGACCCCCAGACCGGAGTTTCGTACGCGGTGTCGATCCAGACGCCGCCGCGCGACATCGGTACGATGAGCGGGCTCAAAAACATACCTCTGACCACCACGGCTGGCACCGGTTCGCAACTGCTCGGTGGCCTCGCCACGATCGAGCGGACCCCAAACAATGCGCTCGTTTCCCATTACAACGTCCGCCCCGTCATTGACATCTATGCGACGCCGCAGGGACGCGATCTCGGCGGAGTTGCCGCCGACATCCAAAAGATAATCCAGGAGACGGCTCACGACGTGCCGAAAGGTGCCACCGTGGTATTGCGGGGCCAGGTGACGACAATGACGAGCGCTTATCAGCAACTCTTTGTCGGCCTCGCCTTCGCAATCGTCCTGATCTACCTGCTCATCGTCGTCAACTTTCAGTCCTGGCTCGACCCGTTCGTGATCGTCATGGCGCTGCCAAGCGCGCTTGCCGGCATCGTCTGGATCCTTTTTGGCACCGGCACGACGCTCTCCGTTCCCGCTCTCACCGGGGCCATCATGTGCATGGGTGTCGCCACCGCGAACAGTATTCTGGTGATCAGCTTCGCGCGCGAACGCCTGGCGGCCGGCGCCGACGCGCTTGCCGCGGCCCTCGATGCTGGCAGCACACGATTCCGGCCCGTGCTGATGACGGCGCTCGCGATGATCATCGGCATGGCGCCGATGGCGATCGAGCCCGGCCAAAACGCCCCGCTTGGTCGGGCGGTGATCGGCGGTTTGCTTTTCGCCACCTTCGCCACGCTGTTTCTGGTGCCGACAATGTTCAGCGTCGTCCATGGCCGCGACCGCAAGAGCCCTGAGGCGGCAGCTGTGCAATTTCATCCAACCCAAGCCTGATGAGATCGGAGCGCATGATGTCCTCGCAAAGCTTCAAGACGCCCAGGCCCGGCCGGCTCCTGCTGGTCGCCATGATCGCACTCGTTGCTGCAGGCGCTATCGCCGCTGGTGGCCTCTTCACCAGGGCTCGCAGCAATCAAAAACTCGTGCAGTGGACGAACGCACAGGCGGTCCCGACCGTTTCGCTGGCCAAGCTTGCACACGGAGACGCCGGGCAGAGCCTGATACTGCCCGGCAATATTCAGCCCTATTACAAGGCCGCGATCTACGCGCGGGTCAACGGCTACCTGAAAAGCTGGGACAAGGATATCGGCGCACAGGTCAAAGCCGGCGAGGTGCTGGCTACCATCGAGGCCCCGGATCTCGACCAACAGCTCGCGCAGGCCAGAGCCACTCTGGCCAGCGCCAAAGCCAATTATGACATCGCGGCAATCACCGCCGGTCGCTACGGAAGTCTCGTGAAGAAACAGGCCATAGCCCAGCAGACGTTTGACCAGGCTACCGCCGATGCAGCATCCAAGAAGGCGGTCATGGATGCCAACGAAGCGAATGTGGATCAACTGGAGACAATGCAATCCTTCAAGCAGATCGTGGCACCCTTCGACGGTGTTGTCACGTTACGCAACACCGACATCGGTGCGCTGATCAACGCCGGCAGTACCGCCGGGCAAGAGCTGTTCGAGGTTTCCGATCTGCACCGCGTCCGGATTTACGTCCAGGTTCCGCAGGCATTCTCAGCCGATCTCCGCCCGGGTTTGAAGGCGACTTTCCAAATGCCGCAATATCCAGGCCAGAAGTTCGACGCCACCCTGGTCACGACGTCGAACGCCATGAACGCAATGTCACGCAGCATGCTGGTTGAACTGCAGGCGGACAATACGGACGGCAAGCTTTTTGGCGGCACCTATGCCCGCGTTGATTTCCAGATTCCGGGAGACCCGAACATGGTGCGCATCCCGGCCACGGCGTTGATGACGGTCAACCGTGGGGTACAGGTCGCGGTCCTTGGCGACGGCAACAAGGTGGTGCTCAAATCCATCCAACTCGGCCGCGATTTCGGTGACAGCGTCGAAGTGACGGCCGGCCTCGCTCCCCAGGATCGCGTGATCGACAGCCCTCCCGAGACATTGCAAAGCGGCGACACGGTTCAGCTTGCAGCCGCGACACCGTCGTCAACCGAGACGGAGGCTGCGGCGCAGACCCCACCGGCCAAGGGGAATTGACTCATATCTTGGCGGATTGCGGCCGATGCCGAACACGAAGGAAGCAGAGCCAATGATCGATGGCGAACCACAAGTTATCCGCCTTAATTCGCGTGGTGTCCCCCGCTGGGGGTCGGGCCTTCGGAGATGCGATAGGGCTGGGAAATCCAACGTCATCCCCTTCCGTTCGCGCGTTGCTCCCTCCTTGCGTAAATCAGCTTTAAGGATGAATACCCCGGTCGATGAAATCGGATTGTACGAATGCGCATCTGAAAGCGACAATGAATACCGCCACCGCATGTGGGTCAACATTCGGGCTTCGGGCGTCCTAATCGTGCTGATGATCACGGGCTATTTAGTGGTGAACCGATGGTGATCGCAAAACGAGATAGTCAGTATTGCTACCGCTCCGGCGGCAGCACGTGCGCAGAAATCTACACGCCAAGCAGGCAAGATGGTTGATCGAAAAGCATACCAAGCACTGCCACCCGCAACCAGCGACAACGGAGAAACGCCATGAGGGAAACTAGCAACGCCGTTCCAACCAATCCTAGGTCATCTTTCAGACATCGTCGAGTTCTGCTCACCTCCGTCGCGCTAAGTGTCGCGATGCTTCTTGGTGGGGCTTTCGCTTATCGCCAGATGGCTCTTATCGCTGACTCCCCGGTTCAGGCCCCTCCAAGCCCCGCCGTTACCGTTCGCGCTGTTGAAAGAGCGGCCTTCCCAGTCGGATTTGCCGACCTTGTCATAAGGGTGAAGCCGGCCGTCGTCTCGGTGAGCGTCAAGATAGACGAATCTCTGCCGGCCACGAGCATGAGCCCGAAAGGAAATCTGCCATTTCAGCAGAAACACGAGGTAGTCACGGGACAGGGTTCGGGATTCTTCATCTCGGCAGATGGCTATGCCGTGACCAACAATCACGTTGTCGAGGGCGCACAATCTGTGCTGGTCACGACGGACGACGGTAAGAGTTACACGGCCAAAATCATCGGTACGGATCCAAAGACCGATCTCGCTCTCATCAAGGTCGATGCTCAGGGTTTTCCGTACGTCAGTTTCGCCGATCAGGTTTCGCGCGTCGGCGATTGGGTAGTCGCGATCGGCAACCCGTTCGGCCTCGGCGGCACCGTGACGGCCGGCATCGTTTCAGCGGAAGGTCGTGACATCGACTCCGGTCCTTACGACTACATTCAAATTGATGCCCCAATTAACAAGGGCAATTCGGGCGGTCCGGCATTCGACATGAATGGCAACGTGGTCGGCGTCAACACGGCCATTTATTCCCCCTCCGGGGGTTCCGTAGGTATCGGTTTCGACATTCCGGCTGCTATAGCCAAATCCGTCATCGCCCAACTTAAAGCCGATGGCCACGTCGTCCGCGGTTGGATTGGTGTCCGAACCCAACCGGTCACCGCCGACGTTGCGGACAGCCTCGGCATGAAGAAGGCCCAGGGCGCCCTGGTTGACGAAGCTCGGCCGGAAAGTCCGGCCGTCCAGGCCGGGATCAGGACCGGCGACGTCATCACAGCGGTCAACGGCGAAGTAATCAAGGACTCGCGTGAGCTCGTGCGGAAGATCGACGGGATAGCACCAGGCACCTTGATCACGCTAACCGTCCTTCGAAACGGCGAGCCCACTACCCTGAATTTGACCCTTGGGACGCCGCCGTCTGAGCGCCAGGCGCAAGCCGAAACAAAAGCAAGCAACACGCCCGCGAGCGGTACGCCGGACCTCGGCCTCGCCCTTACCCCGGCGGCGAGTCTGGCCGGTGGCAGCATGCAAGGTGTGATGGTCGTTGCTGTCGATCCCAGCGGTGCTGGCGCCGAGCATGGCCTGCAGGCTGGCGATGTGATCCTCAGTGTCGGCGGACAAGCGGTTTCGAACCCTGAGGATGTCGACAACCGTGTTGCCCAGCTCCGCAAGGAGGGAAAGCGCACCGTGCTGATGCAGGTCAAGTCCGGCGAGTCGACCAAATTCGTAGCCCTGCCGCTGGGCACGTCGTAAGCCGCAGAAGACGTCTCAACATCAGTCGTCGCCTGATCTAAGCCACCACCTTGCTATCCGGATCGATCAGCACGATCCGGTCCGGCAACTTGATGAAGAGCATATTCCGTGTCGCCTTGACTGGCTCGATCACGAAGTTCGGCAGGAGTTGCTGTTTCAACAATTCCGGAGGCTTAGACCCGACCTGCCCTTGGTAGCCATTGCGCCGGAGTACGCTCTCCTTGGTATTGAGCTTGCGGCAGACGGCCAGAAGCTTGGTGCGGCGGCAATAGTGGCGGCGCTGATGGCGATCGTAGCGAGCGCCGCCACGTTGATGCCGCGCTTCGCGTGGGTCGAGTCGATTGCTGCCCCGATCGGCGTCTTCAGGATGAGACCAAGCAGCCCGTCCAATGCCGTCATCAGACCGACGGCAGATTGGCTCCAATGCTGCTGCGTGATCACAAAAAACATTCAGGTATGGTCCGAGGGCCGCGCACGCCGGCTATCAGAAAATTCACGGCGTCCAGCGATGCTGGTCTGAAGGCAGATGTGCTTCAGGGCTTCGCGATCTCGGCCATCATCGCATCTGGAGCAGCAGGAAGCTGCCCAGCGCCAAGAGCAGCGCCGGAGGCATAACGACCAGGCCCATCCCAAGGAACTTCCA
>DATGVJ010000389.1:0-2828 GCA_035300505.1 Xanthobacteraceae bacterium
TCAGGTGGCAACAAATATTTTTCGGAACATCCGAAAAAATGACTCGACACCAAACGGCCCGACGGGCAAATCACCACACGTGCGCAAGCGGCTGTAGCCCGGATGGAGCCAACGGGTTGGCGCGAAGCGCCGCCCGATGACAGGCTCCGCGTAATCCGGGGCCGGCGTCGCGTGAGTCCCGGATTTCGCTGCGCTCCATCCGGGCTACGATGTTCGCCAATGTCATTGCAGTACGTAGGATGGGTTGAGCCTGCGAAACCCATCATCTCCATAAGATGCAATTGATGGGTATCGCTTCGCTCCACCCATCCTACGCGCTAGAGCCCCAATCACGAGAATCAGCGCAGCGGCGTCCCAGATATTGGGCCGGAGCGCTTGCCCCAGTCTCGGCGTCAGAATTTCTTGCAGTGTCATAGCTGCCGCCTTTTCTAGAACTCGCCGTGGAACCGGCCCGAGAAGATCGACACGGGGCCGTGAAGATCAGCGTATGTTATCGCTTTTCGCGGCGCCTTTTGCGTGTCACCATCCCCTCGAAACGACTGGAGGTCCGCCATGCGCTGGTGTGTCTCGATTGGGGCGGTGCTTGCCGCCGGGGCGATTGTAGCGGGTGACGTTGCCAGCGTTGCCGCGCCGGATCCCAGATCTCAATTGGCCGCCGCCAAGGACAATCAGCCTTCCGTCGACGTCGAACTCGTCATCGCGGTCGATGTTTCCTATTCGATGGACCTGGACGAACTTGCCGTTCAGCGCGAAGGCTATGCGCAGGCCATCGTCTCGAAAGAATTCCTTCAGGCGATGAAATCCGGGCCGAATAGCAAGATAGCCGTGACCTATTTCGAGTGGTCGGCATCGAGCGACCAGAAAATCATCATTCCCTGGCGGGTGATCGACGGCCCGGAAACAGCGGACGCTGTCGCCAACGAGATCATGCAAACGCCGGTCCGCCGGGGCTCGCGCACCTCGATTTCCGGCGCGATCAATTTCGCAATGCCGCTGTTCGAAGAGAATCCCTATCGCGGGTTGCGGCGTGTCATTGATATTTCCGGCGACGGCCCAAATAACAATGGCGCGCCGGTGACCGGTGCGCGCGCCGCGGCGCTGGAGAAGGGCATCACCATCAACGGCCTGCCCATCATGGTGAAGGAGCCGTCCTATGCGACGATGGATATCGATGACCTCGATTTATACTACGAGGATTGCGTGATCGGAGGGCCGGGCTCGTTTGTGGTGGCAATCAAGGACCGCGACAAGTTCAAGGAGGCGATCCGGACCAAGCTCATACTTGAGGTCGCGGACCGGGCGCCGGAGCACCGCATCGTCCCGGCGGCCGAGAAAGAGCCGCGGGTGCCGTGTTTGATCGGCGAGAAAATCTGGCAGGACAGATGGGGCCGGTAAGCGTCGAGAACTGCGTATGCCAAGCGGGCACAAAGCAGACCCGGTAGCTTCGTCTCGCTTTGAGCTTTCTTCAAGGCCTCGATGGCATCATCCACTTCGATGTCGAGATATCTGGCCGTGCTTTCGATTTTGGTGTGGCCGAGCAACGGCTGTACGGCTCCTCGCAGGGAAACGACCTCAAAACTACTGGCCCTGAGGTGGGTTACTTGGTGATTTTTGCGGCATGCTATTTTGATTTTGCGGCGGGCTATTTTGTTCGCTGGCCTGCATCCAACTCGGCACCCGCAATGACGAATTGTCGAGGTGATTGACGAGCCACACGCCTCCCAGGGCGATAACTCCCGCTAAAAATACCTGGGGTAGCGTTTGAACGAGCACGCCAAGCAGGCCCGCGAATGCAGCCAAGATCGCCGCACCGGCTTCCAAAAGCTCCCAGCCTGCTCTGTAAAGCGCCCAGAGCACTCCAGCCAGGATCAGGACCAGCAGAACCTGTTTCAGCAGCGGCCAGTCCTGCCATGGCACGGCCATGAGCTTGCTGATCTGGTCGACGGACCAGGTCCAGATCAGTTCGACGAAACGGAAGATCGCAGAAATCCCTTGTTGCAAGAATTTCAAGAGCTGATCGAACATCTGTTTCATGGCCGCGACTCCGGCGTTTGAACTGCCTTTCAAGTATCCAAATGCAACGTGGAAACGGGCGTTGGGTTCCCGCCACGCGAAGCCGGACCGCGATCTCCCAGGCGATCAACAGCAGCTCCACCTGATTGATTCATTTATGATATCTCGCCACGTCCTCAGTTGCAGAGATGCTGCATATCCCGAGAAAAAAACACGAATGGTCTCGATCGTGTGGAACTCCGGTGCGGGAGGCGCGTTCCTTGAACCGCGTTCCTTGGCGTGCGGAGCATCGCACTGCTGCGTTGAGGCCGTTGGCGGCGTGCAAGTCGCCGTTGTTGCAGGTCGCGGTTGCGGCCTTCCGTGGGGGTGCGATCCTTGAGTTACCGAGCAGAAATCAGCCGCGCGTCGCCGACCGCCATCGTGATGGTGATGGACCAGTCCGCGTCGATGAATCATCGCTTGAAAAGCGGACAGAGCAAGGCTGCCTTTCTGGCGGATGTGCTCAATAAGACGCTCTACACGCTCATTACCAGCTGCTCCAAGGCCGAAGGCGTCCGCGACTACTTTCACGTGGGGGTGGTCGCCTATGGCGGGGAGGAGGCTCGCAACGGCTTTCAAGGAGCGTTGGACGGCGAGGCATTGTACGCCGTCTCGCGCCTCGCCGAAGCTCCCCTGCGGGTCGAGACCCGCGCCAAGAAGGTCGCCGGACCTAACGGCGATGTGGTGGAGCAGTCGGTGCGATTTCCCATCTGGTTCGAGCCGCGCAGCCACGGCAAGACGGCGATGTGCGCCGGACTCAATGCGGCGATCGGGAT
>DATGVJ010000390.1:0-4328 GCA_035300505.1 Xanthobacteraceae bacterium
GCGGATCGCGGATCATTGAACCGCAGAGGGCCTGAACCGAGTCGTTCTTTCTGCGCAAGCGGTAGCGGCGGGCCTCCTGGCAAACGGAATGGGCAATACCGTCACGGCGAGCGCACCAAGGCCGCGATTGCAGAGCAGCGGAGATTCGGCGCATCGCTGAAAATGCTCCGCGCTGGCCTGACGTGAACCTTGCCTTCTGATCGTGCCTTGTTTCCGGCTGCGGCCTGGTGATCAATTTTATACAGATTCCGTTCGCAAACGAGCGCATGCTTCCCATAAAAGCATTCAATTCAGCTAACCGGGACCCAGCCGGGTCTCCGTGGCCTCGCTCCGAAACATGTCGGGTGAAAGGAAATACCATGCAAGTACCTTCAATCCTGCAAGGAGAATCGCTGAAGCGTTTGCTGCAAGGCGCAGCCGCCGGTGCCGTCGCAACGATGTTTGTTGGCTTTTACTGGGGCGGCTGGTCGCTCGGCAGCACCGCTGACAAGATGGCAAAACAGCGGTCAGAGCTGGCGGTCATAGCGGCGCTGGCACCCGTGTGCGCCGACAAATTCCGTGCACTGCCTGACTCCGACACGAAGAAAGTCGCGCTTTCGAAGGTCGACTCGTGGAAGCGCCGGGACGAGTTCCCCAAGGAGTTGGTGACCCTCCCGGGTGAATCGTACCCGAGTTCCGCACTTGTAGACGCGTGTTACACGCTGTTGCTTGCACCGAAGTCAGCCGCGCTCAATTGAGATAACCGCCACTGAGCGGAGGTTCTTGCATCGTTTTACATCTTAAGCGATCAGGCGCCTACGCGTTTAAGCCGGGCATCCACGTCTTTGGAAGGACCCGCCGCAGGAACTGTCTCGGTTGGTTGCTGTCTAAATTAACTTACGCGCCGCCTTCCGTTGTGATGATAGGAGCCGACTAGAGGAGGATCGTTAGATGTGGCTCTATGTCCAGATGTGGTTCCCTTTATTGACGGTCGCTTTAACTGCCGCGATCTGCTTCAGCGTAGTGTCATTCATTATGGGTCACACAAAGCTGCACGCATAAGCGGGTAACCGGGATGGCTCGTAGCGTAACTGTCGCATCGTCATCCTGAAGATGGAAGCCCTGGCCCCGTCCCCCGACTCCGGCTGGGGCTTTTCATTTCGGCCGCCTCATGGGTGGATGGCCCCGACCAGCAAGCCGTAGAAATATTTGGGGCAGCAGCAGTTTGTAAATTGGGTGGAATGTCCGCTTGGGGTCTTGGTTGCGTGAAAACGTTTTGGCGGGGGCGGACACCAGCGAGCACCAACTCACGAATTCCGGGACAGGCAAAACTTGCCATGTTCTTGCAATTACGAGCTGGAATCGACTGTATCGCTTGCCCGGCCGCTGTGAGCGATCTGGTGGTGGTGTCGAGAATATGGGCGCGCCGATGCCCAGCCCTCACGCCCGGATCGCCGCCATGAGCGGCTGCACGCCGACGATGTTCATGACCCGCGTGAGATTGTAGGCGAGCACGTGCAGTGCCATCTCGGTCGCAACCTTCGGCAGGCGGTTCATCAGAAAGTGCGTCGCGCCCATCCGCATCTTGAGCGTGCCGAAGGGATGCTCGACCGTCTCACGGCGCTGGCGCATTGCCTGCGGGTTCTCATCGAGACGCTGCTGCACAGCTTCGAGCAGGTGTTCGTGCTCCCATCGCGTGATACGCCGCTCCGGTCCCTTGGTACACTGAGATTTGAGCGGGCAGCGCGGGCATGCCGTCGTCCAATAGCGGCGCAGCGTCTTGCCGTCCTCCTCGTTCGTATAACGATAGGTCAGCTTCTCGCCCGACGGGCAGCGGTAGACATCCTCCGTCGGCAGATAGATGAAGTCCTGCTTGCCGAAGCGGCCATCCGACTTCGCGCCCGATGTCATTGGCTTCGGCAGCGTCACCGTGATGTCGGCTTGCTCGCATGCCAGAATCTCGGTGCTGTTGAAGTAGCCGCGATCGGCGACGACATCGAGATGGTCAGCACCAAGAACGCCTTTCGCCTGCGATGCGACGTTGGCAAGTTGTGCGCGATCCGAGCCGGTATTCGTCACCTCGTGCGTGACGATCAGATGATGCTCGGTATCCACAGCGACCTGCACGTTGTAGCCGACGACGCCCGAGCCGCGCCCGCTCGTCGCCATCGAACGTGAATCAGGATCGGTCAGAGAAATCTGTCGATCGGGCGAGGCAAGCATCTCCTTCTCGATCGCTTTCAGGCGCTGGACCTCGCTCGCGAGCTTGGCAAGCTTCTCCTTGAGATGCGCCGTCTTCGAAGCGAGCGCTTCCGAAGGCTCCTGCAGGTCGGCGGTGTCGAGCTGGCTCAGATACCGTGCCACGCTCTCCTCGATTTGAGCGAGGCGGCGCTCCATCTTCGCGCGCGTGAAATTCTTGTCGCGGTTGTTGACCGCTTTGAACTTACTGCCGTCGATGGCAACGCTCGCTTTCGTCAGCAGGCCCATCTCTCGGCAAAGTGCGACGAACTGCGCGCACACCTTGCGTATCGCAGGCCCGTTATCCTTGCGGAAATCAGCAATCGTCTTGTGATCGGGAACAAGCCGGCCCGTGAGCCACATGACTTCAACGTTGCGGGAGGCCTCACGCTCAAGCCGGCGGCTCGACTGAACCCGATTGAGATAGCCGTAGATGTAGAGCTTCAGCGGTACTGATGGATGGTATGAAGGCCGTCCGGTTGCCTCGGGATCGACCCCACCGAACCCGAGTTCCGCAAGATCGAGTTCGTCGACAAAGACATCGATCGCGCGAACCGGGTTATCCTCGCAAATCCAATCTTCCAGGCATTCAGGAAATAGCGTGGCTTGTGCGCGATCCGTGCCCTCAACAAAGCGCCTCATCCGATCCTCCCGCGAATCACTCGCGAGACTCACACGAAACGAGGCGTTTTTACACAGTCTGGGTCTAACTCGGTCATTCGGCGACGTCTGCTCAATGGCCGGATTACCCTCGAAAGCGGACATGCTGCAAAGCACGCATTTCGGCCGCACTTCGCAAGGCTGTGTGCTGCCTGGTCACGCGACGCACCATAGACGACCGCTAGAACGAATCAGAGTTTGACGCGCAGGACATGTGCAAGCTCGCCGATGATGCCGCGGCGGAACAGCAGCACGCAGACGACGAAGATCACGCCTTGGACGACGAACACCCATTGGCCGATCGTGGTCAGGTAGTTCTCCAGTGCGACCATGAAGAAGGCGCCCGCGACCGGCCCGAAGAGCGTGCCCAATCCGCCGACCAATGTCATGAGGATGACTTCGCCGGACATCGGCCAGTCGACATCGGTCAAGGATGCAAGCTGAAAGACAAGTGCCTTCGTCGCCCCGGCCACTCCCGCGAACGCCGCCGACAGCACGAACGCGACCAGCTTATACCGCTCGCTCCTGTAGCCCAGCGAGATCGCGCGCGGCTCGTTCTCGCGTATCGCCTTGAGCACTTCGCCGAAGGGCGAGTTGATGATGCGATAGATCAACAGGAAGCAGCCGAGGAAGATGACCAGCACGGTGACATACATGTTGGTTTGGTCGGCAAGATCGATGATCCCGAACAGCTTTCCGCGCGGCACCGCCTGGATGCCGTCCTCGCCATGCGTGAACGGCGCCTGAACGGCGAAGAAGTACATCATCTGCGCCAAGGCGAGCGTGATCATGGCAAAATAGATGCCTTGGCGACGGATCGCGAGTGCGCCGACAATTACGCCGAGTCCGGCGGCGGCTCCGGCTCCCAAGAGGATCGCGAGCTCCGGCGAGAAGCCCCAAACCTTGGCGGCATGTGCGCTGATGTAGCTCGCCCAGCCGAAGAACAGCGCATGGCCGAAAGAAAGCAGCCCGACATAGCCGATCAGCAGGTTGAAGGCGCATGCGAACAGCGCAAAGCACAGCGCCTTCATCAGGAACACGGGATAGGCAAAGGCCGGCGCGACGACAAGCACGCACGCCATCGCGACAAATGCGATGGCCTCGCTGTGCGCGCGCACCGCGTGTTCTTTGCTTAGCTCCGCAACGCGCTGCATGCTACGCGCCTCTTCCGAACAACCCCGCCGGCCGGATCAACAGGACGATTGCCATGATGATGAAGATCACGGTGTTGGATGCTTCGGGAAAGAACACCTTCGTGAGCCCCTCGATCACCCCCAAGCCGAATCCGGTCAGGATCGCACCCATAATCGAACCCATGCCGCCGATCACCACCACCGCGAACACTACGATGATGAGGTTCGCGCCCATTTGCGGACTTACGTTGTAAACGGGCGCCGCCATAACGCCCGCGAGCGCCGCCAGGGCGACGCCAAAGCCGTAGGTGAGCGTGA
>DATGVJ010000391.1:0-2136 GCA_035300505.1 Xanthobacteraceae bacterium
ACTGCAGGCGGCGCTAAACCCCGCCGGCGAGCGCAAGGTCGAACGCTTCGGCTGGACCTTCGCACCCGGCGACAAGGTCATGCAGATCGAGAACGACTACGACAAGGAAGTTTATAACGGCGACATCGGCTACATCGACGACGTAGACCCTGAGGCGGCCGAGCTTATGGCCAGCTTTGACGGCCGTGCCGTTACTTACGGCTTTGGTGAACTCGACACGCTGGTGCCTGCCTATGCTGCGACGATTCACAAAAGCCAAGGCTCGGAGTACCCCGCCGTCGTCATCCCGGTGATGACCCAGCACTACACCATGCTGCAGCGGAACCTTCTCTACACCGGCGTCACGCGCGGCAAGAAGCTGGTCGTGCTGGTCGGCCAGAAGAAAGCCGTCGCGATCGCAGTGCGCAGCATCTCGGGACGGCGGCGGTGGTCGAAGCTCCACGAATGGTTGGCCGAACCTAAAGGGTAATCAAATAATGGCCAGTGATTCGAAGCCTTTCGTGAGCGGGCGGCACGTGCAGTTGCTAAAGCCGCTCGCAGGCGCGCTGCTGATGACGGAGATCGCTAAGGTTTCGGTACACAACCTGCAAAATGCGTGAGCGAGTTGCCTCCGGCGAGGTGTCCGGCATGCTTTTCAATCGACCAGCAATTCAGTTCAGGCAATTCGGTGGGCGGCCCATACGCGCGATAGCGCGCCGTGATCCGATCGCGCCAGAACGGCGTTTGATAGGCTCCCGCTTTCGATCGTCTGTAATAAGAAAGCCCCGCGGATTTGCGTTAACGCATTGGCGGCGGCCTCTTTCACTTGGTCAGGCCGCTTGCGATTCCATTCGCGGCTTTGGTAGCCAAGTGATGCGCCTGCCCGACCATCCAAACCACTCTCTATACGTGTACATGCCTAGCGATAAACACGAGCGCCCCTACTAACATCATTGGTCGCCGGGCCGGCACCTCACGTGAGAGACCGCGTAACTTGGATCGAAAGGGAACTTTCCTCAAGTTACCGAGACCGATGCGAATTTAATCTTTTTGGATCGCGGTTGCCTAGACAAAGACACGAACTCGCACGAGGCTATCGCTGTTTCGCGCATCACGCAAAACGATCAAATCGGTTTGCTCGAACCAGGGTAGGGACATGAAGTTCGTGACGGGTTTGCTCGCGGCAGTTCTCTTGCTTGCGGGTGTGGGGGCAAGTCATGCGGTAGTCCGCATTGCGGACGATCGGGGCGGTCGGATCGGAACCTACGTCAACAAATATCAGGGCCTGCGCTCATCCGGCGAATCCGTGGTCATTGACGGTCTCTGTGCCTCGGCCTGCACCATCGTCCTCGGTGCGGTCCCTCACGACAAAATCTGCGTGACCTCGCGCGCGACGCTTGGCTTCCACGCCGCTTGGGATTTCGGCGCCAACGGTCGCACTATCACTGATCGCGAAGCAACCATGATGCTGTATTCGATGTATCCGATGGGGGTGCGGCGCTGGATCGCTGCGCGCGGCGGGTTGACGCCTCACATGATCTTCCTGCGCGGCAAGGTGCTGCATGCGATGTACAAGCCCTGCTTTCTCGACGCACACCATTATTTCGCCGTCGGCGGATAGCCCATCTTCCCTGATCCGATCAACAGTGCCCCGGACGCAGGAAGAAAACGCCGCCTGCAGTTGGCGGCCTCGGATCTATCGACGGCTGCCAGCTTGGATTTTCGGTGCTTCGCCAGCCGAAGTAAGCCGAGAAGTCGCCTAGTCCGCTGGCTGCATACCGTTCCTCAATCGCGATAGCAGTTAACATCATTGGGTCGGTGATTCCATCTGATGCGGCCCGCAGAATTCGTTCCGCCATCTTCGCTTTTGTCGCGGGTGTCCGGTTAGCGGTATCAATCTGATCGACAGCCGCGTCGAGAACCGACCGCATCGTCCAAACCAGTTTTGGCTCAAACTGAGAGGGTGGCAATTTCGGCGATTGCAACTTCCGCACTGGGATTCTCCTGTTAGCGGACGTCGTCTATCGGTCGAGTGAGTCGGCGGTGTGACAGGCTGCACACATTGTTTTGATTCAAATCAAATGCGCCGTTAGACGTAACTGCGAGATCATTGAAAAATTCTTTGTGAACTAAATTGCTCAAGCCAACCTCCCCCTA
>DATGVJ010000392.1:0-3173 GCA_035300505.1 Xanthobacteraceae bacterium
GGAGGGTCGGCATCCGCATTGTCACTTTCGAGGCCTGCTCAGGCTTCACTCACGTTACGGCCCGCCGGATTGCTCAGCCGCCTAAAGCGACCTTTGTAACGAGGCTCCAGCCCTCCGCTTACCAGGCCGAGCCGCTCGTCAGCTACCAA
This sequence comes from Xanthobacteraceae bacterium, assembly GCA_035300505.1. Lineage (GTDB taxonomy): Bacteria > Pseudomonadota > Alphaproteobacteria > Rhizobiales > Xanthobacteraceae > VAZQ01. Next base: position 150 of record DATGVJ010000392.1, read on the forward strand.
ATCAATCGACAACTCTCTGGGTGGAATCTTCCTCCACTGATCATTCGCGCCTTCGGGGCGCACTGCCAGGAACGGACATGGGTGCGATGCCGCTGGTAGCCTGGCCGCTACCCCATTGCCGGCGCTCGCCTCGTGCTCGTAGGGGAGGATGCTGAGTACGGAATCAGAAAACATCTCAGTTCCATATGTTGATCTGGATGGCCCTGGTCTAGCCACTGATCTTGCGCCGGCGCAGTAGTTAACTGTGATCCCAGGATCGAGTTGCATTCCGGCAACGCATTTCGGAAAAGATGATAGCCTGCAGTTTTCTTCCTTGCGTGGCCATATTTTCACCGATTCCTTGGTTTTGATCCGAAAAAACAACCCGTCTTGTGCCTGGGTGTGCCGCATCGGTTAGGGTGAGGCCTCGGACGAGACAGGAAGCGAGGGGTGATGAACCCGCGGCGACTTGCTGCATTGGCGGCGTTGTGCGGAACGGTCGTTCTCGCCGGTTGGGTTGCTGCGGGGCTCCTCGACTTCGGTTCGCCCCGCATCGAGAATACCGGAGCGTCGATCGAGGCCAGCCGGGCAACATCTGCGACCGCCGGCGCCGGGCCCATCGGCGCTCCGCAAGCAGCAATGGGCGAAGACGGTGTCTCCGTCACCGATGTGGCGATCGTCGGCGCCGCTTTGCCCGTCCCTCGTCCGATGCCGCGGCCCGAAACGCCGTCCGTGCAGGTCGCGTCCGCGAACACGCCTGATCCGGTGCAAGGCTACACGAAGGAGGCAGTGAGCTCCGCCGAAACTCCCGACGAGTGCCTTGTGGCAGAAACCTGCATCGACCGATACCTTTGGTCGGTGTACCAACGGGCCCCGAAAGTCGATACCATCAAGGTGCCGAAGCAGATAAAGGTGACAGTCAAGAAGAAGGGCAAAACGCGGACTGTCATCAAAACTATTATAAAGCTCGTCGATGAGGACTTCACGTGGAAGGATCCGAAGGCGGCAGAAAAAGCCGGCATGTCGCTCATGGATTACGTGATCGGAGGCATGGACCGGAGCTTCAAACTGAAGCTGTATCATGCTCTTCGCGCGCTGGACGACGCTGGGCTTTCGCCGGGCGTGACGAGCGGATTCCGCGATAATTACCGGCAATCGCTCGCAAGCGGCAACAGGGCTGCGACTGACAGCTCATACCATGGTGGGAGCCGTCGCGGCGGCTATGGCCACGGGCTTGCGGCCGATCTCGTGAGCGTAAAGGGCGAGACACGTGCGCAGCGATGGAGTTCAAGCGAAAACTTGTGGAAGTGGATCGATGCGCACGGCAAAGAGTTTGGGATCGGGCGACCGTACCTCGATAAAGATCCGCCGCACGTCGGGCCGATCGACGGCAAAGAATATGCCGATAAACGCGGCCTGGCAAATGCGAAACTTGCGGAATTGGAAACGAAAAGGCGCCACGGGTCAGCTGTGAGCGACGATCACAGCAGGGCGAAACGCGGAAGAACGGCATCCTCGAAGGCGAGAAGCATATAGGCTTGCTTGCCTTTCGGCTTTGGACCGCAGCTCCTGTCACATACCCTGGGGAAATTCAAAGTGAACACCTCGGGCAGTCGTGAGCGTCGGATGTCTGCAGCAAATGTAGGATCAATCCGCGCGACAGCACTGGCGGTACTTGCCGTTTGCATCGTGCCTCTAGGGACCGCCCAAGCCCGGCCCCTGTATTGGCCGCAGTACGGATATTGGTGGGGCGATCATGCTCCGTTGCGGCACAGCCACCGGCACAAGCACGCAGAGCCCACATTGGAGAAGAAAGATCAGACCCAGGATGCTCCGAGTGGCCCGCTCCAGATCGTCATCTCGATCGCGGATCAGCGGATCTCGGTTTATGACAATGACGCGCTGATCGCACGCTCTTCAGTTTCAACGGGTATCCCGGGCCATCCAACGCCCCTCGGCGTATTCAGCATTATCAGCAAACAACGATGGCACCGCTCGAACATCTATAGCGGTGCCCCGATGCCATATATGCAGCGCATCACGTGGTCAGGAATAGCGCTGCATGCGGGTGTTCTGCCGGGGCACCCGGCCTCACACGGCTGTATCCGCTTAAAGAATGACTTTGCCATTCGACTGTGGCGTCTCACCAAGCGCGGCACCCGCGTGATCATCGCGCCGGACGATATCCGGCCGGTCGAGACAGCCCATCCAAACCTTTTCGTATCCAAACCGAAAGCCGCTTCCGGTCCGCCGGAATCTCGGGCTGCCATTGAGGACAACGCCGCCATGACAATCGCGCCGGTGCATCCACTGTCAACGCTCAATGCTGACGTGCAACAAGTCACCGATCTCCAAGCTCCGGGGTCGATGCGGGCTGCGGTCGCGCCTCGAAAGGTCGCCCCGGTCTCCATTTTCGTGAGCCGCAAGTCGAGCAAGCTCTTCGTGCGTCAGGGCTTGACGCCATTGTTCGATATCCCGGTCAGGATCCAAGATCCGGAGCAGTCCCAGGGAACGCATGTGTTTACCGTAACGGGATTCCAAAAAGAGGGTGAGACACCTCGCTGGACTGTCGTGTCGATGCCGGAGAAATCTCCTTCCACGCCCTCCCGGCGCGCGCGTGGCAAACAAATTGTGGAAACCACCACACCGGTGTCGTCGCCCGACAAGGCCAACGCGGCCCTCGACCGCATCGAAATACCCCAGGATGTGGTCGAGCGCATCTCGGAACTACTGACGCCAGGCTCTTCACTCATTGTATCCGATTACGCCATCAGCGGAGAGACTGGAAAAGACACGGACTTCATCGTGGTAACGCAGTGAATCGCGTCAGGCGGCCACAGCATGAAATCGCGATGCTACAGAGGTTTGGAGGCGTGATCTGCCGGCCAAGTTAGCCGTGGGGCGCCGCGATCAGCATGTCGCAGTAAGCGCGTAAAGGTGGGTGGCGTGAAGACCTGGGTCCGCTAATGGGATGGTCCGGCCGTGCTCCTGCCCCGCCAGCAAGCGAAGCTGGCAAGGGGCGCCAAAGACAAGAAGCACGCCATG
>DATGVJ010000393.1:0-14573 GCA_035300505.1 Xanthobacteraceae bacterium
CTAGGCCGCGCACTCGGCGAAACAATGGCCGTCACATTTGTCATCGGCAATGCCCACAAGATTTCCGCGTCGATCCTGGCGCCCGGTACGACGATTTCGGCGACGATTGCAAACGAATTCACGGAAGCTGTCGGAGATATCTATACCTCGTCTCTAATCGCACTTGGACTTATCCTGTTTGTCATCACCTTCATAGTGCTCGCCATAGCTCGTTATCTGCTGGCGCGCATCGAGCGCAGGATTGGATAGTTCGCATGAACCCACGCTACCGCTCCCGTCGCCGCCGCAATGTGATCGCCATCGCGCTTTCGTTTGTCGCCACCCTCATCGGACTTGGTTGGCTCGTGCTCATTCTCGGGGCGTTGCTCTGGGAGGGCTTTTCGGGACTTTCCCTTGCCGTCTTCACCGAAATGACACCGCCGCCCGGATCGAGTGGCGGATTGCTCAACGCCATATTAGGGAGTCTCATTATCACCACCCTTGCGGTGCTTATCGGTACGCCGGTCGGAATCCTCGCGGGAACCTACATGGCCGAATATGGCCGCCATGATCGTCTCACGTCGGTCGTCCGGTTTATCAACGACATCCTGCTCAGTGCGCCATCGATCGTTGTCGGGCTTTTCATCTATGAAGTCATGGTGGCACCCATGGGCCACTTTTCAGGTTATGCGGGAGCCGTGGCGCTCGCCGTGATCGTCATGCCGGTCGTGGTCCGCACCACGGAAGACATGCTGCTGCTGGTGCCCAATCAATTGCGCGAAGCCGCTGCCGCACTCGGGATGCCGCGTGCCTTCATCATCATGCGCGTATGCTATCGTGCGGCCAAAGCCGGTATGATCACCGGCATCCTTCTCGCCATCGCTCGAATAAGCGGAGAAACCGCGCCCCTCCTGTTCACCGCACTCAACAACCAGTTCTGGAGCACGGACCTCAACGCCCCAACGGCGAGCCTGCCGGTCGTCATCTTCCAGTTCGCCCTTTCGCCCTACAAGGAATGGCAGGCGCTGGCCTGGACCGGAGCACTTCTCATCACCTTGACCGTACTTACCCTGAGTATCTTGGCACGAGTCCTTTCCGCATCGAGAAAGCAGTCATGAATCACGCCTCTCTCCCTACTGTTGCGGTTCCCGTCGTCACCCACAAGGCGGTCGACGCAGAGAATTTCACTGACAAAGTCTCAATACGCAATCTCTCATTTTATTACGGCGCACACAAAGCGCTCAAAGATATAAACATCGCGCTGTATCAGGGCAAAGTCACAGCCTTCATCGGACCGTCCGGTTGTGGGAAATCGACGCTGTTGCGCATCCTGAACCGGATGTACGATCTCTATCCAAACCAGCGGGCAGACGGTGAAGTGATCTTCGAAGGTGAGAATATCCTTTCGCCACAGCAGGATTTGAACCTGTTGCGCGCCCGCATCGGCATGGTGTTCCAAAAGCCGACGCCATTTCCGATGTCGATCTATGAAAATATCGCGTTTGGCATCCGGCTTTACGAGAAACTGCCCAAGGCTGAACTGGACAATCGTGTCGAGACGTCTTTGCGCCGCGCCGCTCTCTGGGACGAAGTCAAAGACAAACTCGCTTCCAATGGACTAAGTCTGTCGGGCGGGCAGCAACAGCGGCTGTGTATCGCGCGCACCGTCGCGATCAAGCCCGAAGTAATCCTGTTCGACGAGCCTTGTTCCGCACTCGACCCCATCTCGACAGCAAAGATCGAGGAATTGATCGACGAACTCAAGAGCGACTACACGATCGTAATCGTCACGCACAACATGCAGCAGGCTGCCCGCGTGTCGGACTTTACGGCCTTCATGTATCTCGGTGAATTGATCGAATGCGATACGACCAGCAAGATTTTCACCGCGCCGCGCGACCGTAGGACCCAGGACTACATTACCGGCCGGTTCGGCTGATCGCCGTCCATAGAAGGATACGCAAGATGATGAATGACCACACCGCCAAGGCTTTTGATGTGGACCTGCATGAAATAACCCGCCTTGTCTCCCAGATGGGCGGTCTTGCAGAAAAGCAGATCGCGGATTCGATCGAAACGCTCGCACGGCGAGATGTAGAAGAAGCCATCCGTGTCGTGTCCGCCGACAAGGAGATCGACAAGCTGCAAACGGCGATTGAGGAAAAGTGCGTGCTGACCATCGCACGCCGCCAACCGCTCGCCATTGATCTGCGCCAGATCGTTGGGGCGCTCCGGATCGCCAATGACATGGAACGAATTGGCGATCTCGCCAAGAACATTTCAAAACGAGTCGATTCGCTCGACAGCAATTTCGAGCCACCAAGCATCATGCGCGGCATTGAACGCATGGCAACGATGGTGCTCGAACAGCTCAAACAGGTGCTCGACAGTTTTGCGGCGCGCGATGTCGAAAAGGCAATGGTCGTTTGGCGTAGCGACGCGGAAATCGACGCCATGTGCACATCTTTGTTCAGGGAACTCCTGACCTACATGATGGAGGATCCAAGCCACATCACATTTTGTTTGCACTTGATGTTTTGCGCGAAGAACATCGAGCGCATGGGCGACCATGCCACCAATATCGCGGAAACGGTGTATTATATGGTCGAAGGTCACCCGCTTGCCGATGAGCGACCGAAGTCCAATACATTGACCGCATTGTCGGCGAGCCAGTGAGCGGAGGTTTTTATGAATGCAAGAATAGCGATCGTCGAGGACGAAGAAGCATTGGCGCTTCTACTTCGTTACAACCTCGAAATGGCCAATTACACCGTGGAAACGATAGCCCGTGGCGACGAAGCCGACCTGCGGCTTCGGGAAGCGCCCCCCGATCTCGTGATTCTCGATTGGATGCTGCCGGGTCTTTCCGGGATCGAAATATGCCGTCGGCTGCGGGCAAGGACGGAAACGAAATCGCTGCCGATCATCATGTTGACGGCACGGAGCGAGGAAGCCGAACGTATTCGCGGCCTGACGACCGGTGCAGACGACTATATCGTGAAGCCGTTCTCCGTCTCGGAACTCATTGCTCGCGTCGGCGCGCTTTTGCGTCGCGCTTCGCCTGAGCGTGTCGCCAATATGCTGTCCTACGGCGACATCACGGTGGACCGCGAGAAGAAGCGCGTGTCGCGCGGCGGCCGCCCGATCGAACTCGGACCAACAGAGTTTCGATTGCTTGAATTTTTCATGGAAAGGCCAGGCCGCGTATTCTCCCGCGAGCAGTTGCTCGACAGCGTCTGGGGATCCGAAAAGTACATCGACGAACGCACGGTCGATGTGCACATCGGCCGCCTTCGCAAGGCACTCATCAGCAATCACGAGGCCGATCCGATCCGTACGGTGCGCGGCTCAGGCTACGCACTCGACGACCAGTTTGCAAAAGTCGCGCAAGACGCCGTCGAAAGAGTTGAGACGTAGCGGCGCGCGTCACCAATATTAAAGGGGCTTTACCGCCTCGGAATTCGTAGGGACGGCCCTTGTAGGATGGGTAGAGGTAAAGCGCGTTCTTCACGCGATTTACCTCTACCCATCAATCCCAAGGGCCGCAAATTGATAGGCTTCGGCTTGTGATCGATGGGTTTCGCCATAGCGCGTCGCAAGACGCGTAAACGCGCTTGTGAGGCTCAACCCATCCTACGACGCCATCAGGGACCGAGTTGTATCGTCAAACAGATCATCCACCGACAGCTTCCGCGCCAGAAGCTGCTGTTGATGACAGAAATGAACTATAACCTCCAGAATTGGACGGCACGCCTCAACGCCGAAGCGATACGGATCCAGAACAGGGCCATTGGCTAATCCCGCAGCCCGTTTGCTGTCATACAGCTGCCGGAACACATCTTTTACGATATCCGGCCGCGACCGCGACAGCTCTTCCCGTACCACGACCATGTGATTGATCGGCACGCCGTGGTGTTTTTCGGCCCATTTCTGAGCGGCCGTTTCGGGTTCCGGAATAAGGTGCCGCAATCGTGGGTCTGGGAGTTTATCTCCGACCACAGCCGCATCGATTTCCCCGTCAAGGAGCATCTGGACCAGATCCTTGCCGGCCGGCGCGCGCTTGATGACCGCGGGATCTCGATATTCCGCGACGTGCGGTTCTTCGAATGTAACCCATTCGATCTTGTTAAGATCGACCCCATAGTCGTTCGCCAAAATTCCCCTCACCCACACGCCCGTCGTCACGGTGTAGGCGCGAACGCCCACGCGCTTGCCAATGAGATCGGAGGGCCTCAGCGTCCCACGATCGGCATTGTAGGCGATGGTGTGGTGTTGACCGCGACTGACCAGCACAGCCGGGAGCACCACATACGGCTTTCCGTAAGATTTCGCTTGCAAGTAGGTCACAATAGCAAGTTCGGCGAGGTCGTACTTGGCATCACGGACTACGCTCTTGAACAGATTGTTCGCCACCTTGACCTCGACGAAATCAAAATCGACAAGGTCCGATTTAATTGCTCCACTCTTGAGTGGCTTGGTATTCGGATAATTACCGAGCATCGTGTGCAAGGTAACTTTATTTTGGGTGGACATCGCGGCATCCTTCATTTGGAAAGTGCAGGATAAAGCGATTGCGCAGTCTTTGCAAAAATCCAGCTCTGGTCATCTTGCGAAAGACACGACAACGAGTCCTTAGCGAGCGCCAAGAGTTCCGAGAGCGACCCTTCCGATGACGGATAATTCGAACCCCAGGCAATTCGTGAGGCGCCAAAGGTTGCGACCAGTTTCGGAAAGAAAGTTTCCGGTGTTGCCTTGCCCTTTCGCGATTCGACGCAGCTGCGCGGGGTCAGCTTGAGATAGATCGTCGGATATTTTGCAAGCACAAACAGGCTCGCAGCGGAAGCATACGGCGGCCCGTCCTCCATGACCGGCCGTGCCAGGTGGTCGAGGATGATGCGGACCTTCGGGAAGCGCTCCACCATGCGTATCATCTGCGGAAAAGCTGCAGGCGACATCTGCAGGCAGATCGACAGCCCGAGCGCGCCGGCGCATTCCCAGGCCGGGTAGGTCTTGGGATCGTCGAGCCAGGACGCCTGGTCCGGCATGGTGCTGCCGATGGTGAACAAACGCATTCCGGTCAATCCGCAACTGGTCCAATGCCGCATGCGTTCAGGCGCATCAGCCGCCAGGACATCGACCGAGAACACGCCGGTAAAACGATCCGGATGCGCAGCCACCGCATCCGCGACGTAGGAATTGTCGTGGCCATAGCAGGTCGATGCCTGGACGATCGCGGACTTGGCAACACCCGCTTTGTCCATCGCAGCTATCATCTGCTCGGTCGTTACCGGCCGCGTCCGCGACCAGTCGGACTGATGGCCACCCAACGGCGCCAGGGGATAGCGCTTCTCATCATTGGCGATGATATGCGGGTGGATATCCATGACAGTCATATGTTTTGCCTTTCTATTTGGGATCCGCGAACGCTTCCGCGAGAGACATTCGCTTGGGAATCAGGTTTTGCTGTAGACCGTAGGTCAGCATGGCTTCAATGCTCCGCAGGTTGGCGTCCAGGCCATACGGCAAAGGATCGCCTACCAGCGGCATGAGCCCGCGATACTTCTTATCATCCGCGGAGTCGCCTTTGCCCGCATTGAGTATCTCGATATAGGGCTTCCTCGCTTGCACGAACGCATCGTACAGGGCCCGGGCCACCCAGGGATGCTTCCAAAGCACCTCGGTCCGCACAGTGATCAGTCCGTGGATTGGATAAATTCCGGTGCGCCGGTACCAATCGGCTTCAGCATCGGCAGCGTTCTCGATGAGTTCGGGATAGACCTCGGCGCTGGCCTGTGTGGCGACCCATGCGCCCGTCGGCGACCCGGCTCGTCCAATGCCCGCATTTCCCGTGAAGCCGGCCTGCAGTTCGCCGCTCGCCATCATTCCGGCGAGCGACTTGCCAGAGGGGGCGTGGATCACATTGGGTGGAAGCTTCAGCGTGGTGACATGTTCCTCGTCGTCAACCACCCAAGTGACCTTCGAAGAATCAAGACCATACTCGTTGACAAAGATACCGCGTGTCCAGACGCCGGTCGTCACCGAGTAGGCCCGCACGCCCACCTTCTTTCCTTCGAGGTCCTTCGGGGTCTTAATGCCGGAATCCGGACGAACCACAAAGCCGCCATGATGGAAGCGGCGCATCACGAAAACAGGAAGTGCGATAAAGGGAGCACCCAGCGCACGCGCGATCATATAGGTCGTCGGCGCCATCTCGCAGACATCAAATTCGACATCCCGCACCATTCGGCGAAATGCCCCGATAATCGGATTCACCTCGATAAAGTTCGGTTCAATGCCTTCAATAGGGGCTGCGCCCGATTTCACGGCGCGGGTATGGCCATAGTCCGCAACCGCAATGTTCAGCCGAAGTGGTTGCACCATTAAATGCTCCTGGCATCGTGGGGTTCGTTCGTTGGTTTAGCAGATATTCGATGGGCGCGGCTTTCCGCAACCCAGGCTGCCCGGATCCGAGATTGCTATTGCTTGGGGATGCCCGCCTTCTCGATCACGTCGCGCCACCTGTGGGCGTCACGAGTCATGCGGTCCCACATTTCTTCAGGAGTAGTTCCATTCGGGTCGATGCCGAGAAAGCGGAACTTCTCCTGCAGATCCGGAGTGGCCAAGCTACGGTTGATCTCGGTATTGAGCAGTTTTGTCAGCTCCACAGGAAATCCGGCGCGCGTGCCAATTCCGTTCCAGCTCGTGACAACATAAGCGGGGAACCCACTCTCCTTGGCAGTCGGGACATCCATCAGCACTGGGTCGCGATTATCTCCGGTTGTCGCGATGATCCGCACTTTACCCGGGCCGATCACCGATTGCAGCGCAGCAAAGTAGTCGAAGCCAAGATCGACGTCGCTGCGCAACAGGGCGGTCACCAAGTCAGGTGCTGTGCGATAAGGAACGATGGTGGCGTTAATTCCCGTAATTTGCTGAAAGAGGTGAGCCGACAGATTTTGCGTGCTGCCGGGATTGATGGCGCCCAGATTGAGTTTGCCGGGATTTCGGCGAGCATCCTCAACAAGCTGTTGCAGGGACTTGTAGGGCGAGCGGTCCGGAACGGCAAGCAATATGGCAAAGGTGCCGGCCACTGAAAGCGGGCTGAAGTCTTTCAGCAGGTCGTACCGAAGATTGCTGAACAAGGACATGCTGATGGCTTGTCCATTGCCCATCTCACCCAGCGTATAGCCATCGGCGGGTGCGCGCAGCAGCTCCGCCATGGAGAGGATGCCGCCTGCACTAGGGCGATTCTCGATAATGATTTGCTGCTTTATCCGCTCAGTCATCTTGTTCGCGAGCAGGCGCATCGTCTGGTCGCCGACGCCGCCGGCACCGTACGGCACCACAAGACGGATGGGTTTGTTGGGATAGCCGAGTTGGGCTTGGGCTTGTTGGGTTTGGTCCACAAATGCGAGAGCAAACAAAGCGATCGCGGATCCGATCGGAATCCACAACCAACGATGCAATGAACTGCGATCAAAATTTCGAGTTAACGACTCCGAACGCACACGTAGTCCTCGCTGTACGGGTTGCTTGGCAAGCAGGCGGTTGCAAGACGGGCTTTGCGAAGTTATCCCGCCGATATTTTTCTTCGTTGACAACGGGAAAGCGTGGCACGCGCATTGGCCAAGCTCCAATTAGAACAATGTGCGCCGTCATAAGTTTTTGGATTTTGTCCGTATCCGAGCGCCATTAGATAGCCTTTACCCTTGATTGACAATGATTTTTTCGCCCCCTCACCCCGACCCCATAGGCGTTAGGGTTCGTAGCCCGGATGGAACGCCAAATCGCTTTATGCGATTTTGGCGTGAAGGATAAACAAAGCGCGTGGAGCTGCGTAGGGGCGGACCTTTCTTGTGTCCGCCCGGCGACCAGCACGCTCCGAATGATGGGATTATGCACGCACTTCGAACTCAGCTTGTCCTAGCAACGGCTCGGTGCCCTGATCGCTCGACCGTACCCGTCGCGAGACGGGCGGACACAAGAAAGGTCCGCCCCTACGAACCCGGCGGCCGTGCCCCTGATGCTAGACCAAGCAAAATCGAAGCACTTGCTGTTGCGTCTCTACTCAGTTCACGAGCTTACGGGCTCTCTCGATGAGGTGCGGAGGTGTGCGGTAGATTGAAGTAAGCAAGCCCTCGATGTCCTCGCCGCCCAGGAACTCCACCGAGCCGCCGTGGCTGGTCTGCTCGGCAATGTACTCTTTGTCATTCGACAGCGATTTGAAGGCGGCCCTCAGCGCGGCAAGCCGATCCGGCGGCGTTCTCTGTGGAACTGCGAAAGGACGACCGGCCTCAAGTGTCGCGAACATCAATTCGAACAAGGTTCGGGTGTCCTCATCCTTTGCGAACTCTATCGCCGACGGGACGTCCGGAAGTTCCGGATTTCGCTTGATAGCAAGCTGGACGATAAGGTTGATCTTGTTCTGCGTAATCCAGTCCGCGCGATCGCCACGCAATGTCGTCCATGTGACCGCCCGCCCCAGAACCTCGCCGCGCTCCATTGCGATCGCCAAGTCGGCATTTCCCTTATAGCCGCGCACAAGCTTGAACTTTGTGCCAATGGTTTGATTGAGCAATAGCGGGAACGTCAGGTTTTCGTTTCCGCCACCGGTATTGCCCAGAATCAGTTCTTTCTGCATTGCGTCTTCAAGCGTCCGAATGCCGCTCGTGTGCCATGAAACAATGAGATACGTGTCTTTGTTGAGGCTGCCGAGCCAGCTCACCTTGCGCGGATCAAAGCCGACGTCGCGGAGGGCCAGTAGTGGCTCCAACAAATTATTCCGTTGCAGCAAAGAAATGACGCTTCCATCCGCCGGAACCGTGGCTTGTACTTGACCGGCCGCGAGCAGTCCTGCGGCGCCGGGGACGTGCTGGACGACAAAGGTCGGGTGTCCAGGGATATGCTTGCCCAGATGACGAACGAGAACGCGTGCGTGCAGATCAGCTCCGCCGCCCGGGGCGGCGGACACGACCAGCTTCACGCTTCGGCCGCGATAGAAATTCTCAACCGTTTGCGCATCTGCCGACGTAGACAAGACTCCCAGCAACAAGTGGGCCAGGACAAAAATGGTCAGAGGCAAGCGCAGTTTGCGGTGCTGCAGGCTCATCTCGGCCTCATGCTTGAGCAGTGGCGGTTCGCAATTTAGCAAAGAGGGCGGGAACCGATTGAGTCGGAGCACCGTCCAGCAAAAGCGATATTATGTCGTCGGCTGCGCCCGTTGTCACCAGTCCTGCAGTCACGTCGTGGAATTTGCGTATGGTGACGTCCCGATCGAGACCGCGCTCAGGAAACGAATGACCCGGCGGGTAGAGGCACTCGGAGACCAATCGCTCACCACTGTCGAGTTCCACCTCAAGGCGCGCCGGCATGCTGCCGGGTGCGCGAACAACGATCTCGGACGACGTCTTTAGTTCGACCTTTGCGATAAGGGACTGCATCTCCGGCTCGAGCCAGCGGTTGTTCGCAAACTGGTCCTCTGTCAGTGCGCCATCGACCAGAGCCACGGCAGGGAGGAATGTAAAACTGTGATCGGCATCTTCGCGACTGCGCGGATTCTTGCGCGTTAGTTCAGCCTGTTGATTCACGATCATGGGAAGCTTTGCCATGATCGCCTCGATGCGGCGGATTTGATTGTGTCGCCCTTTTAGCTTGGGAGCCAGTGCCAGCGCAGCGGCGACCAAAGTCTGGGCCGTTCCGATGCAGGGGAATGTCTTGATATTTGAACTCATGATCTGCAGCACTGCCGGCGGATCGCTCCACAATTGCGCGAAACCAAGTTCGGGATCGAAAAGCTGCCGCAGCCCACCTGCGTGATCGAGCACCTCCATGGGCCCTGTCAAATCACGTGCCGCAAGCAGAGCAGCCTGGACGCCACTCTGAGCGATCAGTGCATTGGCCATGTTCTTGACGGATGACAATGCACCCCAACGTACGACCTTCGGCGTCGCGCACCGCGCCGCCGCCAACGCCAGGGCATTTGCCTGACGCGTTACATCAAGTCTCAGCAGTCTGCCGGCCATCGCCGCCGCGACCAGCCCTGAGGAACTTGTTCCATCCCACAAACTGGAGAAACGCATCACGTCGCGCAATCGGCTGAACAACTCATAGCCGATCATGATCGCCACAAGAACTTCTTCCAGCGTTCTGTCCGTCATTTCTCCGGTCGAAAGGGCCACAGGTATGTTGTCGCTCGGATGCCCGCCGACACTGAGCTTGCCTTCCTTTTGGATGAAGATGACATCATTGAGATCGAGGCACCGCACTTTCACGCCATTGACCAGCACCGCGTTGGTCAAGGACGTCTTCGGATGCGAGCCGATGATTGTGCATTGTGGCGCACCTCCCAAATCCAACGCCAAATCGAGAACGGCGGCGGCCACGGGAGATCGCGTTCCGGCGATGGCGCAACCGATCGTATCCAGAACAAGAAGGCGTGATTGACGCAGCGCGAGATCCGAGTGGTATGACGGGTCGTCGCGCAACGACCAATCGGCCAATTCCTGGATGGAAGTTCGACTTCCTGTCACGCTGTGAATGTCATTCATGTCGATCGCACTGTAAGTCCGCCATCACCGTCCGGCAAGCTTGCGTCCCTTTTCAAGAGGGGCGAGGCTGCGCACGGGAGATGCCATCAGGAAGCGGTAACCCTCCGCCAAGACGCGCTCGACGTTGTCGTTGCCCACATGCGGATGCCCAACCGGCACGTTGAATTCGCGACACGTAGCTACGACTTCGGCCATGGCGGCACGCACCTCCGGGTGATCGTACTGGCGCGGCACGCCAAGTTCCTGGCTCAAATCGCCTTCGCCGATCAGGATGCCGCCGACCCCCGGCACGTTTTTGAGAATGTCACGCAAGTTCTTGATGCCGAGGATGTCCTCCATCATCAGCATCACGACGATCTCGCCGTTGGGATCGAGCGGCCAGACGTCAGCCTTGGCATAATATTCCTTGTTTGAAAGCCCCCAGTAGCGGCAGGCCGAAGTCGGCCCGTCACCGCGCAGTCCCGCCGGTTCATAGCGTGCCGACCCTTTGGGTCGGGGATAACGACAGGCGGCCACCGCATTTGTGGCCTGCTCGACCGTCCCTATGTGCGGCCAAACGATTCCATAGGCACCCCGGTCGAGCGCCTGTTTGGCGAACCACTGATTGAGTTCGCCGCCGTTGGGTGGAATGCGCACAAACGGCGTCACTGCGGGCGCGACCGTGCCTGACTTGACGATCTGCTGGCGATTGAGAAGATATTGCAAAGCGTCTTGAAGGGCGTTCGGATCCCACGGATTGTGCTCCATCTCGAACACGATGCCGTCGTAGGGCGACGTGCTGAAAGCGATGGCTGTGGTTCGGTCGGCGCTCGCAAACGAGGCGAATGCCGGCTTGCCGCTTTCCCAGGCGCGGATCACTCCATTGAGGCGGCTTGCATTCGACATTCTGACTTCTCCAATCAAACAAGACCGCGCTGGGCAAGCACCTTGTTCAGCCGCCCATAGACAAGGCGCGCGTTCTGTTCGAAGACCTGGTTGCGCTGTGCTGCCGACAGATGCGAGGCGCCGTCGATGTAGCGGCGCGTGTCGTCGAATCGATGCCCGGTTTCGGGATCGATGCCCTTCACCGCGCCGACCATCTCGGAGGCGAAGAGCACGTTCTCGACCGGCACGACGCTGGTCAGAAGATCAACACCTTTCTGGTGGTAGACGCAGGTATCGAAGAACACGTTCTTAAGCAGCAGTTCGGGCAGCGGCGGCCGCTTCATGTCCTGCGCAAGGCCGCGGTAGCGGCCCCAATGATAGGGTACGGCGCCGCCGCCATGCGGAATGATGAATTTGAGCGTCGGAAAGTCCTTGAACAGATCCGACGTCAAGAACTGCATGAAGGCAGAAGTGTCGCCGTTGAGGTAGTGCGCCCCGGTGCCGTGGAAGTTGGGATTGCACGAGGCAGCGACGTGAACCATTGCCGGCACGTCGAGCTCGACCATTTTTTCGTATAGCGGATACCACCATCGGTCGGTCAACGGCGGGTCTTTCCAATATCCGCCGGACGGATCCGGATTGAGATTGCAGCCGATGAAGCCGAGTTCGTTGACACAGCGCTCGAGCTCGGGGATGCATGTCTTCGGCTCGACGCCCGGCGACTGCGGCAGCTGGCATACGCCCACGAAGCTCTTCGGGTAGATGCGGCAGACCTGCGCAATCAAATTGTTGCAGGCCCGCGACCACTCGCTGCTGGTCTCGAACGTGCCGATGTGATGCGCCATCTTGCCGGCGCCCGGGGAGAAGATAGCAACGTCCGTCCCGCGCTCCTGTTGCAACTTGAGCTGAGCCGGCACGAGCGTCTCGCGCACCTGATCGTCGGAGATCTGGAGGCTGCGAGAAGGCGCTGACGGATCCGTAAGCGCCGCGATCTGAGCTTTGCGGAACATTTCGAGCGCCTTCGGCGCTGTCGTATAGTGTCCGTGACAATCGATGATCATGACAACCTCGGGTCAGTCCTGCAGGACGGGATAGAGTTGTTGGGCTGTCTTCGCGAAGATCCAGCTTCGCTCGGTATCGGACAATGTGCGCAAGGCCAGTTTGGAGGCGGCGACGATGTCGCCCATCGTGCCGGGACTCGCCGGGTAGTTCGACCCCCATGCGATGTGGTCGGCGCCGAACACGTTCACGAGCTTCGGGATCAGCGAGTCGGCTGTCGCCTTGCCCTTGATGGTGCTGTTGAGGCCCGAGGGCGTAAGCTTCAGATAACAATTAGGGAATTCCGCCAGCGTGAAATAATCCTTCGCCGCGTTGTAGGGTGGGCCGTCCTCCACGGGCGGCCGGCCCAAGTGATCGACGATCAGGCGAACACGCGGGAAACGCTTGAGGGTGCTCTTGATCTGCTCCAACCCTGCTCCGGTTCCATGCACGTTGGTGGCCACCGAGATACCGAGTTCGCTCGCGCACTCCCATGCCGGAAAGTTTCCGGCGTCGTCGATGGCAAGCCAGGCTTCCTTGATCGTGCTTCCCCGCGCGAAGATGCGCATGCCGGTCATGCCCTTGCTGAACCAATAGCGCATGCGATCCGGCGCGTCGGCCTGGGTGATGTTGACAGAAAACACTCCGGTGAAGCGTTTGGGATACGCCGCGACCGCGTCGACCACGTAGTCATTGTTGTAGCCATAGGTTGTCGACGAATGCACGATGGCCGCATTATCGACACCCGCCTCATCCATCGCGGCGACAAGCTGCTCGAGCGTGACCGAGCGCTCCTTCGACCATTCCGATTGCGTGCCGCCAATCGGCGTCACGGGGTAGCGCACAGTGTCGTGCGAAACGATGTGGGGATGTATGTCGACAATCTTCGACGGCATGCAGGCGACCTTCAAGGTTGGAATGAATGGCTCACGCGTCCGTGTTGATGAACAGTTCGTCCACGCTGAGCATGCGGGGGATGAGCCCTTGCTGGAATGCGAAAAGAATCAGCGTTTCGATACTGCGGCGGTTGACATTGACGCCATAGGGCAGCGGATCGTCTCCGACAACTTGCATTTGCCTAAGAAAGCGCTGATCGTTCTTGCCGGTGGCCTCGCCACTGCGCAACCGCTTGAGATAGCGCTCCTTTGATTCCAAAAAAGCCTCGAACAGCGCCTTCGCGAGCCCTGGGTTGGCTTTGAGGATTTCGTCTTTGATGACGAGCGTGCTGTGCATCGGATAGATCCCCGTGCGCCGAAACCATTCGGCGCCGAGTTTGTCGGTATCCGAGAGCAGCTCGCGATAATTGCTTGTCTCCTTACGCTCCTTCGCCTGCCAGCCGGCCTTGGGCGGCCCCTCGCGGCCAATTCCAGCGTTGGCGGAGAAGCCCGCCTGGATCTCGCCTGAAGCCATCATCGACGCAAGGGACTTGCCTTCGGGGACATGTTCCACGTTGGGCGGAAGCTTGAACTGCGTAACGTGCTCCTCGTCATCGACAACCCAGGTCACCTTGGAAGCGTCGAGCCCAAACTCGTTGACCAGAATGCCGCGGGTCCAGACGCCCGTCGTGACCGAATAGGCCCGCACACCGATCTTTTTTCCCTCGAGGTCCTTGGGCTCGTGGATGTCGGCGTCGTCCCGCACCAGCAGACCGTTGTGGTGGAATCGTCGCTGGAAGAAGATCGGGATTGCGGTGAATGGTGCGCCGTAGGCTTTGGCAATGATGTACGTTGTCGGCGCCAACTCGCAAACGTCGTATGCGACGTCGCGCACCATTCGCCGAAATGCGAGTATTTGCGGCTCCACCTCAATGTAGGACAGCGTCGCGCCCCGGACAGGCACTTCGCCGCTCTTTAACGCGGCGGTATTGCCCTGCGTACGCAGGGCCGTTGTGAGAACCAGAGATTTTGTTGCGTCCGCCAAGGCGTTTCACCGCGTCTAGAGCCAGGGAATTGCACCGCTTGCAAGCCGAAGGTTTCATCGGATTGCACCATGACTGTATTAGAGCAGTGTTTTCGGACCTGATGCCTATCGAAAGTACGGCACCGCCCATAAATTTCCTTGCGCGTCATTCCGGCAGTGTTATGAGCGGCGTAGGGTGGGCAAAGGCGCCTGGCACAATGCCAGTGTATGTAACAAGCTATCGTG
>DATGVJ010000394.1:0-15120 GCA_035300505.1 Xanthobacteraceae bacterium
TTCGCAAGAGCTCAACCCATCCTACGTCCTAACGCTAATGGCGCGCACCCCTACGGCCGCGTAAAATATTTTATGTCCGGCGGCTTCTGCCCCTTTTTGGTCGGCATCAACAAACCATCGCCGCTGATCATGTAATTCTCCTTGCCGATCTGAACGTGGTTGTTGCCCTCGCCGCAGACTTCCTCGATCCAGTCGGGTTGCGCGCCAGCCTGCCGGCTATAGCTCTTGAGCACCTGCCACGGCCGCGTCAGCGCATGGTCGATCACGGTGATATCGAACAGGAGCAGGTTGCGGTCATTCTTGTCGAGGGAGATCCGCTCCTTGACGATCGTTTCATTGTCATCGTGGAGTGGAATGCCACTGGCGTCATAGGCGCGCGGTCCGAGAAACCCGCGTGTCTCCACTTCGAGCAGGTCGTATATTCCATCACCATCGGTGTCGATCCATTTGCCGATGGAATAACCCAGATAGGACGGCTCGAACTTCACCGACCAGTCGCGCCCATCGGTAAAAATCCGCCGCGAGTCGCGGATATTTTCAACGAGGATGTGCGTGGTGCCGGGCGTGACGACGAACTCCGTCTGCCCATAGGCATTGGTGACGCGCGGCATGCCGGGCGATCTGCAGGTGTACGACTCGCCAATGCTCTGTCCGCCAGCCTCCTGTTCGGCAAGATTTGCGTCGTAACGGGCCTGGTACTCCGGCGTCAACGGCGGATTCTGGGCCGGGCCCCAAGACTTGGTCGGGTCGAAAATATTGCCACGGCCCTGGCCGACGATCGGATTGGTATTGGGCCCACGGCGCCAATGCCCCTTCAGGTCAGGATATTTGGTCTCGTCGAAGGCCCAGGCTTTTGTAATGCCGGTCGTGGGGCCGCCCATAAGGGTGACAGTGATACCGAAACACGCTGCCAGCAAAGACGTCATGGCCAGCTTCGTGACCAGCCCGGACGCTACAGTTGAGTTCCGGCAAAACATAAACGACCTCCTGCCTTCTCGCAAAACCCGAAAATAGTGTATCATATTTTGGAACTCCGAAAGGGCCGCGATCTCCTGAGCGGGTGACACATGAACGTCTTGACCTCCATCGGCGCAGCCACCCTCGCTGCAACTCTGCTGACGACGTCAGTCGCCACACATGCATTCGACGATGCAAAATACCCTGACCTCTCGGGCCAGTGGGTTGCGATCAGGCTTGGGGTCGGCGGCCAACCAGCCTTCGACCCGACCAAGGCTTGGGGCCTGCGCCAGCAAGCGCCTCTGACGCCGGAATATCAAAAAGTTCTCGAAAAAAGCGTTGCCGACCAGGCTACCGGCAACCAGGGTAATTGGCTGTCCGGCCTCCACTGCCTGCCGACCGGCATGCCGACCATGATGACGCTCTACCGGCCGATGGAAATCATCGTGTTGCCGGAGACGACCTATATTCGGATTGATCACAACCACCAATCCCACCGCCGGATTTACACAGACGGGCGGGACTGGCCCAAGGATCCCCTGTCAAGCTTCCGCGGTTATTCGATTGGTAAATGGATCGATACCAATGGTGACGGCAAATACGACGTGCTCGAAATCGAGACGCGCCACCTCAAAGGGCCAAGGTCCTTGGACCCCGCCGGCACACCGGTGCACGACGACAACAATTCCATCGTCAAGGAGCGCATCTCTTTCGATAAGGCCGACCCGGCGCGCCTCAACAATGAAATCACCTTGATAGATAATGCCCTCACGCGTCCCTGGACCGTGTTGAAACAATACCGTCGCGTGACGGAAAAATATCCGGACTGGCCCGAGGACAGTTGCGATAACGAAGGCCTCTTCAAGGTCGGCAAGGAAACCTACTTCAAGAGCGGGGATGGCTCGATCATGCCGACATCCAAAGATCAGCCGCCGCCGGACTTGAGATACTTCCCACAATCGCAAAATAGACAATGAATGCGCTCTCATCATTTTGCGCCGCGATCTTGTGCATCCCGCTTGGCACTCCGGCGCTCGGATGGGGGCCTGATGGCCATGAGCTTGTCGGCTCGATCGCCGACAAGCTCCTCACAGGCCTTCCCGCAAAGGCGCAGGTCGACAGTATTCTGGGGTTTGAGCTTAGCGTCGCGGCACCCTGGCTCGACTGTGTCAGGACTGTCGTGCGCCATACCGATGGCACGTTCGAATATTCTCTCGATCCGAATCATCCCGAGTTCGGCAGACCATGCATGTCGTTTCAGACGCCTGCAGAACGAGCCAGAATGGAGGATTACGTCCGGAGAAACTGGAGCAACTGCGAGACCAAACTGGGTCACGGGTGCCACGAGAGCTATCATTTTGCCGATGTCGCCGTTCAACATGGCCGCTACGACCGGTCGTTTGCGGGAACAAGCAGGTATGACATCGTAAGCGCGATCAAAGCAGCCATCGCCGTACTGAAGGATGGCCCCGCTCCGGCACCGTTTTCAATTGTGGACAAGAAAGAGGCGCTGTTCCTGTTGGCACATGTTATGGGCGATCTCCACCAGCCGCTTCATGTCGGCTCGCTCTATCTGGACTCACGGGGCAATCGCCTGAATCCGGACGACATCTCCGGCGTCGATCCAGAATCGGAAACCGCAGGCGGCAATTTCCTCCGTGACAGTCGTTCAAACCTTCACTCGGAATGGGACAAGATCCCAGGCGGTCTGAGCCCCACCGCCAGTCCCGAAATGGTCAGTGAAGCTGCAGCCGTACTTGGAAGTTCAGGGCCTCTCGATGACCGGCCAGCCGCGTGGGCAAACGAATCCATCCAGGCCTCCCAGACGGCATTTGCCGGTCTGACGTTCGGCAAACACGGCGCTGAGAACTGGGCGATGCAAAAAGCCGACGAAAATGCCTATCGTCAGATGCAAGATAAATTGCAGCGCGATCAACTGGTCAAAGCCGGCGCCCGCCTTGCCGAACTGCTCAAGGCGATCTGGCCGTAGCCCAAACCGGCGTATCGGCAATTGAAAGCGGCGTTCCTGTCATTGAGCAAACGGGCTATTTGGTTCAAACAACGGATATCCCGGCATCACCGCAGCGATGCGCAAACATAGGAAGCGACCGATGAATCCAAACAAGGCACTTTGGGAAAAAGGCGATTTTACGCGCATTGCCGCGAGCATGCGCGAGAGCGGAGAGGCTCTTGTCGGGAGCCTCGGAATCACCAAAGGCCTCAAAATCCTGGACCTCGGATGCGGCGACGGAACGACAGCATTGCCAGAGGCGAAGCTCGGGGCGGATGTGTTGGGCGTCGATATCGCAAGCAATCTCGTTGAAGCTGGGAACAAACGCGTGAAGGAACAAGGCCTCACGAACCTCAAATTCCAGGAAGGCGATGCATCCAATCTGCATGAACTCAATGATCATACTTTCGATCTTGTGGTAAGCATCTTTGGAGCGATGTTCGCGCCAAAGCCGTTTGATGTGGCCAAGGAGATGGTGCGCGTAACGCGGCCCGGTGGGCGGATCGTCATGGGGAACTGGATTCCGAACGATCCGACCCTGGTCGCGCAAATCCTGAAGATCAGCGCCGCATACTCGCCGCCGCCGCCGGAAGGTTTCGTGAGCCCCATGACCTGGGGCGTCGAGAGCAACGTGGTCGAGCGATTTGCGGCCGCCGGGATTCCAAAAGAAAAAGTATCATTCGTCAAGGACACCTATACCTTCAACTTTCCTAGCCCTCCGTCACAGCTGGTTGAGGCGTTCAGAAAATTCTATGGGCCAACCATGAACGCCTTCGAAGCTGCGGAAAAGAACGGGCGCGCCGCCGATCTGCAGAAGGACTTGGACGCCCTGTTCGAAAGTCAAAACAAGAGTCCGAACAAGGATGCCACCTCCATTCCGGCGACCTTCCTACGCGTGACTGTTGCGGTGGGCTAGCAACGCCTATTTGATATTAGCGGCCTTGATCAGCTTCTCGTTCACGCCAAGTTCGGCGGCGACGTGCTGGTCCATCTCGGACGGCGTCATCGGCATCGGATTGATCGCGAGCTGTTTGAGCCTCTGCTGCATCGACGGCGTCGCCAGCACTGCTGCGGCCGTTGCATGGAATTTTTCGACGATCTGGCGCGGTGTCTTCCCTGGCATGAACACGCCGTACCAGATGGTCAGATCGGAATTTGGGTAGCCGGCATCGAGCGAGGTTGGCACGTCCGGCAATTCCGGGGCGCGCCCTGAAGTGCTGGTAGCCAACGCGAGCACCCGCTTGTCCTGGATGAAAGGAAGCGCCGTCGAGATCGGACAGTAGTAGAAATCAATCTGGCCGCTGAGGACGTCGGCGAGCGCCTCGGCGCCGCCCCTGTAAGCGATATGGACTGCCTCGAAGCCGGCGGCGATGCGGAATTTCTCCGCCGCAATATGGGTCGCGGTGCCGACGCCGGCTGAACCGTAGTTGATCGAACCGGGCTTGGCCTTTGCTGCAGCAACCATGTCTTGGACGGTCCGCCACCCCTTCTGCGGCGACACGATCAGGATATTGGCGTTCTGGCCAATCATCAGGGCGCCAGACAGGTCCTTGGTCAGGTCAAAGGGAAAATTCGGAACAATCCATGGCGCGATGGTATGCGCCGAAGAATTGGCCAGGATGGTGTGGCCATCCGCCTCAGACCGAACAACCGCGCCGATGCCCAGCGTGCCGCCGGCGCCGCCGCGATTTTCAACAATGATTGTCTGGCCGAGCGCCGCGCCCAACGGCTCAAACAAGGCGCGCGGCACGATGTCGGTCGCGCTGCCGGCGGCGAAAGGGACGAAAGCCCGAATTGGCTTGGTCGGCCAAGTTTGCGCCAGTGCCGCGCCCGAGTTGAAACCGATGGCCGCAGCAATAAGAACGGAATAGCAGGATTTCATGTCACGCATCCTTCGTCATGTCACAGAGTAACAAGAATGTCGGCCGGTCGCCCAGCGGGCAAGCTGAAATAACTGGCATGGATTGAAATGGCGCTCGGGCGTGCTGGCCAAGTGCGGTAGTCGGTTTCCTACACCCGAGTTGAGCGGCATCGTCGGCTCGCAGACGCAGATGACGTTCGAAAATATCGTAATGACATTGTCGTTACGCTGTGGTAACGTGCCATTGACAAGGAGACGTTGTCCATGCCCGCCATTTCGACCAAGCGACCATCACGCCGGGACACTCTCAACCTTCGCATCAAACCCGATGAGCGAGGGCTGATTGATCGCGCCGCCGAGCTGGCGGGCAAGACCCGCACGGATTTCGTGCTCGATGCGGCACGGCGGGCAGCCGTCGAAACGATCACCGAACGCACGTTGTTCTCGGTCGATGCCGCGACCTACGCCAAGTTCCTCGCGGCGCTCGACGCGCCCCCTCAGCCCAATGCCAAGCTCGTGCGCACCATGCAAACGCCGGCACCCTGGGATCACACTTGACCGTTGCTGCACCCTTTTTGCTCGATGACAGCCATCACATCGAGCCGTTCAATTGCGGCGTATCGGTCCTCGATGATTGGTTGAAACGTCGCGCCCGCAGCAATGCCGCCAACGAAGCCTCGCATACCTACGTCGCGTGTGAGGGGGAAAATATCGCTGGCTATTACGCGCTGGCCGCCGGAGGCGTTGAAGTAGCCGCAGCGCCGGGACGGTTCCGCCGAAACATGCCTGACCCTATTCCCGTCGTCGTGCTCGGTCGGCTGGCCGTGAATATCTCGCACCATCGTAAGGGACTCGGCCGCGCACTTTTCCGCGATGCTGGCCTGCGTGTCCTGCAGGCCGCAAATATCATCGGCGTGCGCGGGCTCGTCGTCGATGCCATCTCCGAAGATGCCAAGGCTTTTTATCTCGCACTCGGAATGGCCGCCTCGCCGCTCGATCCGATGACGCTGATGGTGACACTGGCTGATCTGCGCGCAAGCTACATTGCGCGTCCATAGCCCTTCGCACACGGGTGTAAACGCCCTGACGGACCCTAAGGTCCACCCCGGCGCGATCCAGGAAAATTGGGGTCTGTCCCTCAGGGACAGACCCCTATTAGTCTCACGCCTTGAAGAACTTCACAAAATGGTCATAGCATTGGTCGGGCGCGTCCTCCTGCAGGTAGTGGCCGGTCGGAAGCGGCTGCACATCGACGAGGTTGCTTGCAAATTTGCGCCACACCGTTGGAAACACATCGTTCGGCGGCTGCCCGCGCGTACCCCAAAGGATCAGGACCGGCATGCCGATCTGGCGATCCTTGTCGGCGGTATCCATTTCGAAATCAATCCTGGCACCGGCGCGATAGTCGCGGCACGCGCCGTAGATCGTCTTTTTGGTCCAGCAGCGAATAAATTCATCGGCCACGACCTTGGGCCTGTTCTTCGCGACGTTGCGGCTCCCCAGAAACCAATCTGCCGGTACCGAACTCATCATCGTTTCGGGGAACGGATCCGGCTGCGCCATGAACAGCCAGTGCCAAGTGTTCAAGGCCCAGTTCCTGTTGGCGTTGGTCCACACGTGATAATTCGGCAGCATATCGAGATTGCAGAGCTTCAACACGCGTTCGGGGTAATCCATGCACATGCGATGGCTCACGCGTGCGCCGCGATCATGGCCGACGAGATAGAAGCTCTGGTGGCCGAGGTTCGCCATGACCTCGATCATATCCTCGGCCATGTTGCGGAAACTGTAGTTGATCAGGTTGGGGCCGGGCTCTGGCAGTGAGCTGTCGCCATAGCCGCGCAGATCGGGCAGAACCACGTGGTAATTCTGTGCAAGACGTGCCGCGAGCGCGTGCCACAGCACGTGATTGTTGGGATAGCCGTGCAGCATAAGCATGGGCGGTCCGGAGCCGCCATGACGCAAACGAATGTTCGCGCCTTTTGTGCGCATATCGATATGTTTGAACCCGGGAAACAGCGCCGCGACTTCCGGGCTGCCCCAGTGCGTCGGGTCTCGGACATAATCGGCGCTTGTTGCTTCGGCGAGGACTGCCGAGGACCCCGGCTGCGCCGAAGACGGCGTCGCAATGGTCACTGCCGCGCCGGCAGCCAGGACTTGAACCAAACCGCGACGGCTCAAGCCTTCGTCATGTTGTTCTGATGGAAGATTTGTCATGTGAGCGCTTCCTGTTGTTCGATGTTTCACGTCGCCGAGAACTTCACAAAAGTCGCCATTTCGTAGGCGAAGTAGCCAAAGCGAAGAGGGCGGGCAAAGGGGCGCATGCCGTGAACGCGTAACAAACTCGATCCTACGAAAGCGCGCCGTGCCACACGCGTTCGGCGTACGTGGGGACACAGAACGCGTGGGCACACTCGCACGCGCAAAGCGGGTGCGAGTGTGCCCACCTACGCCTTGAAGAACTTCATGAAGTGATCGTAGCACTGATCGGGCGCCTCCTCCTGCAGGTAATGGCCGGTCGGCAGCGGCTGCACATCGACCAGGTTGCTGGCATATTTGCGCCACACCGTCGGGTACACATCGCCAGGCGGTTGCCCGCGCGATCCCCACAGGATCAGGACCGGCATGTTGATCTGGCGATCCTTGTCGGCTGAATCCATTTCGAAATCGATCTTGGCGAAAGCCCGATAGTCGCGGCATGCGCCATAGATCGTCTTTTTGGTCCAGCAGCGAATAAATTCATCGGTCACGACCTTGGGCCTGTTCCTCACGCCGCCGCCGGCCCCAAGCCACGTCTCAGCCGATACCGAACTTATCATCGTTTCGGGCAAAGGTTCCGGCTGCGCCATGAACAGCCAGCGCCAGGTGCTCAAGGCCCAGCTCCTGTTGGCGTTGGTCCACACGTGATAATTCGGCAGCATGTCCAGATTGCAGAGCTTCATGACGCGTTCGGGATGATCGAGGCACATCCGATGGCTCAGGCGCGCGCCGCGGTCATGGCCTACGAGATTGAAGTTCTGATAGCCCAGGTTCTCCATGACCTCGATCATATCTTCGGCCATGACGCGGAAACTGTAATTGATGAGATTGGGGCCGGGATCCGGCAGTGAAGAGTCGCCGTAGCCGCGCAGATCCGGCAAGACCACGTGATAGTGCTGAGCAAGCCGTGCCGCGAGCGCATGCCAGAGGACGTGGTTGTTCGGATAGCCGTGCAGCATCAACATGGGCGGTCCGGAACCGCCATGGCGCAGACGGATGATGGCACCTTTCGTGCGCATGTCGATGTGCTTGAATCCGGAGAACAAGGCTGCGACTTCAGGGTTGCCCCAGCGTGTCGGGTCGCGCGCATAATCGGCGCTCGTTGCTTCGGCCACGATGGCCGACAGCTTGGCTGGCTGCGCGAACGACGGCGTCGCAACACTCGCTGCCGCGCCGGCAGCCAGGACCTGGACCAGACCGCGCCGGCTCAAACCTTCTTCGTTTTGTTCTGATGGAAGATGCATGCCTCACTCCTGTTGGTAAAGTGATAGCGGGGATTGGCGGATATTTTCAGTCGTGCCGATCTTCTTTGCGCCGCAGCATTGGGCGGGATCGCCAAAGCGATGAACTGGAAAACCCGATGATCGCGGCCCCCAAATGCTAGCAGCATCTGACGGGCAGGCAAAGCCGCTTGGAATGTCGGTTTTAGCTTCAATCCTTGTAGACCAGAGCCGACAGCCCCATCCGGGCGACCCCGGCATAAAACGTACGCAAAGCTCTAAAATCTTCAAAGACTGTCGATGTCAGCACATTCCGGTCCACATTCTCGATCTTGTAGAGGGACGCTGCTGCCATCTTGTCATAATCGATCACGGATCGAAGCATGGCTTCATCGATACCATCAAGCAGCGACCAAATATCGTTACAAATGTTTGGCGCATTCCAGCGGATGGGAAATCCTTGCGTCGATTGTGCCTCGGGCACAATCTGCTCCCTCCCCCGAACGGCCCAGCCGGCAAGTGAATCGACCCGAAGCCGCGTGAGCGACCAGTCCAGCCAATCGAACCGCCGATCGAGGTCACATTTGAACGGCGCATTGGCGCGAATGTCATTGCAAGTCACAGTGCAATTGTCCTCGTCCCAGCTTGCGGGATTGAAATGCCGTGGCTGGGCGGCGAATGCCACGATGGTAACTTCGAATCCCATGCGGTGTTTTTCCTTATCTCAAGGCCACAAGCATCCAAAGCTGCCACAAGCGTCCAAGCCTCAACAAGCCTTCAAGCCTTATGCCGCAATATAACTACAGCTCCTTCTCGGGCGTGTCCCGGCGGATCTCTGTCCGCCGCCTTTCGCCCCTTCGCGTCGATACGAAACTGAGGTAGGCTCAAGGCTGGTCTGGCGCCGACAGTTGCAAAGGATTGCACATAATGACACTTCCGCGTCGCAAATTCCTGCACCTCGCGGCCGGCGCCGCGGCCCTGCCCGCCGTGACGCGCCTCGCCAACGCGCAGACCTATCCGACCCGACAAATCACATTGATCGCTCCGTGGCCTGCGGGTGGCGCCATTGATGCGCTCTGCCGGATCATGGCTCCCGGCCTCGCAGAACGCCTCGGCAAGCCCATCGTGGTGGAGAATCGGCCAGGAGCAGGCTCCGTCCTTGGTGTGGCGGTGGGTGCGAGAGCGGCTCCTGACGGCTACACGCTTACGATGGCCGGCAGTGGTTCGCTCGCCATCGGCGTCACGCTCAACAAAAGCATGCCGTACGACCCGCTCCGCGATGTCGTACCGATCGCGTTTACGGGCTACATCCCGTTCATCCTGGTAAGCAATCCTGCGCTGCCGGTGCAATCGGTCGCTGATCTGATCAGCTATGCGAAGGCTAATCCCGGCAAACTTTCATATGCCTCAGGAGGCCCCGGTTCGCCGCATCATCTGCTGATGGAAATGTTGAAATTGATGACCGGCATCGAGATGACCCACGTTCCTTATAAAGGCAGCGCGCCTGCCTTGACGGACGTCATTGCGGGGCATTTGCCGCTGCTGTTCTCCGATACGATTCCGTCGCTGCCGATGATCCGCGAAGGCAGGGTGCGGGCACTCGGCGTGTCGACGGCGCAACGGCTGCCGTCTGCGCCAGATATTCCGCCGATCGCCGAAGTCGGATTGCCGGGCTTCGACGCCAGCGGCTGGGGCATGATTGTCGCGCCCGCCGGAACACCGAACGAAATCGTCGACAAGGTCCATGCGGCCGTGCGGGATGTGGCGGCACTGGCGGACGTGCGCCAGCAGATTGTTCGCCTCGGCATGGTTCCGGCGACGAGCCCGCCACCGGACAAATTGCAAAGCATGATCAGTTCCGAAATTGAACGCTGGGCCAAGGTCATTCGCCAGGCTGGCCTTGCCGGCTCCGAAGGATGAGGAGACCACACATGCAAAGACGTGAATTCATCACTCGCTTTGGCAGCGCTACATTTGTTCCGCTCCTTTGGCCACTCACGACGCAAGCACAACAAATGAATATCATCACAGCCCCAGGCGCCACGCTCAAACGCACCCGTACCAAGACCTTGGAAATCGCCTACGAGGATAGCGGACCGGAAGCCGGCGCGCCCGTGGTGCTAATGCACGGGTTTCCGTATGACCCGCGCTGCTTCGACGAAGTCGTGCCGCGACTCGTCGCCGCGGGGTGCCGGACGATCACGCCCTACATTCGCGGCTATGGTCCGACCCGTTTTCTCTCCGCCGATACGCCGCGGTCCGGTCAGCAGGCCGCAATGGGCAAAGACATCATCGATCTCATGGACGTGCTGAATATTCCGAGCGCGACTATGGGAGGGTTCGACTGGGGTGGACGCGGGGTCAGCGTGGCGGCTGCCCTTTGGCCCGAGCGCGTGCGCGCTGTCGTGCTCGGCAATGGCTATTCAGTGCAGGACATCGCCGGCAACGCCAATCCGCGGCCTCCGGCACAGGAACATCGCTCCTGGTACCA
The DNA here is from genome assembly GCA_035300505.1 of Xanthobacteraceae bacterium. Taxonomy (GTDB): domain Bacteria; phylum Pseudomonadota; class Alphaproteobacteria; order Rhizobiales; family Xanthobacteraceae; genus VAZQ01. Next base: position 10,800 of record DATGVJ010000394.1, read on the forward strand.
GTTCTACTTCCACACCGAACGGGGTCGTGCCGGCCTCGCCGCCAATCGCAAGGAGTTCTGCAAATTGTTGTGGCAGTTGTGGTCGCCCAATTTCAAGTTCGATGACGCAAGATATGACCGCACGGCCATCTCGTTCGAGAATCCGGATTTCGTCGACATCGTCATCCATTCCTATCGCCACCGTTTTGGTTACATGCCGGGCGATCCGGAGCTTGAGCCGTTTGAACAGCGCCTTGCCAAGTTGCCTCCGATCAAGGCGCCGGCGATCGTGCTCTCCGGCACCGGCAGTGGCCTTTCGGGACCAGCTCCTGCGGCAAGCCAGGCACGGTTCTTCACGGGTTCCGTTCAACATCGAAGCATACCGACGGTCGGACACGGCATCCCGCAGGAGGCCCCTGGCCCCTTCGCCGATGCCCTGCTCGAACTCATCAAGGCTCAGCCGAACGGGCAAAAAGCGGAGTGAGACTCCGAACCGGCCGCATGCGCCCCCTCTCCCCGCTCTTTGCGGGGAGAGGGCCGGGGTGAGGGGCAGCCACTTGCTCCGTCTCGCCTCAACAATCTCGCTCTAGCGACGAACGCTGTCGGCCAATGTCGATAGCAGCCAGCACGGTTCGTGCTCCATGGCTGGTATCCGCATATGACTCGACTCCCGCGGCTGGACCGAACGTGTGCCCCCACCCCAGCCCTCTCCCCATCGCAAAGAGACGATGGGGAGAGGGGGCGCTGCGGCCCGGTCTGGTTTCCAGATCGCCGCGCTCCTATTTCGCCCCTTATTCTAAGCCTGCAACCTGCGTTCTAAGCCTGCAACAATCTGCGCAATTCTAGGCCTGCAACAACCGCCGCAAACTCGTCACCTTCTCCACACGCTCAAGACTTCCGATCGTCTCAATTAGTTCCCGCGCACGTGCCGCGCCAAGCACCGGCGCGGTGAGGTCGAGCGCTTTGGCCTCTACCTCTTGCCGCTCCATCGGATTGCGCGCCGTGCCACGCACCACCGTGGTCCGATGATTGAGCACACGTCCATCCAGAGTCTCGATGCGCACGATGGCCTGGCGTACCGGCACGGCCTTGTCCAGTTCCTCGCTCCCAACCAATTCAACCAACTTGCGAATGGCCAGCACCTTCGGGTCGCTCATGCGCGCATGGTCGTGAATGCTGGCAAAGGTGGCGCCACGGTCGAGGATCATCATCGCGACCAAGTGCTGCAACGAAAGATCCGACACGGTGCTGTTATCGACGATACGCAGGCTAACGGTCGGCACGTCGACCCTGATATGCCGGATGTTGTCGGCGCGCACAGCCGGATCTGCGAGCAGCGCGAAGACGGAATCGAGTACCGACTGCAAGGGCGATCCCACGCTCCATTTCTTGAGTGTCGTCCCAAACACGTCAAAGCGCGTCCCGAGTTCGGCGATGAGTTTTTCCGGCGCCGGATTGTCGGACAGTGCGGTGTAGATATTTTCGCGGCCGCTGAACGGATCGTCGACGCCTGAAAATCCCATCGCCACCATGGTGGCCGCCATCACGCCGTTGCGCGCGCCCATGCCACCGAAATCGAACGCCTTCTCGACATGTTCATGATCGCGCGTCCAGAACCCGATGCCGGAGGCCTGTTGCGACGCGTAGGAGAAGGCATGACGCACCTGCCGCTGGTCGAGCCGCATCATCGCGGCAGCAGCCGCAACCGCCGTGAAGGTCGAGCCCAGCACCGACGGGCTGAACCGCCGCGACCCCTGGCCAATCCCGAGCGCGTCGATCATGCGCGCGCCAATGTCATAGGCGAGCGTCACGGCGCGCAATAGGTCCCGCCCCGACCGGTCGGCGAGTTCGCCCGTCGCGAGCCCTGCCGATACGGCCGCGCAGCCAAGATGAATCGGCCCGATTGGATGCGTGTCGTCGGTTTCGTCGGCATGCGCCGACATCGCATTGGCGAGCGCCGCGTGGACGGCCGACGTCACAATATTGGTGCCGATTACCATGGCCTGCGGCTTGCCGCCAAGACTATCCACATAACGCGCGGCAAGGTCTCCGGGTTTAAGACGCGAGCCCGACACCATCGCGGCCAAAGTGTCGAGCACATGCAGCTTGATCCTGGCGATCACTTCGGCTGGCAATTCGCGATCGAGCGTGTTCGCCACATAATTGCCAAGCACGATGGCGGCAGGAGAGATTGAATCCTCGCCCCTCCCCGCACGCCCGGCTGGCGCGCCCGAGACCGCAGCACCAGCGGTTTCCGCCATCGAGTTCGCAATCGGCATTGCACCCGACAACATCGCAGCACCGCCCGCATTGATCAACCAGCGTCTCGTATGATCGGCCTCATCGCTCATGGCGCCCTCCGGGTCGTTGTCAGCGGTGCAGCGGCGCCGCCGTGAAACTCGTCTCTTGTCCGCGAATTTATCGACATCAAACTACCATACCCCGCAACCGTCGCGAATGCCCGGAACCATATGCTGCTGCCGGTGCCCGACCATCGTGCGTTCACCAGCGGCAGCGGCACACTTGCACTGCATCACCGCGACTGGCAAACCAGCACCGCGGGAGATTGAAGCGTTGCTCGCGAGAACTCGCGTTTGAAATATTTGCATTCTCGTGCCGCCCATCAATGGAGCGCCGGAAGCCTTCATCGAGAGTCGTGCTATTGTGCCGGGACAGCTCCCCAGGTCAGGCACCCCGACACAATGGCAGACCATTCGACTTCAACGTTCACCGTCAACGGCTGCACCATCGGCCTGATGCGCGGTGGCAGCGGACCGCCACTCGTCGTGCTGCACGGTGCAAGCGGTGCCGGCACCTGGCTGCCGTTCATGGCGGCGCTCGCGGAAAAGTTTGAAGTGATCGTTCCCGAGCACCCGGGCTTCGGCGCCTCCGACACGCCCGACTGGCTCGATAATATTCACGACCTCGCCTATTTCTACCTCGACTTTCTCGATGCGCTCGATCTCACGGGAGTCCATCTCGTCGGGCTCTCTCTCGGCGGTTGGGTGGCGGCCGAGCTTGCGGTCCGCGATACGGCGCGGCTCGCTTCGCTCACGCTCGTGGGCGCAGCCGGCATTCACGTCAAGGGCGTTGCCCAGATTGATCCGTTTCTGCGCACCGACGAGCAAAGGATCCGCGACTTCTTCCACGACCCCAAGCTCGCCGACGACATGGTGGCGCGTCTGTTGACGCCCGAAACAGAAGACGTGGCCATGAAGAACCGGGTCACGACCGCAAAACTCGTCTGGCAGCCGCGCGGCTATGATCCGCACTTGGGCAAATGGCTGCACCGGATCAACGTGCCGACGCTGCTGATCTGGGGTGCCAATGACCGGCTGTTTCCATTTGAATATGCGTATGCGTACCATAAGCTCATTCCGGGTTCGGAGGCGGTGATCATTCCGGAATGCGGGCACGTGCCTAACATTGAGAAGCCCGAAGCGTTCGTGCGCGAACTGACGGGCTTCATTCATCGCGTGAGGGCCGCAACATGAAGTTCTTCAATTTTCATCTGATGCCCTATCGCCACGCCGATCTCGATGCGATCGAACGCAATGGATCGGCCTGGGTGACTTATTCAAATCGTCACTACGACCCGCAGAAAGGCGCGGAACTCTATCACGAATATCTCGACCAGATGGAATATGCCGACCGGCTCGGCTTCGACGGCGTGTGCCTCAACGAGCACCATCAGACCGCCTATGGCATGATGCCGATCCCGGGCGTGCTGGCGGGCGCGCTCGCGCGCAGCGTCAAGAAGGCAAAGCTCGCGATCCTTGGCCGCGCGCTGCCGCTCCTCAACAATCCCCTGATGGTGGCGGAAGAATACGCCATGCTCGACAACCTCACACGCGGTCGCTTCATCGCCGGCTTCGTGCGCGGCATCGGCGCGGAATATCACGCCATGGGAATCAATCCGACTTTGTCGCAGGACCGCTTCGCCGAGGCGCATGACCTCATTATGAGGGCCTGGACCGAGCCAGGGCCCTTCGCGTTCGAAGGCAAGCACTACCATTTCAATTACGTGAACCCGTGGCCGCGGCCCTATCAGCAACCGCATCCACCGGTGTGGGTGCCCTCGCAAGGTTCATCGAGCACCATCAAGTGGGCCGCGACGATGCGCTACACCTATGCGCAGACACTGTCCCCGATTGGCGTGGTGGCGCGCTTCTTTCAAGCGTATCGCGATGAAGCGGAGAAAGCCGGCTACCAGGCGTCGCCCGATCAGCTCGCCTGGTCGAACACGATTTACGTCGCGGATACCGACGAGAAGGCGATGCGCGAAGCGCGGCCGCATCTCGAAGCGCTCACCAACCGCTTCCTCAAGATGCCGACCGAAATG
>DATGVJ010000395.1:0-5513 GCA_035300505.1 Xanthobacteraceae bacterium
AAGATGCTGCCGCCAAGGCAATAACGGCGACGATCAACTACATTGTCGACAACGGCGAGAAGATTTTCACCGTTACGGCTGGTCCGGGCGGCACCGATGTGCGCAACGGCGGTGCGCTCGACCCGTGGCCGGTGGAAATCCACGACGGCCGGCAGCAGGCGCCGCGTTTCGAGCTTGGGCGCGACGGCTTCCGGTTCGTCCGTCACGATACGAAGGTGGCAGATTTCTTCGATGAGAAGGAGATTGCACGAGTCTACTACCCGGAGGTGGAAGCGCTGGTGAAAGCCGAGAGCGGGGCTTCGCGCGTGGTCGTGTTCGACCACACCTTGCGCACCGCCGCCGACGACGAGCGCGAGGCCCGCAAGATCCGCGAGGTCGTGCGCCGCGCTCACAACGATTATACGGAATGGTCGGGACCGCAGCGCGTGCGCGATCTGTTGCCCAACGAGGCTGACGATCTTCTTCGCCGCCGCTTCGCCATCATCCAGGTATGGCGGCCGATCCGGCATCCGGTTGAGACGTTTCCGCTGGCGATCTGCGATGCCCGCAGCGTCGCGTTCGAGGATTTCGTGATTTCCGAACGCCGCTATCCGGATCGGATCGGCCAGACCTATGCCGCGAAGTACAATCCCAATCACCGCTGGTACTACTTCCCGCGCATGCGGCGCGAGGAAGCGCTGGTGTTCAAGGTCTTTGATTCGCTCAAGGACGGCCGCGCGCGCTGGACCGCCCACACTGCGTTCGAGGATCCTACCTCGCCGCCCAATGCCAGGCCGCGCGAAAGCATCGAGATCCGGACGCTGGCGTTTTTCTGATTGATGCGCGTGCGTTGCCTCTCCGGCCTTTGCGGGATGGGGTCGGCGGCTGCGCTTACCGCCCCGGATTATACCCGTGGCTGCCCCTCACCCCGACCCTCTCCCCGCACGCCGGCTAAGGCGCCGGAAGAGCGGGGAGAGGGAGCGCACCGAGTTCGCCGCGACCCGCAATCCTAAACAAGCCGTCGAAGGAGTTCGACTGCGAATTGCGTAAGCGAATCGTCGCGCGCGCCCATGATCACGATGCGATCGCCAGGGCGGGCCAAATCTTCCAGGCCGTCGCCACAACCGCTGCGGTCTGGAAATGCAAAAGCACTTCGGCCACGCCGTAGGATATCAGAAACGATGTGGCAGGTTCTGACGCTGCGGTTGACCGTGCCGCCGAAATAGACTGGCTCGGGCATCAACAGGATGTCCTCCTTGCGCATCCCGCTCCCAAAGCAGTCCACCAACTCTCTCCTCATGAGACGAAGCGGACCGAAGCCGTGCGGCTGAAACATCAGCAGCAGGCGGCCGGGAAACGCGTGCATTGTCTCCAACGTGGCCGATATCTTATCGGGGTTGTGGGCAAAGTCGTCGATCACGGTGATCCCGTTCGCTGTTCCCACGACTTCCAGTCGTCGACGGATGCCGCTGAAGGTGCCCAGATGGGCCGCGGCCTCCTTAAGCGTAACGCCGCACGCTTTGGCGACGCTCAGGGCGGCAAGTGCGTTGGCGACATTGTGCAGCCCTGGAACTTTCAATTCCACCGCAACGGTCTCGCCGGTATTGCGCACCTTTACCTGGAACGCTATTCCGGCCGGCGACTGCACCGGTCCGAAGGCAAGAAGATCGGCTTGCGCGTTTCGGAGGCTGTAGGTGACCGCCTGTCCCGGCTTGAGGTCGGCCGCCAGTGCCGCGGTTTCGTCGTTGTCGAGATTGAGCACTACCGTTTGCGCCTTGGCGCTGAATCCGGTGAAAAGGCTGCGCAGTTCATCCAACGTTTTGTGATCCAGAGAGATGTTGTTCACGACGGCTATGGAGGGCTCGAAGAATGCAATCGAGCCGTCGCTCTCGTCCACTTCACTCACGAAGATGTCGCTCTCCCCAACCCTGGCGCTGGCAAAAGGTGAACCTTCGTCGATGAAGTTCTTCATATCCGCGCCGTTCATGATCGTCGGGCTTCTTCCAGCGCAGTGCAGAATCCACCCGATCATGCCAACCGTGGTGGACTTGCCGCTCGTGCCCGCGACACCGATCCGCAAAGCGGCACGGTTGAAGAGCAGCGCCAGAAGAGCAGCGCGCGTGGTGATGGCTGCGCCTATACGACGCGCGGCCTGCACGTCGGGGACCGTCTCCTCAACGGCAGTGGAGGTGACCAGGAGCTGCCCGGCGCGCCTGATGCCGCTGCCATCCTGCGCATGAAGCAGGACTCCGCGCGCGCGCAGAAAATCAAATCTTGCGAAATTGCGCCCCTGGTCAAGCGCCCGATCGGAGCCCTCGACCCGACTGCCGCTCGCTTGGATGATCAAGGCGAGAGGCGTCATGCCGCTGCCGCCTATGCCGCAAAAAAAGTAATCACCAAGAATCTTACCAAATTGGGACATCGGCAAAATCTACAAGCGTTGCTGATCACTTGCAACGCACGGCGCTCGTGAGAGACCCTACCGAAAGTGTCACGCATTTGCGGTATTGCGCGCGCCGCGCCTCCACAAGCGCTACGGCGCCCCCGTTACCCCCCGGTCAACATCGGGATCGGGTTGAGCGGTGCCTGGCCTTTGCGGACTTCGAAGTGAAGCTGGGGCGCGTCGACATTGCCGGTCTGGCCGGACTTGGCGATGACCTGACCACGCTTGACCTCTTCGCCGCGCTTGACCATCAATTCCTTGGAATGCGCATAGGCGGTGACATAGCCGTTCGAATGGCGCACGAGAAGAAGATTGCCGTAGCCTTTGAGTTCATTGCCCGCATAGGCAACGACGCCGTCTTCGGCCGCCTAGGCTGCAATCACGATAGCGTCACGCGCAGCGTCGGACAGTTGCCATCGAACAGAACGTGGCCTAGATCGAGCACGGTAGCGCGATCAGCAAGCGGCATGACGATCTCCATGAAGTGCTCGACGATGAGAATCGTGACGCCGATGTCGCGAATATTGCGGACCAAGCCAACGCCTTGAGGATCTATAGAATTGTTAATTGCGTGTTTCGCAAGTCAGTGATCAGCATGCTACCAGGCGCGTGTGTGATACAGAAACTCGGCTTCGCCTGCGCAATTACCGCTTGAGGTGTGACGCCGCAGGCCCAAAATACGGGCAACTCATCTGTGTGAATCTGTACAGCATCACCGTAATCTGGTCGGCTGAGATCTTTGATACCGATGACTTCTGGCAGGCCGATGTGGACTGGCGCACCATGAACCGACGGAAATCGCGAGGTGACTTGTATTGCACGGATCGCATCGGCAGGTTTGAGCGGTCTCATCGAAACAACCAGTGGCCCATTGAACACACCCGTACCGGCGCAGGGTCGATTTGTCCGATACATCGGGACGTTCAATCCGAGAGTGATATGGCGAATTTCGATGCCGTCCTCAATCAGTGCTTGTTCGAAGGAAAATGAACAGCCGATCGCGAAGCTGACCAGATCAGCCCTCCAGACGTGGCGAATGTCGGTTGGTTCTTCAACTAGCTCTCCGTCCCTCCACACGCGGTATCTTGGTACATCAGTGCGGATATCCAAATTGGTGCCCAAAGTTCGGAAGTGCGGCTCTCCCTTTTCTGAGACTGCAAGAATGGGGCATGGCTTCGGATTTGCGTGCGCAAATCTCAGGAAGTCGTGTGCCAATACTTCGGGTAAGATGACCAGGTTTGCTTGGACATTTCCAGGTGCCAACCCCGTGGTCGGGCCCGTAAAGTTGCCAGCACGAATGCGCAACCGTTCCGCTTCTCCCTTGCGAACAGCCTCAATCGGAGCATTCATGGCGGTACCTTGTCTCTCGTTAAGGACGTTATTGTTAATTGTTCCGCGTATTGGAATTCGAGCCCGCAATCAAGTATGGCGAGGCGTTCTCAAGTGTCCCAGTCAAAGCCCCAGATAGAGGCGCCGCACGTCGGCGTTGCGGGCGATGTCGGCGGCGGCACCTGCCAACACGACGCGGCCGGTCTGCAGAATATAGGCGCGATCGGCGATTTCCAGGCACTCGGTCAGGCGTTGCTCGACCAGCAGCACGGTCGTGCCGCTCCTGCGAATCTCGAGCACCGCGCGGAAAATCTCATCGACGAGCTTTGGCATAATCCCCTGGGACGGCTCGTCGAGCATCAACAGGCAGGGCCGCGTCATCAAGGACCGACCGATCGCGAGCATCTGCTGCTCACCGCCGGACAATGTTTCGGCGCGTTGATCGAGCCTTTCGGCAAGTCGCGGAAACAATTGGAAGACGCGATCCAGCGGCGCCTCGCGATCGGCCGCCTTGCGGAACAGGTAGCTCCCCAGCCGCAAATTGTCTCGGACTGACAATCGCGGAAACAGCCGCCGATTCTCGGGTACGAAAGCAATTCCCTGCGCCGTGATGAGATGTGCCGCAAGCCCGTGGATCGGCGCTCCGTCGAAAACGATGGTTCCGGACCGCGGCCGTTCCAGGCCGGCGATCGATTTGAGCAGCGTCGACTTGCCGGCACCGTTGGCGCCCGCGACACACACGATCTCGCCACGGCCGACCTCCATCGATAGGCCCGAGACGGCCACGAGCCCCTGATAGGCTGTCGTCAGGTCATTCACTTGGAGCACGGTGGCGCTCCCCGAGATAAGCTGCAATCACGTTGGCATCGCGCGTGGCGTCGGACGGTTTGCCCTCGAACAGAACGCGCCCTAGATCGAGCACGATGACGCGATCGACAAGCGGCATGACGATCTCCATGACGTGCTCGACCATCAGAACAGTGATGCCGCTATCGCGAATCCTGCGAACGAGACCAACACCTTTTTGGGCTTCCGCGGGGGTCAGCCCAGTCATGACCTCATCAAGCAACAGAAGGCTGGGCGCGGTTGCCAGCGCGCGCGCAACCTCCAACCGGCGCTTTTCCGAGGGCGTCAGTTCGTTGGCAAGCGCCTCGGTTCGATGGCCAAGGTCCGTAAATTCCAATACTTCGTGAGCCTTGCGATGGGCTTCGCGCATCTTGGCGGTACGCACCAGAGCACCGACCACGACGTTGTCGAGGACCGACATCGACTCGAAGCTACGCACGACCTGAAAGGTACGTGCAATGCCTCGGGCACAGCGTTGCGCCGCGGAAAGCGACGTCACATCCTGCCCATCAAACGAAATCAAACCAGACGAAGGCGGCAGCGTCCCCGCAATCAGATTGAACAGCGTCGATTTTCCCGCGCCATTGGGCCCGATCAGACCCAGGATCTCGCCACGTTGGCAGCTCAGTGATATGTCATCGTTAGCGACGACGCAGTTGAAACGACGTGATACGTTGCGGACCTCGAGTAATGGTTTCATTCAGGCACCGCTCGCCGCAACCGTCGCCGCGAGAACAGGCTGACAAGGCCTTGCGGTCGGACCAGGGCGATCACAATGACGAGTGTGCCGTAAATGATGAGATCGGTACCCTTCCCCGAACCGCCGAAATACGAGCGCGTCAATTCGGTGAGCGGAATGAGAATTGCCGCCCCCAGTGCGGGCCCCCACAGCGTCCCGATGCCTCCGAGCACGGCC
>DATGVJ010000396.1:0-14335 GCA_035300505.1 Xanthobacteraceae bacterium
GCAAGTAGCAAGTAGCAAGTAGCAAGTAGCAAGTAGCAAGTAGCAAGTAGCAAGTAGCAAGTAGCAAGTAGCAAGTAGCAAGTAGCAAGTAGCAGACTACGATCGAAAGACCTCTTTCTATTCGCAATTCGCCACTCCCTATTCGCACCTTACTTTCTATTCGCTACTCCCTATTCGCTATTCGCCCTCTATTGCCCGATATACCGTTTCGCCTGATCCACGAGTTCTTTCGGTGTCGCAGCCGATGCCGCAACGATGCGTTGGACCTCTTCGCCGCTCAATGGTTCGACGTTGAGGTTGCGCTTTTTGATTTCAGCGAGGAATTCCGGATCTTCCGTCGCGGCCATGAAAGCCTTGCGCAAGGCGCTGGCGCGCTCGGGCGGAATGCCGGGTTCGGCCACGATGGAGCGCCCGATGTCAGGCCCGCTGCCGAGGAGGCTGAGAATATTCCTTGATCTGTCGTCGGTGGCGAAGTCGAGCAGCGCCGGTTCGTTCGGCAATTCCTTGATGCGGCGTGCGCCTTGCGCATAGAGAATCTTGATTTTCTTTTCGGTCAACCATTCCTGGTGGTTGGCCTGGATGGCCTCCCAGCTCATTCCGCCAATGGATTGTGCCTCGCCGCGCATCATGGCGAGCGCCTGATCGGGCGAGCCGCGGAACCCGAGGATTACCTTGATCTTGGTGCCGATGAGGTCATTGAGCGCTGCCGGGATGAAGTTCGACGTGTTGGACGGCACCGTGCCGGCCATCAGAAGTTCCTTGTGCTTGGCTTCTTCGACCGACTGTACGGGCGATGTGTGCCAAACGACCGACACCGTCGCGGTCGAGACGATGCGGCCGATCCACACCATCTTGACCGGGTCGAACTCGCCTGGTCCGCCCAGCAATTTGCCGAGCGTCATCGAGTCGAGAAATATCCCGAGGGAAGTGCCGTCCTGCGGCGTAACGCTTGTCATGTAGCCGGAGGCCCGGATGCCGCTGCCGCCCAGCATGGTCTTGAGCACGATCGATGGATTGCCCGGAATGTGCCGCGAGAAATACGGTGCGAACATGCGCGCATAGAGATCGTAACCGCCGCCCGGCGGAAAACCGACATAGAGGCTGATGGTTTTGCCGCGGTAGAAATTCGCGACCGAATCGGTCGGGGGTGTTTGCGAGTGAGCCGACATCTGCGCAATGATCATCGCCACGCAGGCACCAGCCATACGCCGAATCAGCGATTTGACGGCCATAGGGTCGATCTCGCGTCAATTGACGATTTGCATCAAGCGTATAAACCAACAACCATCATCGTGGAGGCGCGTGCCCTTGCACGCGTCTAGACGATGATGAATTGCCACTATACCACGAGCACGATCTTGCCGAAATGCTGGTTGGCGCGCATCATGGCGAGCGCGTCCGCCACCTGTTCTAGGGGAAAAGTCTTGTCGATCGGCAATGACAACTTTCCGGCCTCCACGGCGGGCCACAAATCCTCGCGCATGCGGCGCGTCACTTCATTGAGTTCTTCCGCACTGCGCGTGCGGTTGGTGACGCCGATATAGTCGATGCGTTTCATCGCATGCAGGTCGTAATTGAATTCGCCTTTGTTGCCGCCGAGCCGGCCGACGTTGACGATGCGGCCGAGGATGGCGGCAGCCTCAAGATTTTGGTTGGCAACCGGCGCCGAAACCATGTCGACGATCAGGTCGACGCCCTTGCCGTTGGTTGCTTTCTTGACCTCTTCCGACCAGTTGGGGACGCTGGAATCGATTGCAAGATCGCAGCCGAATTCCTTCAGCTTTGCACGACGCGGCGCATTGGTGGATGTTCCCATCACCAATGAAGCGCCCAGATACTTGCCGATCTGCAGGCCCATCAATCCGACGCCGGAACTTGCGCCCTGGATCAGAAGCGTCTCGCCGCGCTTGAAGCGCCCCGCGGTGACGATGGCGTTGTGCAGGGTCTGCAGCGCCACCGGCAGGCAGGACGCCTGTTCGTAGGTCATGTTGTTGGCCGGGATGCGCTGGACGCGGCCCTCATCGGCAACCACGTATTCGGCATAGCTGCCGGGCGCCGATCCCATGATGCGGTCGCCGGCCTTGAAGGTCTTGACCGCGCTGCCGACAGCGGTGATTTCGCCGGAACATTCAAGGCCGATGCGCGACCCGACGCCGCCGACCTTGCCATGGTGATGGCCGGCGGCAACCCCGACATCGGCCCGGTTGAGGCTCGAGGCGCGGACGCGGATCAGCACTTGGTGCGGCGCCGGTTCCGGCATCGGCAGGTCACGGATTTCGGCGCCATTTGCGCCAACGACTGCGGCTTTCATCGGTGTTTCCTCATGTGGTCATTCGTTTCTTGTAGCCCCCATGGAGCTGCCGCGCATCCTTAATGCGCGGCCGCGCAATGCGGGAGCAGTGGTGCGTCCTGGCCCCCGGATTTCGCCGATGCGCGTCGAAGAGACGCGCCTCTGCTCCATCCGGGCTACGAACACGATTACAGTTTCAACAACTTCTTTGCCGTCCCACCCAGCACCATCTGCTTGTCGGCGGCATCGAGGCCGAGTTGGTCGATCAGGTCGAGGCCGCGCTTCTTGAGCGCGATGAGCATCGGCGAATCGGTGCCGAAAATCAGCCGGTCGACGCCGACGGTCTTGATGGTGCATTCGACCGCAGGCGCGTGATAGCTCACCGTGTCGAAATAGACCATCTTCAAATAGTCGCTTGGTTTGCGCGTGATGTAGACCGGCGGTCCATAGGGACCCAGGATCAACGGGTTGTCGCGCAACTCGTAGGCATAGTCCATCCGTCCGATGATTTCGCAAATGCCGCCGCCTAGGTGGCTCGCCACGAATTTCAGCGTGGGGAATTCCTCGAATATGCCGCGCACGATCAGCCGGGCGAGTGCTAGGCACGAGTCGAAAGGCCGCCCGACACTCGATGCGAGGCGGAATTCCTTCATGCGTTCCTCGCCAAATCCCACGGAGGGCGGATGCATGAAGACCGGGATATCGAGTTCAGTCACCAGCTTGAAGAACGGCCGGGCGTCGTCGTCGTCCGGATAGGCGCGGCGATGGCTCGAACTGATGAGAACCGCACGCAGGTCGTTCTGCTTCACGGCGCGTTCGAGTTCGCGCAGATGATCGTCACCACCCCCCGGGATCGCGACCGCAAACGCGACCACACGGTCTTTGTGCTTGTCGCGCAGTTCGGCGAGGTAGTCGTTCGCTTCGCGAATGGCGGGAAGCGCGTCTTTGCGATCATAGGCCTTGAGGTAGTGGCCTGAATTCGAGATCACGCTGAGGTCGAGGCCGACTTCGTCGTGCAGCCGCAGCACATTGTCGATCGTGGCCGGACAATTGCCGCCCCAGAACGGGGCGGCCTGCTCGCGCGGCGCATGCACATGGGTGTGCCAGTCAATGATCATGGATAGCCGTTCCCTCGTAGAGCGAGATACTCAAACTACACGACATCGGAGTTTGTAGGGGCGTCCCTCATAGGCGTTAGGTTAAGGCACGATGTGCCCGTTGCGTAGGGGCGGCCCTTGTGGCCGCCCGCAACGCGACCCATACAACGTGCGGAGTTTGTTGAACCCCGGGCGGCCACAAGGGCCGCCCCTACGCATCACCGCATGTTATTTCTTGGGTGCATGCGCGCGCAACTCGTCTTCGTTCACGTCCGTGCCCCAGCCGGGGCCGGTCGGAACCACGAAGTGGCCGTTCTCGATCACGGGCGGATGGGTCAGGAGTTTTGGTTTCCAGGGCACCTCGTCCACGTCGTATTCCGATATCCGCAAGTTCGGAATGACGGCCGCAAAGTGTGCGCAGATGATTGCCGAAAGAGGCCCGCTGAAATAGTGCGATGCCACGTTCACCTCATAGGTATCGCACATCGCCGCCATGCGGACCGCCTCCGGGACGCCATTGTATTGCGGATCCACGATGGCGACGTCGGCGCAATGGGCGTCGAGATAGGGTCTTAGCGCGCGGCAACCCAGGATGGTTTCTAGCGATGCAATGGGTGTCCGCGTGGAGGCCCGAATGGCAGCGAGCGCATTCGGCTCGCACATATCCATTTCGAGCCACATAAGGTCGAACGGTTCGACCTTCCTGGCGATGCGGCGAAAACCTTCGGCCTTGTAGTTGAAATTGACGTCGACAGCGATACGAACGTCCGGGCCGGCGCCTTCGCGCAACGCCGAGAGCTGCGCCAGGAGGGCATCGAGCTTGTCCTCCGGTAGATTGAGTTCCGGGTGGCCTTCGCCACGCGAAGACCCGGGTGTGTATTGGCGGCCGCCGTTCTGGTCGAACACCAAGAGGTTCGTCTTGATGGCCTTGTAGCCATTGTCGCGGGCTTCGCGGGCGGCGCCGATGAGATCGTCGACCGTACGCACGGCGGGTTTATCGATGACCTTGCCGTCGAAAAATTCGGCACAACGGGCCCTGATCACGCCGCAGCGCGACCAGTAGACCGGGATGCGGTCACGCACGGCGCCGCCAAGGAGTTCATAAACCGGCACCCCGAGCGCCTTGCCCTTGATGTCGAGGCAGGCGTTGAGAATGGCGCCGGCGGCGTTCTGGTTGAGCCCGCCGGGGACGGGACGGGTGAAGGAATGGGTCAGCGCGTCGATGCGGTTGATGGCGCGCGGGTCTTGCCCGATCAGCATCTGGCCCATGCCATGGATGGCGGCATCGATGCCGGGGCGCCGATGGCCTGAGAACTCCGACCATCCCGTAATCCCCTCGTCGGTACTGACCTTGAGGAAGGCATAGATTTCCCAGCCGCAATCGACATGGAACTCTTCGAATTTGACGATTTTCATTTCCGTGCTGCACCCCGCCGGATGGCGCGCATCGCCATTGGGTTAAGAATCGTAGGATGGGTTGAGCGCCTTCGCGAAACCCATCATCGGCCTCTCGGGTCGGAAATGATGGGTTTCGGCAAAGCGCGTCAAGAGCGCGCTTTGCCTCTACCCATCCTACGACGTCGGCAATTTCGAAACGCAATCAGTGGCGGGATCAATGGTCCCATTGCCTTTGTGGGTTCAGGTGCCTACTTTTCGAAAGGAGCAGAAATTTCGATTGTTCTCGATCGATTTTGGCTCAATAACGCCCGCACAACATAACACCGGCAACCATTACGCCAGGTCATCCCGGGAGGTGCCGATGAACGGCCATCCGTCGCTAAATGCCATTGCGAAGTCCCTGGCGCGGCTTGCCATTGAGGTTGCGCTCGTAGTTGCCGCAACCGTTGTTGCCGCAACGCTATCCGTGAAGGCGCAGGCGCCCCGTCTCGCGGATATCGCGGCCTATGACGGACCCGACCGCGAGAAACGTCTGGTCGAAGGAGCAAAGCGCGAAGGCGAGTTGATGTTGTATTCCTCCATACCTGTGGAGGACATTGCGGTTCTGACGGCGGCATTCGACAAGAAATACGGCGTCAAGGTGAAGGTCTGGCGATCGGACTCCGAAGGCTTCCTCCAGCGTATCGTCAATGAAGCCAAGGGGAGGCGCTATGAAGTCGACGTGATGGCGGGCGCGAGTTCGGCTGTTGAACCGCTGCACCGCGAGCGGCTGCTCACAGCCATCAAGTCTCCGTATCTCGCCGACCTGATCCCGGAATCGATTCCGTCGCACCGGGAATGGGCCTCGGTCTATCTCAATACATTCGTCCAGGCGTTCAATACCAATCTGGTGAACAAGGAGACCTTGCCGAAGTCCTATGGAGACCTGCGCAAGCCGCAATTCAAAGGCAAGCTTGGCATCGAGGCGGAGGATTTCGATTGGTTTGCCCAGGTCGTCATGGGGCTGGGCGAGACGGAGGGCCTAAAACTGTTCCGTGACATCGTGGCGACCAATGGGATATCGGTGCGCAAGGGGCATACCCTGCTCAACAACCTCGTCGCTGCCGGCGAGGTGCCGCTCGCGCTCACGGTTTATGGCTTCACGGCGGAGCAGGCCAAGAAAAAAGGCGCGCCGCTCGACTGGTTCATCATTTCCCCACTGATTGCGCGGCCGACTGCGGCCGGCGTGGCGCGCGACGCACCGCATCCGCACGCGGCCGTGCTATTTTACGATTTTCTCATCAGCGAGGCGCAGCCAATCCTTGCTGCCCGCGACTTCGTATCGCCAAGCCGCAAGGTCGATTCGCCCTTTACCAAAGGACCGCTGCAGCTCATCGATTCAGGTCTGATGCTTGATAACGCGCAAAAATGGCAAGACCTCTACCAGAAGACGATCATTACGCCGGGGCGGTGATTGGATATAAGGGCGTGAGAGCTTTGTAGGATGGGTAGAGGAAAAAAGCGCGTTCTTCACGCGCTTTTTTACGAAACCCATCAACCCGACGTACGGGCTCAATGATGGGTAGAGCGATAACGCGTGAAGAACGCGTTATCGCTCTACCCATCCTACGCGTTCCGTGCGCTTGACCTGACAGCCAATGATGCCCACCCACAAGTCCAGAGAAAATCATGATCATCGACTTCCACGTGCATGTCCTTCCCCCCGAAGACATGGCAGCGTTCACCGGCACAAAATTCCACAAGAACATCGGAGCCGCGAACCGGCCTTCGCCGACCACGATCGAGAACGCGCTTGAAGCCGCCAAGATCGGCGGAATCGATATCACGGTGATTTCAAACCCCCTGCACAATTTGCGCGACATGGACGCCCAACAGCAGCTCGACCGCTGCAAGCGGCAGAACCGATTCAACGCCGAATGCCAGAACAAATACCATGGTTCGATCGTCGGGATGGCTTCGACCGTGCCTTATGGGGGCGACGAATTCTTGCGTGAGTTCGAACGCGCCATCAAACAAGATGGCCTCAAGGGCGCCTGGATCACGTCGAGCCTGCAAGGCAAATATCCCGACGACGACGAGGCGATGCCGTTCTTCCAATTGGCTCAGGAACTCGATGTGCCGGTCGTCGTCCACCCGCCGTCTGTCGGCTTCGGCGAGGAGCGCATGCGCGACTACCGGCTGGCGTCGAGCATCGGGCGTCCGATGGACGGCGCGCTCGCGATCTCAAGGTTGATCGTGCGCGGCGTGTTCGAGAAGTTTCCAAAGCTCAAACTTGTGGGCACGCATCTCGGCGGCGGCATCTGCGAGATGATCGGGCGGATGAACTACGCTTATCGTTTGCAGGATGAGGCCTTCTTCCTCGGCTCCTACGAACCGATGCTGATCAAGCACGAGCCGCTGCACTATCTCAAGATGATGTATCTGGAATCGACCTGCTATCATGCGCCGGGCGCGCGTTGCGCCATCGACACCGTGGGCGTCGATCATTTCCTCTTCGGCACCGACTCGCCGCCTTTGTTCGTGCTCAAGCGTGAGGGCGTCGACCTCATCAACAAGCTGGGCTTGAGCCCGGAGGAAAAGGACAAGGTGTATTACCAGAACGCCAAGAAGCTTCTGAAGTTGTGAAGTATCTGTAGCCCGGATGAAGTACGATGAGCGCGTTCGCGCGCTTATCGAGCGCAATCCGGGGCAAGCCTCACGAACCGGCACCATGGTTTGAGGAAGCGCTGAGGCCAAATCCGAGACATTGCCATGCACGATGACCGTCCCGCATTATGCAATCAGCGCGTCAGAAGACGCGCCGATTGCTCCATGCGGGCTACGAAGGCCGCGCTTTCGATCCTGGTCGTTGCCGCCTCGGTCTCGATCGCGCATGCCCAGGACATCTTCAAAGGCCGTGAGGTCAACATCTACGTCGGCTCCGGTGCCGGCGGGCCGTACGATGCCTATGCGCGGCTGGTCGGGCGGCATCTCGGAAAGCACCTGCCGGGGCGACCGGGCGTCGTGGTGCAGAACATGCCCGGTGCGAGCGGACGCCGGCTCATCAATTTCATGAGCAACGTCGCGCCCAAGGACGGCACCGCGATCGCAACCATTCAGCGCGGCATTCCCTTCGAACCCCTGATGGGCGTTGAAGCTCATTTCGATGTCGAAAAAATCGCATGGCTCGGCAATGCCAACCAGGAGACCAACGTCTGCATGGTGTGGCACACATCGCCGGTCATATCGGTCGAGGACATGCGCACGCGTGGCATGGTGGTGGGCAGCAGCGGCCCGGCGTCAACCGATTCGATTTACCCCAATGTGCTCAACTTTCTGCACGGCACAAAGATCAAGGTGGTCGAAGGCTATAAGTCGGTAACTGAGACCCATATCGCGATGGAGCGTGGCGAGGTCGATGGCCGTTGCGGCATCAGCTGGGACACGTTGCAGGCGCTCAATGCGGATTGGTTGCGCGACCAGAAGATTCGTATCCTGGTGCAGGTCGGGTTCGACAGGGTTCCCCAACTTGCAAACATTCCATCTGTGTTTGATTTGGCGAAAACGCAAGAAGAACGTCAGATCTGGTCGCTATGGTCCGCACCGCTCAAGATGGGAAGGCCGTTCTTTGCCCCGCCCGGCATGACGCCAGATCGCGTCGATCTCATGCGCCGCGCCTTCGATGCCGCGATGCGCGATCCCGAATTGCGCGCCGACGCTGCCAAAATGAGGATTGCCATCGAACCAATCACTGGCGAAGAAGTCGCGGCTCTTCTCAAACAAGTTTACGCCACACCCAAGGCCGTGGTCGAGAAGGCGGCACTCGCCAGCAAGGGGCGGTAAGGACGGCGCAATATCAAGTGAATCGATTCGAAACGCGTTAGCTTCAAGAGTTCTGGGGCAATCGGTTAGAGAGAAGCGTTCAATGTTGCGGCCGTCCCTGCTCCATGTGAGCCGCTGATCTGTCGGCACACTCGGTGTGACTCCCTCTCCCCAGCGGGGGCGGCAAAGCCGCCGAGTGGGCTGGGGTGAGGGGGGACCCAATGGGCTGGGCTCGACTCCCGTACCCCAATACAAGTCTGATGTATCCAACTTCGCTCGTCCACTTGCTTGTCAGAGTCGGACGAATCCGGTTTGCGCTCTCTCTGGCAAATCAAATCATGCTAGAAAACTGTCAGGAATCAGCCCGGTCAAAAGTGTCAGGCATCTGCCCAGTCGTACACTGGTCCCCCCTCACCCCAACCCTCTCGGCGGCTTTGCCGCCCCCGGAGGGGAGAGGGAGTCAGACCGAGTTCGCTTCAAGGCCGTCGAATCACATCAGCACAGGTTGGCAATCGGCCGCGAGCAGCAACTCGGTCAAGTCGTGGTAGCGCTGGCCGTCGAGCCCGGTCAACTCCCTGATCCGTTCGATTCGCGTGTAGATCGTATTGGGATGTTTGCCGAGGATTCGCGCGGCCTTTTGCACATTCATGTCCGCGTCGGCCACCGCTCGCAATGTTTGAACGAGTGTCCCGTGAGCCTTCGCATCCGCATTGATGAGCGCGGCCACCCAGTTCGGCGCAGCCGCCCGGACGTCGTCGCCACCACGATGCAACAGCAGATTCCGAACGGGTAGATCGGAGAATTGCACGACGCGTTTCGTCACGCTCGCAAACTCCAGCGCCATGGTGGCTTCATGCATGGCCTTGGGAAGAAAGGACGTCGACGGATGATCGCAACTGATGCCGACAAGAACGGCGGGCCCCAGGACCAGGAGGATGGGTCGAATGCGTTCGGCCAGGTTCGTTTGCTGGCTTGTCCAGCCTGATTGCCGGCGGGTGTCTGAAAGCACCGCGGTCACGAGATTGTTTCTGATCCCGGCGAGTATGCGGATTGAGGTGGCGGCGATCTCCGCTGAAATTGCGGTCGCGATCCGTTGTGCGCGGGCGGCATTTTCCATCTCGGAAGGATTGGTCGACTGCGCCACCACGACGCAATAGCTTTTGCGCTGCTCAAGGTATCCGGCGCGCTTGAGCAGTTGCGCAACGCGACCATCGGATTCGTCATAGCCATTGAGAAGCACGCTCATGAGTTCGGTGCGCCGGTCGCTGTCAGCTTCGGCGAGGATGCGCGTTTGCGAAACGTATTCCGACGTCGCGATGGTGCTGACCGCGTTCGTGTACTCGATTGCAAAGTCCGCGACCGCCGATAAGGTCAATTCGATATTCTTGCGCTTGGCGGTGATGGCGGCGTCCCTTATCCAATGGGACAAAATTTTGTGACCGCATCGATAGGCATGCAAGGTTAGTTCGAGTGGAAACCGCTGCTCGGCGCGATGCTGGGCGTGCGTTCTGACAAATTCGAAGTCGCCGATATTGTCGCCGCCAAACAGGCGCCGGATTTCACGGACGTGTTCGCCGATATGTTGATTGAGTTCGGGCAATATTTCCGGATTGCCGGAGACCGCGAAGGCCGGGACTTCCGCCAGCACTGTATCGCGTAGCGTGCGTTCCAGGTTTTGCGTGGTGCGGTCGAGTATGGGCGCAGCGCGCGGAATGACGCCGGTCTTGGTGAGGGTCGCGAGCGCCTGCCGCAAAGCCCGATGGTTTGTCTGGTCGGTCACTATCATTTTGTGAAGTATGCACAGCCGGATGGCCAATTCCAGGTGCATTCCTGCCATTCTTGAAGCCCGTTTATGGTGATACTTGACAGCCTCGCGCCGGCTCGTCAGCTGGCGTGCCAACAAGGAGCAAGTTCAATGGCTAAATATCTCTATGTCTACCACGGTGGAAAACGTCCCACGGACCCTGCCGAGGTCAAGAAAACGATGGACGCCTGGGGGGCATGGTTCGGGTCCCTGGGGGCGGCGGTGATCGATGGCGGCAATCCGGTCGGTAAATCGAGCACCGTCAAGCCGGACGGCGCTCTCGCCGACGGCGGTGGCGCCAATCCGGCGAGCGGCTATAGCCTGATCGAGGCATCGAGCCTCGAAGATGCTCACAAGAAGGCAAAGGGCTGTCCGCTGCTCACAAGGGGCGGCACCATTGAAGTCGCCCAATGCATGGACATGTAGGGGCCTGAAATAATTGAGTCGCTTGCATGTCCCGGGCGCACGCCGCGCCCGGGACATGCAATCACGTCGTTACTTCGCGTTCTCCTGCTTGACCCCGAGCGATCATGGCGGCGACTATTCCACCTTTGCGCCTGAGAACTTGACAGCCTTCGCCCATTTTTCGGTCTCGGCAGCAACAAAGGCTGCGTATTGCGCGGGGCTGGCAATGTGGGGAGTCGCGCCCAGATCGGAGAGGCGGGTCTGCATCGTTGCACTGGCGAGGCCCGCGTTGATTTCGCGGTTGAGCTTGTTGACAATCTCAATGGACGTAGACTTCGGCGCCCCAATGCCAAACCAGCCGCTGGTCTCATATCCCGGCACGGTTTCCGCGACGGTTGAAACGCCGGGCAATGCCTCTGATCGTGTCGCCGCCGTAACCGCGAGGGCGCGGAGCTGGATATGTTCAAGTGAGGACGGTATGCTGTCGAACATCAGCTTGACGCTTAGCCTTTGCAACAGAGGTGGTCGCGACCTTCAGTCGAGTAACCCTTCAGAAATTCGGCTGCGATTGGGGATGGAAAACGAGACGGGCGAAGTGTATGTTCCCTATATGGCGAACGATGAAGAAGAACCGGTAATTCTGCCCTTCCAAGATCAGGCCGGGACGGGCTGGCATGTTGTCATACGATATCACGAGGGGCACGAGCGGCGTATTGACGGCTTTGCGACCCAACAAGAGGCATTGGATTGGATAATTGCCAACTCAAATCAAGTCGATAAGCAGCCGCCATGATGCTAGTGTGCTGCGTCATTCAAAATGAAGGGGTTCTTTGTAGGGGCGGGTTTGAAACCCGCCCCAACGAAATCAGAGGTCTTGCATCCCTTCAATTTGATTGAAGCGGGCAACTAGGCGTTTCGCAAAAAATCTGAGCTTCGCACAACATCGCACAAGATTGCACAGTTTTTTTGTTTGACTGTGTGCTTTGCAGATCGTTTATTGGCGAAACGGTTATGTCGAGTTGCGCCCGCGGCCCTCACCGGCTGCTCGGCGTTTTTTCTTTTTTCGACTGATTTCCAAACTTCGGAGCCTGCCCCATGGTCTCTCATTGCAACGAAAAGTGCTACAGCGCATTGCGTTTCACGGCTAAGGCGCCACATGCAATACGACCCCAACGTTTTTGGCCAAAACGAACCCAACTTGACCGGATGCTCGCGCCGAAGGCCGGCGCGAGCACGTAGCCTCGAAAGACCATAAACGGTCTCACAAGCACACTTTGACCAGCGGGCACCCGCGGTTCTCAAGCGAGGCAAAACGCATCGGCCGCCGGGATCGTCTCCGGCAACTGATGCTCGGTTGATCAATTGCGATTGCGCAAGGAGTTGAATGCGTTGCGCAAAAAGATAGGTCCCGTCGAGAGGCCGGCCGCGCCGGCCCATTTCGCGTTGAGATCCTTCAAGGGATCGAGCGCGAGCACCTCTTGTTCGGTCTTGCCTTCGTCGAGCAATTTCTGCAGGCGGTCGCGGACCGTTGCCAGCATGTCGCGGAATTCCTGCAGGTTGGCCTTGGTGGCGAGCGCTCCATGGCCGGGCACGATCTTGGTATTGTCGTTGGCAGCCTTGAGATAGCGGTCCGCGGCCGCCACCATGCCGGCGATATTGCCGCCGTTGCCCCAGTCAATGTTTGGATAGTTCCGTGTGAACGTGTCGCCAAGCGCGAGCACATTGGCGTCGGGGAAATAGACCCAGGTGTCGCCGTCGGTGTGGGCGTTGATCACGTGCTTGAGTTCCGCGACGCGGCCGCCGACTTGCACCTTCATGTCGCCGACCTGATAGGTCATGGTCGGGATGCGGGCTGCCGGTGCGGGCGGCGTCTTGTTGCCGTTGAGCATGTTGGTGGTGCCGGCCGCGAGGCGGACACGCAGATTATCGTGCGCCACGATGACTGCGCCTTCCTTTTGGAACTGGTCGTTCCCCTCGACGTGATCGCCATGATAATGCGTGTTGATTACGTACTTGATCGGCAGCGGCGAAATTTTCGTGATCGCGGCTTTGATCTTGTCATGGAGCGGCGCGAACTGAGCGTCGACCATGATGATGCCGTCGGTTCCGACCGCGACCGTGATGTTGCCGCCTTGGCCGGTGAGCATGTAGGTCTTGTTGCCGAGATCGATCGTTCCGATCTCGACCTTGGAAAAATCGACGCCCTGGGCATAGGCGGCGCCGGTGAACAATACGGTGGTGCCCGCCAATACGGCGATGGCGATTTTTTTCATAACGTCTTCCCTAGCTGACGAATGCGTTCATCGTAGTGCCTGATGTTAAAATCGACGCCCGCAACATTTCTGTCGCGAGCGCCATTGCGGTTCTGTGTCGCATCAATCCGTGAGCGTCACGCCTTGATCGGTATTGCGGCTAGCGCCCGGCGCGCTGGTCGCTGCGGATTTGAAGCTTCTGCACGCGCCAATTGAGGATTTCGGCGACGTAGACTTCATTCTCGCTCGGGCAGGCGATCTGGTGAATCCAGCCGAACTGCTTAAGCTGCTTGCCGGACTTGCCCATCCAGCCGAGCACCTTGCCGTCGAGCGAAAGCTTGTAGAGGCGGCCCGGGAAGGCGTCGGAGATGTACATCACCGGATTGGGGCCGGGCGTGATGCAGATTGCCCAGGGAGCGCCCGGGGTCTGTGTGCCGCCGGTCGTGAGGTAGTTCGTCAAGTTCGGCATGTTGCCGATGGCCGGCTTTGCATCAGGCGGCGGCGGGATGTCGATCGAGAACTTGTACTTGAAAGTGCCCTCGTTATCGAACACCTGGACGCGGCGGTTGTTGCGGTCGGCCACATAGATGTTGTTGTTGCTGTCGCTGGCGATCGAGTGCAGGGTGTCGAACTCGCCGTCAGCCTTGCCCTTCTTGCCCCAGGACTTGAGCCAATCGCCGTCCTTACTCACCTTGGCGACGCGCGCATTGATGTAGCCGTCGCTGATGAAGGCGTTGCCGGCACTGTCCCAGGCCACGTCGGTCGGCTGGCGGAAGCGGCCGTCGACGTGGGGCGCCGGCGGGTTGGGTCGTTCATGCGCATGGGCTTCCGCGTCGGAGGCTTCCGACTTGCGGCCCCACACCATCTGGACGCGACCCGCGGGGCTCATCTTGACGATCATGTCGGAGCCCTTGTCGACCGCCCAGATATTGTCCTCCTTGTCGATGCGCACCGTGTGGGCGAAGGCCCAGGCATAGAGGTTCTTGCCGACCTCGCGGATGAAACCGCCGTCACGGTCGAACTCCAGGATCTGCGAGGCGGTGGCCCCGAACGCATTGGCAACGTTGCCGCCGCGCGAGTAGACATAGACATTGCCCTTGGAATTGACCGCCACGCCCGAGGCCTCACCGAGGTGCATGTCGGGCGGCAACTTGATGAAATTGGGAACGGAGTCGAACTGCAGTTCCGGTGCAGATGTCGACTGAGCGAATGCGGATGGGCTGAGGACCACGAATAGTCCGGCTAGCCATCGTTTCATGACAACCTCCCTTTCGGCGTCGTTGATGGG
>DATGVJ010000397.1:0-10066 GCA_035300505.1 Xanthobacteraceae bacterium
GCTCCGAAAAACGCGGCGTGTCCGAGCGTAACGATGCCCGCATAGCCGAGGATCAAGTCGACCGAGAGTGCAAAAACGATCGTGGCAAGGATTTGCGCACCCAACGCCAGATAATCAGGAAATATGAAATACGAGGCGGCGGCAACCAGCCACGGAAGAACCTCCAGCGCACGAAAACGATGCCGTCGCGCGAAGGCGTCAAGCACATCGCCGGGTTTTGATGGCGTCTCCTTGGCTGGTGTTTCCATCATGCGCGTCCGAACAGGCCGTTGGGCCGCCAGAGCAGGAGCACCATGGTCAGCGCATAGATGAAGAAAGCGCCGAATTCGGGCGCCGTGTATTTGAACGCTGTATCGGCCGTGCCGACAAGTACGGCCGCGACGAATGGACCGCGGATGCTGCCGAGGCCACCCACCGCGACGACAATCAGGAAGTAGACCAGATTTTCGAGCGCATAGTCGGTCTTGATGGCGAGGAGGTCGGCCCCGAGCGCGCCACCGAGCGCCGCCAACCCGCTGCCGAGCGTGAACGTGATGGCGAACAGTTGTGATGTGTTGATGCCGATCGCCTGTGCCATGCGATTGTTGTCGACTGCGGCGCGCACCTGCGCGCCAAAGCGTGTGCGTTCGAGCCCGAGCCACAGCGCAGTGACCAACACGGCGCCGCAACAGATGAGGAATGTCCGGTAGACAGGGAACTGCCTGGAGGCGAATTCAAGCTGGCCGCTGAGTGCCGCCGGTGGTCGCATCGGCTGCGCCACCGGACCCCAGAAGTAAGTGGCGGCGCCGACAGTCACGAAGATCAGCCCGATCGTCATCAGCACCTGGTCGAGCTCATCGCCGCCATAGAGGCGCCGATAGAGGAGCCGCTCCAACACGAGACCGATGATCACGCCGACGGCGACAGCCGCCGCCACCGCAAACACAAACGGAACGTCGTAGCGGTTCATCAGGGTCGTCATCGCATAGCCGCCGGCCATCGCGAAGGCCCCATGGGCGAGATTGACGAAACCCATCAACCCCATCGTGATCGAAAGCCCGACCGAGATGAGGTAAAGGACCATTGCCTGAGCAAGGCCATGGAAGGCGATGCTGATCGCTGAGGACAAAAAGTTGTCCAGGGAAACGTCCATGTCGTGGCTGCCGGAAGGGTGAGCCGCTATCGCGGCGTGGTTCGGCTGGCGTTCACTATAGCGGATTCGGGCCGATTTGATCCGCCCTATCCACAGCCATGTGGGTCCCCGGACTTGATCCGGAACTGTCCCGTCCATCCACGATTTGATCGAACGGCGTTTCTGTTACCGCGGAGGATTGAGTTCCTTCCAGGGGTCCTTGACGTTTGGAATGCTGTCGAACTCGATATTGGCGAGCTTGCCGTTCCGCATCTCGGTGCGGCGCATGTAGATGGTCTGGATCACGTCGCGGGTCGCGGGATCAATCGAAATGGGGCCGCGCGGACTGTTGTCGGTCTTCCAGTTTGCGAAGAACTTGATCGCCTCATCGCCCGTGAATTTGCCCTTGGTCTGCTTGACGAGGTCGAATATCGCCATCATCCCATCCCAGCCATGGGCCGACAGGAAATCCGGAATAGCCTTGCCGGCATATTCCTTGTCCCAGGCCGCGATGAAGGCTTTGTTGGCGGGACGGTCCGCCGCGCTCGAATAGGTGCCGGACGTGATCAGGCCGAGCGCAACATCGCCCATGTTGGGCAATTCCTCATCGGGGACCAGGTCTTGGGTCGAGATCACGTTGACGCCGGCCTCGCGCAGGCCGAGATCCTTGACCGCCTTGAGCATCGCGGTGGACTGGTTGCCGGCGGGCGGCCAGATGAAGGCGACGTCCGGTTTGGCGTCTTTCACGCGCTGCACGAACGGCGCGAAATCGAGATTGGTGGTCGGGAAGCGGACGGAGCCGAGCATCTGCAGTCCGGCGTCGGTCCAGCCCTTGGTGAAAGCGCCTTCGGCGTCGTGGCCGGGGATGAAATCACTCACTGCCGTGAAGGCGGTCTTCCAATTTTGCTTGGCAGCCCATTTGCCGAGCGGATAGGCCTGCTGCCATAGCGTGAAGGACACGCGCGCCACGTAGGGCGAAATGCGCGGGATGCCGGTGCCGGCCGCATTGGTGATCACCAGAGGGATTTTCGCCTCCGCGGTCAAAGGCGCGATGGCGGCGGCGATCGGCGATCCGACGACGCCGACCAGAAGTTGGACGCGGTCGCGCGTGATGAGTTCCTGGGCGACGCGCCGACCGACCTCGGGTGCCGTGGCGTCGTCACGCCGGACGATCTCGATCCGAACGCCGGGCGGCAGATCCTTGGTGTGCTCCTTGATGTAGAGGGTGATGCCCTTCTCCATCTGGTCGCCGGCTTGCGCCAGGAATCCCGAATAGCTGTTGATCAGCCCGATTTTGACCGTCTGGGACAAGGCCGTGGTTTGGGTCATGGCAAGCGCCGCCAGGGCCGCGCCCGCCATCAATATCCGGATGCCCAACCGCTTGATCATCGATCCCTCCCTGGAAAGCGCCGCCGTAGCGCACCGCAATGGGGGGCGCTGGAGCTTATATTGAATATATCGGGGAAGCCGCCGGGGGGCAATGAAGGGGGGCCTCACGAAGGGTGCCTCACAATGCCTATTGTGATCCCTACCGCTCTTGCGGCAATCTCCCGCCAAGGAATTAATTCGAGGAGGAGCCCATGCTGACGCGCGTTTTGAGCATTCTGGCCTTGATTGCGGCCACGCTGGGTGTGGCACAAAATCCAGCCCAGGCGGCCGACAAGCTCAAGGTCGCCATTTCGCAACGCGGCTTCTGGGACAGTTCGTTCCTGGAGTTTGCCGAAAAGGAAGAGTTCCTCAAAGCGGCGGACCTCGACGTTGAATTTTTCTATACCGAAGGCGGCGGGCAGACGCTCCAGATCATCAACAGCGGGAGCGTCGACGTCGCCATGTCTAATGGTCTGCTCGGAACGATCGGCGCCTATACGAAGGGCGCGCCCATCCGCGTCATTTCGGCGCAGATGACCGGCGCCAACGAACTGTTCTGGTACGTGCGGGCCGACAGCAAGGTCCGCAATCTCAAGGAAGCCGATGGCAAATCCATTGCGTTCTCGGCGCCCGGTTCTTCGTCAAACCTTGTCCTGCTCTCGCTCCTCAAGCAGGCGGGTTCGAAGGCGCGGCCCGTCGGCACCGGCGGGCTGCCCGGCACGCTGACGCAGGTCATGACCGGGCAGATCGATATCGGCTGGGCGGCGCCGCCATTCGCTCTGCGTGAGCGCCAGGAGAACCGAATCGCGATCGTGGCGCGGGCGCGCGAGGCCACCGAACTCAAGAACCAGACCATCCGCGTCAACATCGCGAATGTCGAATCCCTCAAGACCAAGCGCGCCGCCATCACGCGGCTGATGCAGGTCTACGACAAGGCGATCGAGTGGGCCTATGTCAATCCGAAGGCCATCGACTACTTTGCGGAGTTTTCGAAAGCGCCGCGCGATATCGCCAAGCAGGCCGTCGATGAGTTTTTTCCAAAAGAGGCGCTGCAGATCGGCGAAATTCGCGAACTCGACATGACGCTGCGGGACGCGTTGCAATATAAATTCATCACCTCGGCCATGACGCCCAAGGATGTCGAAGGAATGATCGACATCCTGCACAAGCCGCGGTGATTGTTTCTTGTAGCCCGCATGGAGTTTTGGTGCGCTTTTTGCGCACCAAAACGTAATGCGGGGACACCCGATCCACAAACGCCGTTCCCCGGATTTCGCGATGGCGCGTGAAGAACGCGCCATCTGCTTCATCCGGGCTACGATTCGCTCCCATCATTCGACTGCACTCCCAAAGGAACCCTCATGTCCAAAGCCTATGACGAAGCCTGCTATACTGTTTCGCTTGCCAACCGCATCGTCGCCTATGAGGGCGTGCTCGACGGCTTTGGCCATATCAGCGTGCGCCACCCCGACAATCCGAACCATTATTTGCTCGCGCGCTCGCGCAGCCCTGAACTGGTCGAGCCCTCCGATATCCTGGAATTCACGCTCGATTCCGAGAAGGTCGTTCCGAGCGACATCCCGCCCTATGGGGAATGCGTCATTCACGGTGAGATTTACAAGGCGCGGCCGGACGTCAACGCGGTGTGTCATCATCATTCGGTGGCGGTGCTGCCGTTCTGCGTCACCGGCGTCGAACTGGTGCCTATCATGGGGCTCGGCGCCACCATGGGGGCGAAGGTGCCGTTCTGGGACAGCGCCGATGAGTTCGGCGATACCCCTATGGTACTCACAACCTCGGCGCACGGAGCCTCGCTGGCACGCACGCTCGGGCCCCACGCCATGGTGCTGATGCGCCGCCATGGCGCGACGGTGGTTGGAAAGAATTTGCAGGAAGTGGTGTTCCGCTCGATCTTTTCGCATCGCAATGCCGAGCTGCTACTACGTTCGCGCATGCTCGGCACCGTGACGCCGCTGAGCAAAGGCGAGGCCGCCATGGCGCATGACTACAGCTTGCGCGAACGCCCCATGGGCCGCGCCTGGGAATACTGGGTCACGCGGCTCACCAAGGCCGGCGAACTGCCGCCACGTCCGAAGGCAGGAAAGAAGAAGGTGATAAAGAAACGCACTGCGAAGAAACGGTGATTCAATCGAATTCGATGCCTTCGTGGATATCGGCGAGCGAAAGACGCGTGGGCACGGCGCGCTCACGAACGTCTGGAGTTTGCATTGGGTTCACTGCGTGCGCGCCTTTGCCCACCCTACGGAGCTCGGATTTCTTAATTGTCCCTCACAACTCCCAAATCTTCTGCTCGGCTTTGTGCAGATGCTCGGCCGTGCCATCGGCCTTTATGAGGAAATTGTCGCAGATGAAGGAAAAATTGGTCTTGCTGAAAAATCCCGGGTGGCACGCCATGTTCATATTGGCGGTAAGACGCATCGGCTCGTCCGAACGCAACAGCGGCCGTTCGACCAGGTCGTAACCCTGGCTATGCCCATATAGCCGCAGTTCCGGCGGGGCGCCGCGGCTGCGCATATAATCATTGTGTGCCGCATAGATCTCCGCGCATGAGGCGCCGGGCTTGAGCTTGGCCACGGAGAATTTCTGCGCGTCGCAGACGACCGCGAAGGCGTCGCGCAATTCCTGGCTCGCCTTGCCGAACACAAAAGTGCGCGCAAGCTCGGCATAGAAACCACCCGGTCCGTTGTTCTCGATCAGCAGCGTCATGTAGTCGCCCTGGCGCATGACACGGCCTTGGTAATGCCGGCCGCGCAGGATCGCGGGTTCGCCGAGCGGAGCAGAAGAGCAACGAAACAGGCCCTGTTCGCTACCAATCAGCTCGCCCTCGTATAGGACAAGCGCCGTGATCTCGCTGTCGCGCATGCCGGGCTTGACCTTGTTCATGAGCTTGGCCCATTGCGCATCCTGCATGGCGGCAGCACGGCGGATGAGCGCAATCTCTTCATCGCTCTTGATCGCCTTGATGCCGTCGACCAGGTCGGACGCGTCGATGAATTTGGTATCGGACACTTGCTCCTCGACCACGCGCACGAGATCATATTGCAGGCGGCCACGGCCGACCCAGCCGACGCATTTGTAGTTGCGCCGTTTGAGTTCCTGTGCGGTGAGGGCTGCGTCATATTCGTGAGTGTAGACAACAGAGAAGAACGAGGGGCTCGCAATCATCTCACCGACACCGGGATTGAGCGGGTCCTTGCCATCGAGCCGATCGCGGCGGTCCTTGTGACCCATTTCGACGACGGTCATCAGATCGTCGCGGTGGAAGATGACGTTGCGCGGGTAGTCGTTGTGGGCCGGCACGTCGGTGAACCATTTGACATAGCCGCCCAGCCAGTCGCTCGCGTTCTGCATGATCAGCGCGTCGATCGACCGTGCCTCCATTTCCTTGCGCACGGACGCCCAGCGCCGCTCCAACTCACCCAAGGAAATCGGGGTTTCGACGCGTTCGATGGCAGCCATGATGGATTCCTTGCGGTCTAGATTTTGACGATGTAGCTCATCCGGTCGATCTCACCTGCCATGAAGGCACGCAGGTTGTCGACCAGAAGCGGCATCACCTGTTCGGCATAGTTCTCCGCCACGCCGCCGACGTGCGAGGTGATGAGAACATTGGGCGTATCCCAGAGTGGGCTCGCCGGCGGCAGCGGTTCGGTCTGGAAGACATCAAGGCCTGCGCCCGCGATGCGGCCCTCCAGGAGAGCGCGCCGGAGCGCTTCCTCATCGAGCACGCCGCCGCGCGCGATATTGATGAGCACGCTATGCGGCGGCATGGCGTCGATCACTTTGGCGTCGACGAGGTGATGGTTTTCACGTGTGTAGGGTGCCAGGATGATGAGGAAGTCGGCGAGCGCCGCGGCTTGCGAAATTTGTTCGCGGGGATGAATGGCATCGAAGCCGGGTGCCGATGTTCGCCCGCCACTGACACCCAGGACCCGCATGCCGAACACCTGGCAGCGCCGGGCAAGTTCTTCGGCGATGGCGCCGACGCCGAGCAGGACGGCGGTCTTGCCGGCGAGCAGGCGCTGCTCGCGGCGATCCCAACGCTTCTGCTTTTGACTTTCGAGCACAGCCGGAAATTTGCGCGCGAAGGCGAGCATGAACAGGAACGCCAGTTCCGACATCTGCGGTCCATGAAAACCCCGCGCGGCCGCGATCACGATATTGGGCGGCAGGTTCGGCAGCGCCGTAATGTGATCGGTGCCGGTGGTGAGCGCCTGGATCAGCTTGAGCTTCGGCATGGCGTCGACGAGGCCGGCAAAAATCTCATCCGTTCGGATGATCAGGATTTCGCAAGGCGCGCAGTGCGCGAGCGCCTCGGCGGCATCGCGGCCGCAATGAAACCGCGCCCTCGCAAACAGGGGGCGCAGGTGCGCAGCGAATGTGTCGGAGTCCCTCCCGATAATCAGTACGTCGGTGGTCACGCGCCTCACTTCTCATCCACGATGTGGTTGCGCAATGTTCCGATGCCGGTGATCTCGACTTCGAGCACATCACCGGGCTTCATCCAGACCTGCGGGTTGCGGCGATGACCGACGCCTTCCGGCGTGCCGGTGGCGATGATGTCGCCGGGTGAGAGCGGCGTGAAATTGGAGCAGAAAGAAATGATCTGTGGGATCGAATAGATCAAGAGATCAGTGCCGGAGCGCTGCATTTCTTGGCCGTTGAGCCTCGTCACGAGCGTAAGCTTGGCTGGGTCGGGAATTTCGTCGGTGGTGACCATCCACGGCCCGAGCGGGCCGGTGCCGGGAAAATTCTTGCCCGAGGTTACCGAAAATTTCTGAAAGTCGCGCACGCTTCCGTCGACGAAGCAGGTATAGCCCGCGACATGGTCGAGTGCGCGCTCGACCGGAATGTGCCTTCCGCCGCGGCCGATCACCACCGTCAACTCGCCTTCGAAATCGAAATGTTGCGACACGTTCGGGCGGATCATGACGCCCTCGTGCCCGACCAGCGTATTGCTGCGCCGGATGAACATGCTCGGCTGTTTGGGTATGTCGCGTCCGGTTTCGCTCGCGTGCGATCGATAATTGATGCCCGCGCATGTGATCAGCTCGGGGTCTGGAATGACGGGCAGGAACGTGACGTCCTTGAGGAGGTGATCCGGCTTGGCGCCTGCGATGGCCGCGGGGATATTGCCCAGCAAGTCTTTGGCCAGCGCGTCGCGCAGGCTCGAAGCGCCAAGACGGGCATTGAGCGTGATCACGCCATCATGGCTGACGACACCGAACGCGTTTTGTCCGTTCGCGACATAGCTTGCAAGTTTCATCGTCGTGTTGCCCCATTGGCGTTGTGTTGATGATTGTAGCCCGGATGGAGTGCCAAATCGCTCTGCGCGATTTGGCACTCCATCCGGGATTCTCGCAACATTACGAGGTTTGTCCCGCATTGCGCCAAACCGCGCGAAGTGCGCGCGTTTGGCTCCATGCGGGCTACGAGGTTTCTGCAGTCACGGCTTGGCTTCCTGCCCGTAGATCGGTGCGAACAATGAATCGATCGGCACGGCCTGCGCGATCAATCCCTGTTCGACCATATATTGCATCAGCGCTTCCAGCGTCGGCCGGTTGACATCGACGCCGTATGGCCATGCATCGGCCCCAAAAACTTCGTCCATTTTCTCGATCTCGGCGGCAAGCCAGGGCAGCATATAGCGGAGCGTGCCGGGGTATCGCATTTTCTTGGCTGCGATTGCCTTGGCGTCGCACAGCGCATTGAAAAGGCTCGTCGCCACGAAGGGATGCTGTTCATAGATGTCGCGCCGCACCACGATGAGATGCATGATCGGGAAGATGCGTGTGCGTTTGAAATAGTCCTTCTCCCGCACCCGATAGTCGGGAAACAGACGGCCGATGTTCGGATCATGCTTGACGGCGTCGGGCAGGCCGGTGCCGATCGTCGCCTGGATTTCTCCGGCTTCCAGCAGTTCGCTCAACGAGCGCCCGCTATTGTTGGCCTCGATCCTTATCGGCTTGGCGAAGGGCCGCCGGGTCGGACTGCCGTGGGGGTTGGCTTCGTTGAGCGCGCCCTCGACGAAGGTCACGCCCGAGAGATCGACGTCGTGGTCGTGCATCAAGAGGCCGCGGATGAAGATCGCGGCTGTCATCGAATATTGCGGCACGCCGATGCGTTTGCCGGCGAGATCCTTCGGCGACTTGATCACTCGTTTGTCGACCGCGATATGGCCATGGCGAAAAACGCGCGAGATGAAGACGGGGAGGGCGACAAAGGGGCAGTTGCCCTGCAGGTGGCTGCGAATGAAATCGGAAGCCGACATTTCGGAGGCTTCGAATTCGTGCTCACCGCCCATACGATCGAAAATCTCGCGCGGATTGTCGATGGCGAGAAAATTGAGATCGATCCCGTGCGGCTTGGCATCGCCCGTATAGAGGGCCAGCACGCGGTCATAGAGCCCGCATGCAAAGGTCATTGGAATGTCGGCCATGGTCCCCTGCTTCCACGTTTTCGTCTCGCCATTATTCGTTATCTATACCCCGGGACGCAACAGCGGCTATAAGCCGGCATCAACAAAGCGAGGTCCCTATGCCCTCTTCGTCCACCCGCCGCGATTTTCGTGTTCTGCTCAAGCCCGCCGCCGCCATCATCCTGCCGGGCGTGAGCAATGCGCTGGCCGCGCGGGTGGCGGCCGACCTCGGTTTTTCGGCCGCCTATATCACCGGCGCCGGCATCGCCAACACGTATCTCGGCATTCCCGACAATGGTTTGGTGACCTTAAGCGAACTTGCCGACCACGTCGCGGCCATCCGCGACGTATTTGCGGGCCCCCTCATGGTCGACGCCGATACCGGCTTCGGCAATGCCATGAACATGATCCGGACTGTCAAACTCCTCGAACGCGCCGGCGCCGACGCGATCCAGATCGAGGATCAGGTTTTTCCAAAACGTTGCGGGCATTTCGACGGCAAGGAAGTCATCCCATCGGCCGAGATGGTGGCCAAGGTGAAGGCCGCCGCCGATGCCCGCACCGACCGCGACCTCATCATCGTGGCGCGCACCGATGCGATCGCAACGGACGGCTTCGAGGCCGCGATGGACCGCGCGCACGCGTACCGGGAAGCCGGCGCCGACATGACCTTCATCGAAGCGCCAAAAACGCCCGAACAGATCGCCGCCATCGGCAAGCTGCCCTGGCCGCAGATCGTCAATATCGTGCTGGGGGGCCGCACGCCCGAATTGCCCAACCAGAAACTCAAGGAGCTGGGATTTGCTTGCGTGCTCTACGCCAACCTCGCGCTGCAGGCGTCGCTGTTTGGCATGCAACATGCCCTTGGCGTCTTGCGCCGCGACGGTCAGGTGGGCGCAGCCAACGCGCTGGCAGTCGATTTCTCCGAACGCCAGCGCCTGGTGGGCAAGGATGAGTTCGATGCGATGGAGAAGAAGTACCGAGTGTGATTACCTCGGTTAAGATTAAGGATCGTAGCCCGGATGAGCGCCCCTTCTTTCTTTAGGGGCGCGATATCCGGGATCGCCGGCCCCGCATGTCGCCATCTCGCGTGAAGAACGCGATCTGGCTCATGCGGGCTACGAGCCGGCCTACCACGCTACTTCGCC
>DATGVJ010000398.1:0-5788 GCA_035300505.1 Xanthobacteraceae bacterium
CTCACTTTGCCAAGGCGATGCGCCTCAGTCCGCTCGATCCATTGATGTTCTCGATGCAGACCGGCACAGCAGCCGCGCATTTCAGCGCAGGCCGAAACGACGAGGCTGCCTCGTGGGCTGAACGCGCGTGGCGCGAGAAGCCGAGTTGGCTTCAGACACTGCGCATCGCCGCAGCGAGCCATGCGCTCGCCGGTCGTCTGGATCGCGCGCAGGAGGTTTTGATTCCATTGCGCGAGCTTGATCCAGAAATTCGCATTTCCAACATCAGAGATGTTGCTCGTTTTGCCCGCCCGGAAGACTTGGCCAGGTTCGAAGAGGGTCTAAGAAAAGTGGGGGTTAGGGAGTAGCCAGCAACTACCGGCCCCATGCTATTGATGATCACCGGCAATAGTTTCCTGCAGCCTCTCGGCGAGTGCTGCCTTTGTTTCAGAGGCATCCCGATTTCGCTGATGCTGTGCCAGATCGCAAACGGCCTTGACGGAGTCGTCAATCGCCACCCGGGCAGAGTTCAATACAATGTCGTACTGCAATGCATCGTTCCAATCGAAGTTGAACGCAGCGCGAATCGCGCGTGAATGGCCGGAATCAAAACGCTCGATCTCGTGCTGCATCGCTTCGGAATCATTGACACCTAGTCGTTCCATCATGACGCGCACACGCAACGCCATCGGTGCGCACACCCGCACGCAAATGACGCCGCGGATACCTTGAAATAGCGCAGCGGCGCCCCAGCCGCGGATCAACACATTGTCTTTCAAAGCCAGATTGAGAATTTGGTCCAGCGTATAGCGCGACAAATTTCTTGCATCGATCTGCCAACGGTCGAATAAAGACGCTTGGCCGTCCAGATAACGTTGGACGGCGCTCTCATCCACCCCCAGGCTTCCTGCCACATGAGGAACAACAATTTCGGAATTAATGATCTCAAGTCCCAACGCCGCGGCCACCCCAGCCGCCACTTCGGATCCGCGTGATCCGATCTCTCTTGTCATTGCGATCACGGTCATGGCTGCGCTCGACGCCGAATGTGATGCTCAAGCCGCTCGATGATAGACTGTGCACTTTCCGACCCCACCGAGGCAATTCGGTGACATGTCCTACATCTTATTATAGTATTCAATATTTAGTTCAATCACTAATAGTAAAACGTGACGTTATGAACCCAACATGGCCGAAACGGACCCAATCGATCGCCCGATGGTCGAGGTAATCAAGATTACCGGTTTTCAGTTGTGGCAGTGGCATACCCGGAATCCCAACACGTCTACGCCGCCTGGACATACCTGACGGCGTTGCCGGACATGCGTTGCCGGGTATGGCGCGCACGAATCAAATTGGCCGGAATCCATTACAGCAAAATAGCCACAGGCCCACATTCTGGTAAAAGTCGGTGCAACGTGAGAGTCCCTAAACTGCCAAAGTACGGGGGCAATTGATCCGTGAGCCTGAGGAATACATTGTTGAACCGTCCTGCCCCGCGCCTCTATCTGTCGGTCCCGCTCGCTGGCGATGCGCCGCCGATGGACCCATTGGCCTCGACGCTCGCAGCGATGCTTGGCGCAGCCGATGTGGCCGCCGTCTTGCTGCGCGTGCCCGAAACTGACGACCGCAGCTTGATCAATCGGGTCAAACTGCTTGCGCCCCTCGTCCAGGACCGCGGCGCAGCACTTTTGCTTGAAGGCCGTCCCGACATTGCCGTGAAGGTCGGCGCCGACGGCGCCCATTTCTCCCGGCTGGAAGAATTCCGGGCCGCGCTGGCAACGCTCAAGCCAGACCGTATTGCAGGGTGCGGTGCGCTCACCACGCGCCATGATGCCATGACGGCAGCGGAATTTGGCGCCGACTATGTGATGTTCGGGGAGACGGATGCCAGCGGGCATCGTCCCCCTTTCGACGCCGTCCTGGAACGCGTAGGTTGGTGGGCGGAGGTCTTCGAGGTCCCGTGCATCGGATATGCGGGGAGCGCCGAGGAGATCGAACCGATTGCCAAGGCAGGCGCCGATTTCATTGCCGTCGGCGATTGGATATTCCTGGATAACCGCGGGCCGGTCGAGGCGATTACCGATGCGGCTGCGCGTCTTGCGTTGGTAGGAACAGACGCATGAGTCGAAACCGCAATGCATGCTCGGCGATCGTCGCCGTGCTTGCCACAGTCCTTGCAGCGGCAGTCACCTCCTTCGCCATCGCACAGGCGCCGCCGGTGCCACCGGGCTTGATCCCGGATGTTCCGATTGGCCAACCGGCCGGACCGCCCGCCCCGCCGTCGACACGATTTGAGCCTGCTCCTGCGCCGCTGGCTCCTGCGCCGTTGGCGCCGCGCGACACACCGGCACAGAAATTTCAAGCCAAGTCCAAAGCGCGCCCGCCGGCCGTAGCAAAACCGGCCCCGCGCCCCAATGCGGCCCCCAAGGCAGATCCCTGGGAGACAACATCCCCATCCACGGGCCAAGATGGCGACATGGCCTATGGCGCCTTCCAGCGCGGCTACTACCTCACCGCCTTCGCGTTCGCGACCGACCGGGTCGACCAGATTGGCGACGTGAAGGCGATGACGCTTTTGGGTGAACTCTACGCCAATGGGTTTGGTGTGATTCAAGACGACGTAAAAGCCGTTGAATGGTATCGCATCGCAGCCGAGCGCGGTGACCGCGAAGCGATGTTTGCGCTGGCCATGTTTCGCATCGGCGGGCGCGGTGGCCCCGCCAATCGCGAGGAAGCTGCGAAATTGCTGGCGCAGGCTGCCAAACTCGGACATATCGCAGCGTCTTACGATCTCGGACTGCTGTATCTCGCCGGGCAGCTTTTTCCGCAGGATTTTACGCGCGCCGCAGAACTGTTCCTGTCCGCCGCCCGGGCAGGTAGTCCGGAAGCGCAATATGCGATTGCGACGCTTTACAAAGAGGGCCGCGGCATCCGCAAGGATAACTCCGAAGCCGCGCGCTGGCTCGGCGCCGCAGCGGCCGCAGACTATACCGACGCGCAGGTCGAATATGCGATCGCGTTGTTCAACGGAACAGGCGTTACCCGCGACGAAGCGGCCGCCGCAGCGATCCTGAAAAAAGCGGCGCGCAAAGGCAGTCCTGTCGCGCAAAATCGCTTGGCCCAGATTCTCGTTTCCGGCCGCGGCATCGCTCCGAACGCGGTCGAGGCCATCAAGTGGCACCTCGTCTCCAGAGCAAGAGGCGCCACGGATCCGCGCCTTGATGATTTCATGAGCAAGCAGACGAGCGATATCCGCGCCGCCGCCGAAAAGGCAGCGAAGCCTTGGATCGAAGCCGCCACGGAGCCGCGCACCTGACGCGACCGCCCTTGACGCAGCGGGTTGCGACGGGCAGACGTGGCCCATGCTTCATTCCGCCCTCCTCAATGTCATGATCAAAGCCGCCCGCAAAGCCGGGCGCGCACTCAAACGCGACTTCGGCGAGGTCGAACACTTGCAGGTGTCGCTGAAGGGGCCTGCGAATTTCGTCACGGCCGCCGACAAGCGCGCGGAGGAAATCCTCTACGAAGAACTCAGCCTAGCCCGTCCGGGATACGGCTTTCTCGGCGAGGAAGGAGGACGCCGCGAGGGTTCCGATACGACCCACACCTGGGTCGTCGATCCGCTCGACGGGACGTCGAACTTCTTGCACGGCATTCCGCACTTTGCGGTTTCGATCGGGCTTGAACGCGAAGGTACGGTCATCGCCGGCCTTGTCTACAATCCTGCCAACGACGACCTGTTCACCGCCGAGCGCGGCAAGGGAGCGTTTCTCAACGATCATCGATTGCGCGTGGCGGCGCGCCGAAGGCTTGCGGACTGCATGATCACCTGCGGCATGCCGCATCACGGACGCGGCGACCTGGCGTTGGGTTTGAAGGAAATGGCCGTCGTCCAGGACAAAGTCGCGGGCCTGCGCCGCTTCGGCGCGGCCGCGCTCGATCTGGCCTGGATCGCGGCCGGACGTTTCGACGGCTATTGGGAGCGCAACCTGTCGCCTTGGGATGTTGCCGCCGGCATTGTGCTGGTGCGCGAGGCGGGCGGTTTTGCGACCGATCTCGACGGCGGGGAAGCACCGCACAAAACCGGCGACATCGTCGCCGGCAACGAGGCGATCCATCGCGAGCTGATACGGTCGCTGAAGGCGGCGCGGGGGTGAGTGTTTTATATCCTCTCCAGCCTCCGCAGTTTCTCTTCCGACCACGCGATGCCGGTGCCGGGCCAGTTGGGAGCCGTGATGGCGCCGTCCTTCACCTGCAGCGGCTCTTGCAAAATTGCATCGGCCCAGTCCACGTATTCGATCCAATGCGCGGTCGGCGATGCCGCCAGCAGATGGACACTTGTTTCAGGATGCAAATGCGATGACATCTCGATGCCGTGTGCAGCCGCAATTCCTGCCGCCTGCAGCCATCCGGTGACGCCGCCGATACGGCCCACATCAGGCATCACGTAATCGCAGGCGCCGGCCGCGATGGATTCGATCATCGCTTCCGGGCCATTGAAATTTTCGCCTATCTGAACCGGGACCTTCAACGTGCGGGCGATCTCGGCATTTCCCCGATAGTTGTCGTGGCGGATGGGCTCTTCGAGCCAGGTGATCCCTTCTTCCTGGAGCGCAAGGCCGCGGCGGACCGCTTCCGCGGTGGTCAGGGCCTGATTGTAATCAGCCATGATGAGCACATCGCTCGGGATACGGTCGCGCACGGTTTTAAGCGCGCGCAAATCTTCTGCCAGCGTCGGATAGCCGAGCCGCAGCTTGACGGCTTTCAATCCACTCTTGAGCAATGCCTCCGCCTCATTGGCGAGCGCATCCGGCCCCATCAGGCCAAGCCCGCGGCTGTCGTAAGCCTGGATCGGACGGCGGTCGGCCCCGAGGAAATCGGCAAGCGGCCTACCCACCGCAATCGCCGCCGCATCCCACAGCGCCATGTCGAGAGCAGACAGCGCCATGCGCACTGGTCCGGTGACGCCCAGTAGCGCGAACCGGCGGGATAGCATTGTCGCAACCGATTGAGGATTGCACGAACGCCCCCGAATGAGTTCACCGGCCTCGGCGATGTGCGCCGCAATCGCTTTCGCGCCGGACGTTGCGAAACAGAAAACATAGGCGTGCCCGACCACGCCCTCTTCCATCTGTGCATCCACGAGGAGAAGCGGAGCGGACGTGATCATGGTGGCGCTCGTGCCGAGCGCGAAGTTCATTGGCACGCGATACGCGCGGGTCGTCAGCGCGCGCAGTGTGAGACCAGATGCAAGGGTGGGAATTGCATCGCTCATGGCAGACTTTCCCTTGGCTGAGAAATTCATAGCATGGCATCGATAATACCCTTGCAAAAAAGGCCCACCGCGCGGTGGGCCTTCTTTGAGATGGCAAGGGCAACAACGCGATCGCGCAGAGCGCGACCACGTCGTTCGCGGCACATTACAATTGCTTGACCAGCGTATCGCCGCCGGACACTTCGACCTTGCCGGGCGCTTCTTCGATGTTGAGCTTCTTCACGACGCCATCTTCAACCAGCATGGAATAGCGCTTCGAGCGCGTCCCGAGGCCGTTGCCCGATCCATCGAACGTCAAATCGATTGCCTTGGCGAAATCGCCATTGCCATCCGCCAGGAAGTCGAGCTTGTCGGCGGCGGCGGCCTTCTTCCAGGCGTCCATGACGAAGACGTCGTTGACGGCCGTCACCGCGATCGTATCCACACCCTTGGCCTTCATGGCATCCGCATGGAGAATGACCGACGGCACATGCATTTTGTGGCAGGTGCCCGTGAAAGCGCCAGGGACGGCGAACAAAGCCACCTTCTTGC
>DATGVJ010000399.1:0-3588 GCA_035300505.1 Xanthobacteraceae bacterium
CCCAGAGCAGACGAACTCGGAATTGAATGTGAGAAATCCTGCTTAGATCCGACCGTGAAACCAAAATGATCCCAGGTTTTCCCGGGATCAGCTTTGGAACCGAGCGTTACTTCACCGGGATAGCGCCTAGATTGGCCGGCGCGGCCTTGTCGTGTCCTGCTTCCAGAACTGATTTTCGCTGCAGTACTTGCTTCCATATATGCTTGCCCGGCACTGCTCCAACGTATTGAAGCTGCAATCGGCTAGGCCAGCCTCGCTACCTCCGGAACTGGCGCAGAACCGTTTGTTGAAGAACGAATTCTGAGCGTTGCCTGCGCTGCTGGCGGCCATCAAGGCGACCACGGCAGCGGTTGCGATCATAATTGGGCGCATGATTGTCTCCTGTTGCTATCGCCCGCGGTGGGGTGAGTAGTCGGATTAGTCCATAGCTACGCGGTTGATAAATCATACCGAAGTACTAGGGCTCAAATCCTAAAGATTCGGAGTAGATCGAATTAGTTTCATTCCGCCATGGTCTTGATGGCGCGTCGCGTGATGTCCAACCGAGGGAAGGTCCCAGGACTGAAGTATCGCCTGACCTGGATGGAAGCCGAGCACGATCGTGCAGCCTTATGCGGCTGAGCCGCCGCTCGCGGGAACGTCCATTCATCAGAACGCCAGGATATTCACGCAAAACAACAACGGCGATGGCTGGCAGCTTCAATTGAAGGGCGGCTTTGGCTACGGCAATCCCATGAGCGACAAGTCTTAGTCCAAGGAATATCTCCGTTTGGGGCCCATAGGGCTATACGCAAGCCGCACAGAACGAAAATTTTGCAACCAAAATCGGGGCCTCGGCTTTGTAAAGTGCTGCATCTGCTCACTTCCGGTCCTGGCCCATCGCTGCCGACTTGTGCGGTGCAGCATTTCGTCTGCAATCTGAGGGTAACCGGACCCGCGCACCTTTTTGATGCGAGCGAGAGTTTGTGACGCCATCGCGTCTCGATATTTGGCATGCTGTGTAGGCCCAGCAGCGATGCCCATCGCTCCCGTTTATGAGTACACGCCGCGGGCGACCACAAGGGCCGCCCCTACGAATTCGAAGGGCGTGCGATCCCT
Source organism: Xanthobacteraceae bacterium (assembly GCA_035300505.1). Classification (GTDB taxonomy): domain Bacteria; phylum Pseudomonadota; class Alphaproteobacteria; order Rhizobiales; family Xanthobacteraceae; genus VAZQ01. Next base: position 1,099 of record DATGVJ010000399.1, read on the forward strand.
TCGATTCAGGTGACGCACGGCACTAGCGTGGTAAAAGGGCGGCGAAAGCAGGATCTGTTGGCGCGCGTGGTGCCCGCCCCCCTGCCGGACCCTTTCCATGCTGCGCCTGACCGAACTCAAGCTCCCGCTCGACCATACGCAGAGCGATCTCAAAGCGGCCGTGCTCAAACGCCTGCGGATCGCCGCGCAGGATCTGATCGACTTCACGGTCTTTCGCCGCGCCACCGATGCACGCAAGAAAAGCAACATTACGCTGACCTACACGCTCGATATCGATGTCCGGAACGAAGGTGCCGTGCTCGCACGCCTGACCCGGGACCGCAACATTTCGCGAACACCCGATCTGCGCTATCGCTTTGTGGCGCGTGCGCCCGAACAATCGAGCCGCCCCATCATTATCGGCACAGGACCATGTGGCCTCCTGGCTGCGCTGACTTTGGCCCAGATGGGTTTCCGCCCTATCATCCTGGAGCGTGGCAAGGTCGTGCGCGAACGCACCAAGGATACCTGGGGCCTGTGGCGGCGATCGGTTCTCAACCCGGAATCGAACGTGCAATTTGGCGAAGGCGGCGCCGGCACGTTTTCCGACGGCAAACTTTACAGCCAGATCAAGGACCCGCATCACTACGGCCGCAAGGTGTTGAGCGAATTCGTCGCGGCCGGCGCACCATCCGAAATTCTTTATGTCGCCAAGCCGCACATCGGCACTTTCCGGCTGGTGACCATCGTGGAGGAAATTCGCGCGACCATCGAGAAGCTGGGCGGCGAATATCGATTTCAAAGCAAGGTCGTCGATCTCGCAATTGGAAGGCAGCAGGATGGGGCGCGGCGGATCGAGGGCATTGTGCTGCACGACGGTACGCATGTGCAAAGCGATCACGTCGTGCTTGCGATCGGCCACAGCGCCCGCGACACTTTCCAGATGCTCTGGGACCGCGGCGTCGCGATTGAGGCCAAGCCTTTTTCCATCGGGGTGCGCATCGAACATCCACAGTCCATCATTGATCGCTGCCGCTACGGCGGCCGTGCCGGGCATCCGCTTCTGGGCGCAGCCGACTACAAGCTCATTCACCACGCCAGCAATGGCCGTTCGGTCTACAGTTTCTGCATGTGTCCGGGGGGCACGGTGGTGGCGGCGACTTCGGAAACGGGACGTGTCGTCACCAATGGCATGAGCCAATATTCCCGCAATGAGCGCAACGCCAATGCAGGTATCGTGGTCGGCATCTCACCAGCGGACTATCCAGGGGCTCCCCTCGCCGGAATTGCGTTCCAGCGCCAGATCGAAGAACTTGCCTTTGATGCTGGGGGAAAAACCTATGCGGCACCCGCCCAGCGTGTCGTCGATTTTCTCAAACGTGCCGCATCGACGTCACTCGGTGGGGTCATACCGTCCTATAAGCCAGGCGTGCAGCCGACCGACCTTGCGGCCTGCCTGCCGGAATTTGCGGTCACGGCAATACGCGAAGCGCTGCCGGCGTTTGATCGCCAGATCACGGGATTTGCGCTCGACGATGCCGTGATGACAGGCGTCGAAACCCGCACTTCCTCGCCCATCCGCATCGCTCGCGACGACGGTTTCCAAAGCCTCAACACCAAAGGCCTTTATCCGGCCGGCGAAGGCGCCGGGTTTGCAGGTGGAATTCTATCCGCCGGCGTGGACGGCGTTCGCGTTGCCGAAGCGGTGGCGCGCAGCATCGCTGGTGTCAGTGCGGCGAATCGCCACGACCTGACGGCAAGACAATGACTTTAATCGACCGAGTTTCTCAACAAATCTGCGACGCGGAAACGAAAAAGGGGCGAACCGAAGTCCGCCCCGCTTGCACACGATACTTTGCGACAAGCTACAGGTTACGACGCGTACGAAGCTCTACCAAATTCGTGTTGCAAGGGCACACGTTTATTTACTACGAATCAGATACTGCCACGCTTACTGGCAGGCGCCATACGCGCTTACCATGCACGAAGGCTTGCTCGGCACCTGGCTGGGTTCCGTCGCATTGCGGCGAGGTGCCCGGCTGTTCGTGCGGTCCTGGGCTTGCGGACGGGTTGCCTGGCCGGGTTGCGTGCTGTCATTGGTGAAATAGCCCTTGTAATAGGACCACGCAGACCCGGGTTCGTTCTCGCTGTCGTAGTAGTGTTCATGCTCGCCGAAAGCATACGAAGTACTCGGCAACGTCACAGCGAGTGCCCCCGCGAGCGCGACGCCAAGAGAAACCTTCGTCATCAACTGGCTCATCTTCACCTTAAGTCTCCTTGCCATCTGGGTCCGACACCGGCAGGGTGGCCTATTCCATCGCGCGGCCTGCAACAATCGCGAGCCAACCTGGGTCGTCCATTCAAGCCGAAAAAAGCGTATCGGCGGATCAAGTTCGAGGATTCGAACCTGTTGCCGGAAAATATAGCCCCCGCTTGACCATTCGACTATTGAACGATGATATGCAAAGGCATGAACAATCATTCACTGCTGACAAAGAACTCATACCTTGG
>DATGVJ010000400.1:0-6681 GCA_035300505.1 Xanthobacteraceae bacterium
ACCCATTTCGTGACTGACCACCAGCATGGTCATGCCGTCGTTTGCCAGCGACACCATGGTGTCGAGCACCTCCTTGACCATCTCGGGATCAAGCGCCGACGTCGGCTCGTCGAAGAGCATGATCTTCGGTTCCATGCAGAGTGCGCGCGCAATCGCGACACGCTGCTGCTGGCCTCCGGAAAGCTGCCCGGGATATTTGTCCGCCTGTTCGGGGATTCGAACGCGTTCGAGATAGTGGCGCGCCAATGCCTCAGCATCGCGTTTGGGGCTGTGACGCACCCAGATCGGCGCCAGCGTGCAATTCTGCAATACGGTGAGATGCGGAAACAGGTTGAAATGCTGGAAGACCATGCCGACTTCGCGACGGACTTCGTCGATGGCTTTGAGATTGTCGGTCAATTCCGTGCCGTCGACGATAATGCGTCCCTGTTGCCAGTTCTCGATGCGATTGATGCAACGTATCAATGTCGACTTGCCGCTACCGGATGGCCCGCAGATCACGATGCGCTCGCCACGCATGATCTTGAGACTCACATCGCGCAGGACATGGAACTGACCGTACCACTTGTTGACCGTGTCGATGTCGACCGCGACCTCGTTGCGGGTGGTACGGATGTCACGCGCACCGGCCGGCGCCGCCTTGCTCGATGGTTTTTCGTTCATGGATTCTGCCGTCACCGCGGCACCGCCAGTCGTTGTTCGGTATAAAGCGCATAGCGCGACATGGCGAATGATATGGCGAAATAAATGATGCCTGCAAATGCGAAACCCGTGAACAAAGTCGCCGGGGTTATCCAATTCTGATCTGCGAAACCGGCACGAAGCTGGCCCAAAAGATCGAAAATCGAAACGATCAGTACCAGCGTCGTATCCTTGAACAATGCAATGAACGAATTCACGATACCCGGAATGACGTGTTTGAGGGCCTGCGGCAGAATGACGAAAATCATCGTCCGCCAATAGCCCAGCCCCAAGGCCGTCGACCCTTCGAACTGGCCGCGCGGAATGGCCGCCAGCCCTCCGCGCACGACTTCAGCCATATAGGCGCCCGCAAACAGAGTTACACCAATGAGAACACGCGCCAATGGATCGATTTTCCAGCTCTCCGGCAAGAAGAACGGCAACATATAGGTTGCGAAAAACAGAACCGTAATCAGGGGAACGCCGCGCCAGAACTCGATGAATATGACGCTCAACATTCGCACGATCGGCAGGTCCGAACGGCGCCCCAGTGCAAGCAATATTCCAAGCGGCAAAGAACCAATAATGCCCATGAAAGAAATCACGAGCGTGACCAGGAGGCCGCCCCAAAGACGCGTCTCCACGTGCGGCAATCCGATATTCTCATATCCGCCGACCAGCAGCAGGTACGCTAGAACCGGATAGGCCGCGAAGAAAAGAAACGCATTGGCAATCTTGTAGGGGATGCGCGGAACCAAGAGCGGTACCAGGAGGGCAACGCCGATCAGATACGTCAGGTCGACGCGCCACTGTTCCGTTTCCGGATAGATCCCATATGCAAATTGCGTGAGCTTGGCGGTGATGAATGGCCAGCATGCCCCGACAGGCCCGGCCTGCCCCACACAAGCTTCCCGGCTCGACCCTGACCAGACCGCATCGATCAGCAGGAAGCGTATGGTTGGCCACAGCAACGCAGCCAAAAGGGCAACGCTGACAACCGTCAAAACAGAATTGAAGACACCTGAGAACAGACGCTGGCGTAGCCACAGCACTACGCCGCTCGCCATAAGCGGAGGAGGCAACGCGGAAATCAACTCCTGGCGGACAAAGGCCTTTGGTCCTGTCATGGTTCTCTCAACGCTCGACGAGGCGTAGCCGCATATTGTACCAGTTCATCACGAAACTCGTGACCAGTGAAATCACCAGATAGACCGCCATGGTGATGGCGATAACTTCAATTGCCTGGTGGGTCTGATTGAGGGTCGTGCCGGCAAATAATCCGAACAGATCCGGGTATCCGATTGCAACCCCAAGCGTCGAATTCTTTGTCAAGTTGAGATACTGATTGGTCAACAGCGGCACCATGACACGCAACGCTTGCGGCACGACGATGAGCCGCAACAACAGGCCGCGCTTGAATCCCAAGCCGAGCGCTGCCTCGCTTTGTCCGTGTGGCACCGACTGGACACCGGCACGAACCACTTCGGCAATGTAGGCCGCCGTATAGGTGGAAAGCGCAATCAGCAAAGCAATGAATTCCGGAATAAGCCTGATGCCGCCGACGAAATTGAACCCACGCAATTGTGGCGTCTCGAAGCTGATGGGGAACCCGAGCGTTGCCAGCACCAGGAACGGTATTCCGATTATCAGTCCGATGCCGCTTACAAATACCGGGAATTGTTTTCCCGTCAAATCCTGGCGGTGGCGTGCCCAGCGCGCGAGAGCAATTGTTGCCAAGATTCCCAATAAACAAGCCCCTCCCACATACGACGCGCCCTCACCGAACAAAGGCGCCGGGACGATGACGCCGCGGTTGTTGAGGAAGACCTGCCCAAACACCGAGAAGCTCTGGCGCGGAAGAGGCAGCGTGCCGAGTACCGCCAGATACCAGAACAGGATCTGAAACAAGAGCGGCAGATTGCGGATCACCTCGACGTATCCGCCAGCCAATCGCGCGACCAGCCAATTCTGCGACAACCGCGCCAACCCGATGACGAACCCAAGTAATGTTGCAAACACGATGCCAATGGCGGACACAAGCAGCGTATTGAGCAAGCCAACGACAAACACTCGGCCATAGCTGTCGGATTCGCTATAGGCAATCAGCGATTGGCTGACGCCAAACCCGGCGGTATTGCCTAGAAATCCAAATCCGCTCGAAAAGCCCTGTGCTGCCAGATTAGCCCTGACATTGATAACGAACTCATAGGCGAGCCAAATCAATGCGGCCAGGAGAATCAATTGATAGAGAACGCCACGAATTCTCGGATTGTTATAAAACGGAATCCGTGGCGGCCCTGAAATCACGCCGTCAGCGGATCGGCGGCGCATATTGGATGCCGCCCTTGGTCCAGAGCCGGTTGAGGCCACGGCTTATCCCGAGCTTCGACCCCGTCCCGACATTACGCTCGAAGGACTCCCCATAATTGCCGACATGCTTGACGATGCGAACGACCCAATCCTTGGTAAGGCCGATCTGCTCGCCAAAATTGCCTTCCACCCCGACGAGCCGTTTGATTTCCGGAATGTTGGACTTGACGGCGTCATCGATATTCTTCGACGAAATGCCAAGTTCCTCCGCGTTGAGCATCGCGAAAAGCGTCCACCTGACAACGTCGAGCCACTGGTCGTCGCCGTGACGAACGAGGGGCCCCAACGGTTCTTTGGAAATAATTTCCGGAAGAATAACGTGGTCGTTGGCGTTCGCCAGCTTGAGCTTTTCGGCATAGAGCTGCGAAACGTCGGTCGTCATGGCGTCGCAACGCCCGGCCTCGTAGGCCTTGACCATTTCATCGGCGGTACCGAAAGCGATCACTTCATAGCGCATGGAATTGGCTCGGAAGTAATCGGCGAGGTTAAGTTCGGTCGTGGTGCCGGCCTGCGTGCACACCGATGCACCATTGAGTTCAAGGGCAGAATTGACCTTTAGTCCCTTGCGCACCATGAAGCCCTGGCCATCGTAAAAATTCACTCCCGCGAAGTTGAACAAGGCATCACGTGACAAGATCCACGTCGTGTTACGCGCCAGAACATCGATCTGTCCGGATTTCAATGGTTCAAAGCGGTCGCGCGCGGAAAGCGGTGAATATTTGACCTTGGTCGGATCATTGAAGATTGCGGCAGCAAGCGCCCGGCAGAAGTCGACGTCGAATCCGGTCCATGCCCCCTTGTCATCGGGACTGGAAAATCCGGGTAGCCCTTGGCTGACCCCGCAGACGAGCGAACCACGATCCTTCACGGCTTTGAGGGTCTGCGCGGACGCAGGACCGACAATCGCAGCTAGAACAACCACCGCCCCGAGCATCGATATCGCACGTTTCATGGTCGAGCCTTTGTCTTTGTTGAACATCAGTTCCTATGTCCGAGTGTACAAGTTGCCGTCAACCTAGTTGCCGTCAAGCCCTTTGTTGCCAAACCCGGTACGATTTCGACACGAAGGCCCCTATTCACTTTGCCGCCCACGGCATTTCGTGCATCTCAGAACTTCAAGCGGCTCGGTCAAGGGGTTGACCGTGCGGCCAATCGGCGACGTTAATGGTGCATCTGCACCAATGGGGCATCCACGGCCATTCTTGCACAACTTTTGAGCAGAAACCACAGCGATCAATCTTACAGGCCCCAATCTTACAGGCCCTATTGGATTCATCAATGACCGAACAAGACCATGGCGGCCGAGCCAGCCGCCCGCACAAGACCACGACCCAATTGCTAACCGGGGGCCGTGATCCTTTTGCCCATCATGGCTACGTCAATCCTCCTGTCTACCATGCCTCGACCCTGCTCTACCGCACGGCCGACGACTATCTGGCGCAACGCAGTCGCTACAATTATGGTCGCCGCGGCACTCCGACGTCCGAAGCTCTATCCAACGCCGTCGCGGCGGTTGAGGGCAGCAATTGTGCCGGAGTCGCCCTGTTGCCATCCGGCCTGACGGCGGCTTCTGTGGCACTGATGTCTGCCCTCAAGAGCGGTGACCATGTCCTGGTCACGGACGCGGTCTACTGGCCGACGCGAAAGTTTTGCGATGATGTTCTTAAGGCCTACGGCGTTACCACAACCTATTATGATCCGCATATCGGCGGCGGTATATCGGCGCTGTTCAAGCCTAGTACGCGCGCCGTTTATGTCGAGTCGCCGGGATCATTGACGTTCGAAGTGCAGGATGTTCCCGCGATTGCTGCGGCAGCGCATAACCACGGCGCCCTTGTCCTGATGGACAATACCTGGGCGAGTCCGCTTTACTTTCGCGCGCTGGAAAAAGGCGTCGATCTCTCGATCCAGTCCGGAACCAAGTATATCGGTGGGCATTCCGACGTGATGTTGGGGACTGTCTCGGCCAACAAGACAGCATGGCCGGCGCTCATCGACCTGGTTCTTACGATGGGCCTCTGCGTCGGGCCCGACGACATGTTCCTGGGGCTGCGGGGGCTGCGCACCCTCGGAGTGCGCCTTGCCCAGCACCATGCATCGGCAATTCGGGTCGCGCGCTGGCTTGAAACGCGACCGGAAGTGACGCGCGTGCTGTATCCGGCTCTCGAGAGCCATCCGGATCATGCGATCTGGAAGCGTGATTATAAGGGCGCCTGCGGTCTCCTCAGCGTCGTTCTCAATCCGACACAGAAGAATGCCATGCATTCGTTCATCGATTCATTGTCGCTGTTCGGTATTGGCGCGTCCTGGGGCGGCTATGAAAGCCTGGTCATCCCCTTCGATACCGACACCTGCCGCTCTGTAACCAGCCGGACGCCGAACGGCCCAATGATACGTTTTCACATCGGACTGGAAGCTGTGGATGATTTGATTGCCGATCTTGAGCGCGGATTTGAGGTAATGGCGGCGGTGTAGGATGGGTAGAGGAAAATCGCGTTCTTCACGCGATTTACCGAAACCCATCAACCCCACGGGCCGCAAAATGATAGGCTTCGGTCCGCGGTTGATGGGTTTCGCGAAGTGCTCAACCCATCCTACGATGCTTATTCTAGTGCCGACGGGGCGGCCCCTGCGCGTTATCCCGGGCTATGCGGTCGCGCGCCTACGGTCTCGTAATTCGAAAAAAAGATTGCGGCCATATACAAGGAACGAAAATCCCTGCCCCAAAATGAAGACCGGATCGCGTTGGTAGAGGGCGTAGGCGAGTAACAACGCGCCGCCCCCGATCGAGAAAAACCAGAAGGCAATCGGGATGACCATCTTGCCGGCACGCTCGGACGCAATCCATTGCACCACAAAACGCATGGTGAACATGATTTGCGCTACGTAGCCGAGGAGGATCCACCATTCGAACTTGGCCACGAACACATCGTACAAATAGCCACCGACCGCATTCGACAGATCAACGATCATCCTGCTTTACCTCCGATACCTGCGGCACACGCCGTTTGCGCCGGATCAGCCACCACACGCCCATGAGATCGAGAATACCCACCCATAACCGGTCCCATAGCCCGTAATTCGAGGTCCCGGCCCGGCGTTGACGGTCGACGACGTCCACATAACCGATGTCATAGCCTTCGCGCCGCACGAGCGCCGGCAGGAACCGATGCAGCCCGTCAAAATAGGGCAGCGCCAGGAAAACATCGCGCCGAAACGCCTTGAGGCCGCAACCGGTATCTCGGGTGCCATCGCGCAATACTGCGTTACGAACCCCATTGGCAATGCGCGATTGAAACTTCTTGAAACCGGTATCCTTACGCCCGACGCGCTGGCCGGCGACAAGACCGATACGGTCGCCGCCTGCCTCCAGCACTCTCAAGAGTTCCGGAATGAATGCCGGATCGTTCTGTCCGTCGCCGTCAAGAGTCACCACCACGGGCGCGCGTGCATGTATCACGCCGGTTCTCACGGCGGCGGATTGTCCGCAGGATGCCTCATGTTTGATTTGCCGCAGCCACGCACGGCTCGCTGCGAGTTCGATGAGTTCAACCTCGGTACTATCCGATGAACCATCGTTGACATAAATGATCTCGAAGTCTCGCCCGGAAAGTGCGGATTCGATTTCCA
>DATGVJ010000401.1:0-26208 GCA_035300505.1 Xanthobacteraceae bacterium
GGATATCGTCGAGCCCCCTCCCTAACCCGGGAAGGGAGGGGGTGCTCGTCGCCGCCGCTCCGGCGAGCCGGTGCGCAACCTCGACCACCGCCCGCTCGGCATTGCCATAGAGCAGGACATCGGCCTTGGCGTCGGCCAGGATCGAGCGGCGCACCTTGTCGGACCAGTAGTCATAGTGGGCAATGCGGCGCAGCGAGCTTTCAATGCCGCCAAGCACGATGGGCACGTCGCGAAACGCCTCGCGGCAGCGCTGCGCATAGACGATCACGCAACGATCGGGGCGCTTGCCACCCTCGCCATGCGGCGTGTAGCTGTCGTTATGGCGCAGCCGCCGGTCGGCCGTGTAACGGTTGACCATGGAATCCATGTTGCCGCCCGTGACCCCGAAGAACAGCGTCGGCCGTCCGAGCGCCGCGAACGGTTCCGCACTCTGCCAATCGGGCTGCGCGATGATGCCGACCCGGAACCCTTGAGCCTCCAAGAGGCGGCCGATGATGGCCGCGCCGAAGCTCGGGTGATCCACATAGGCATCGCCCGTCACCAGGATGATGTCGCAGGCGTCCCAGCCGAGTTCGTCCATTTCGGCGCGCGACATCGGCAGAAAAGGCGCCGTGCCGAACTCGTGCGCCCAAAAGGGTGGATACGAGAACAGCGGCCTGGGCGGTTGGCTGCCTGCGTTCTTGGCAAGTTCCTTCGCAGTGTCCATCCCGAACATTTGCGGTGCCTGGCCGGTTAGTCAAGGAAATCGGGGACCCGATTACGGTTGTTTGGAGTTCGCGTTTACGCGACCTTTCTTTTTACGCACGACAGAAAGAGCCGCCTAAAGGCGGAACTCTGAACCTGCCCGTCCCGAGTTTCGTATAAGCCACGTCACGGCCTGCCTTTGGCCTTGAGCAGGCCCGCCTCGATCAGCGCCGCCCGGATGCGGTCGGCTTGGCGCGCGCGAGTGTCGGGAGAATCGGGGACAGATTCCAATTTTCATGTCCCATACAGGGGAAATCGGGGACGGACCCCGATTAATCCGTTCAGCGGCCCAATAAATTTGTTCCCTTTTCGTTCCAAATCGGGTAATCTTGGTCGAGCTTCCAATTTGCGAAGGGGAGGGCGAGATCATGCCACGTCAGGCGCGAATTGCGCTGGCTGGAGTGCCGGTCCACATCATCCAACGCGGCCACAACCGCAGTGTGTGCTTTTTCTCCGATCAGGATTTCGTGCGCTATCTCGACGAATTGGCAGAACTGTCGGTCCGGTTCAGCTGCGCGGTTCACGCCTATTGTTTGATGACGAACCACGTGCACCTCTTGCTCACGCCGCAGGAGGCGGACGGTTGTGCACGACTGATGAAGCATCTCGGCCAACGTTATGTGCAGCATGTGAATCGCACCTATCGGCGCAGCGGGACGCTCTGGGAGGGTCGTTTTCGATCGTGCCTGGTCGAAACGGAACACTATCTGTTCGTCTGCGGTCGCTATATTGAACTCAATCCAGTCCGTGCCGCGATGGTCAGCCATCCACGAGAGTACCGATGGTCGAGTTACCGTGCCAATGCCGAGGGCGCGCGCAGTGACCTGATCAAACCGCATGACCTCTATCGCACGCTTGGCGGCGGTGATCAGGCACGCCGAGACGCATATCGCGGCTTGTTTCAAGACCAAGACATGGCTGCGATTAAAGAGATTCGATTGGCGACAAACGGAGGTTTTGTCTTGGGCGGTGAACGGTTTCGTTCGGAAGTTGCGCGGATGGCTGGTCGGCGGGTGGTGCCCGGCAAAGCCGGGCGGCCGGCGCGGGAAACCACGGGTCCGTCCCTGATTTTCTTCCAGTAGTGATTGAGGGGATCATATGTATTACCGACCTGGATTCGCTGCGCTCGTCATTTACATCATCGGCCTATTGTTCCTTTTCCAACTCTTCGGGTTAGGCGGACTTGCATGCCTTTTGGTCTTGTTCACACTCGGCGACATTCGCGTGAGCAAAAAATCTGACTGAGCGAACAGGCCGCAGTGGCGCAAGAAGAAATCAGGGGGCCGTCCCCGATTTACGATGATCATGCTAGACTCGTGCAGTATTGAGACGTGCTCCAAACTGTCCGAGATCAAGAACTGGAATGGAAAGTTCTGATGCCCTGAGGCCCCAAAGACCAGAGAACACCAATGCGCTTCGTGGAAGCATTTCTCGGAACTTCCCTGCTTGCAGCAGGTACCGTTTTATCGCTCGGGCTCGGTGTTGGAGCGCAAACGCGGCCGGGTCCCGCGCCGGAGGGTCCTTTGGAGCTTGCAGCCAATCTCGCACGATTGCGTGATGCCGCGCTCACGAGCGACTACGCCTGGCGGCAAGTCGCGTATTTAACCCAAAACATCGGGCCGCGCCTCGCAGGCTCGCCACAGGCGGAAGCCGCGGTCAACTATGTGGCCGAAGAGCTGCGCCGACTTGGACTTGAGGTGACGCTTCAGAAGGTCATGGTGCCGCATTGGGTCCGTGGCGAGGAGAAGGCTGAACTGACCATTTATCCAGGACACGTCGAAGGAACCGTACAAAAAATAGTGCTGACGGCACTCGGCAACAGCGCCGCGACGCCTGCGGAAGGTATAGCGGCGGAAGTCGTCGTCGTGAACGATCTCGATGAACTCGCAGCGCTCGGACGTGACAAAATCGCAGGCCGGATCGTCCTCTTCAACGTGAAATTCGATCAACGCATGGCCGAGGCGGGGCGCGGAGCAGCCGCCTACAGCCAGGCCGTGGCCTACCGCCGGCGCGGGCCGCAGGAGGCGGCAAGGCTGGGCGCCGCCGCGGCCTTGATTCGTTCGATTGGAGGCGCGAATTATCGTTTGCCTCACACCGGTGCCGGCCCGCGCGCCGGAATTCCTTCGGCGGCGGTCACGGCGGAGGACGCCGAGCTGCTCGCGCATCTCACGCAGCAGGGACGCGTCGTCATGCATCTGGTGCTGACGCCGCAGACCTTGCCGGACGTCGAGAGCTACAATGTCATCGCCGATCTCAAGGGCAGCGAAAATCCGGACGAAATCGTCATCGTCTCAGGCCATCTTGATTCCTGGGACCTTGGTACCGGCGCGATCGATAACGCGGCCGGTGTGGCGGTCGCGATGCAGGCAGCCCAGCTATGCAAGCAACTCGGGCTTACGCCGCGACGGACCCTGCGTGTGATCGCGTGGATGAACGAAGAAAACGGCAGCTCGGGCAACAGGAAATATGTGGAAGAATACGGAAGCGCACTGCCGAAACATGTCGGAGCCATCGAAAGCGATCTCGGTGCTGGGCATCCGCTCGGCATCAACGGCATCTTCAGTCCGTCCGCAAAGGCTTCGCTCCAACAGGTCACAAGCGTGCTCGCGCCGATCGGCGCAACGCTTGTGGAAAATACCGGAGATGCGCCGGCCGATGTGAAGCCGATGGCGGCGCACGGCGTCCCGGTATTTGGCCTGACCCAGGACGAGAGAACGTATTTCAGCTTCCATCACACGGCGGCCGACACGCTCGACAAGATCAACCCGCATGAACTGGCGGAGAATGCCGCCGTCATGGCGGTTCTGGGATTTGCGCTCGCGGACATGCCGCATTCGTTGCGGCAATAGACAAGGGACGCAGTGCCATCTATGGCCCGCATTTCTCACACCGGTGTGAGAAATGCCGGCTGGCGTCACGGCGTGATCGGCGTACCAAGGCGCTTGGCGGTAGTACCTTTTCTGAAATGGCAGAACACGTTGAACAATGAAATCAGGATCGCCACCAACGACAATTTCGTCTTGGGAGACAAACGGTTCCAGGGTGAAATAGCGCGGTGGGACGACAGGCGATGGTTGGCGCCCCAAGGGGGCCGTCCGGTCAGACCCCGCTTCGCACAAGATCGCACAAGATCGCACAATATATTTGTTTGACTGCGCGCTGCGGATCAATTATTGGCGAAATGGTCGTGTCGAATTGCGCCCGCCGCCCGGCCGGGCGCATTTTTATGTCACGGGCGCTCCGCGATGCCGGCATCCGGGCCGTGCGGCGCGACCAGCGCTATTCTCATGCGTCATCAACAGATGGTGTTGTCTTATCAGCATCCGCCGATATTTTGAATTTGATGGCCGCGGACTACCAGACGAAGCTACTCCTTTTGGCCAAAACGAACCCACCGGGGCGCACCGCAGTCGCGGGGCCACCGCGCGCGGCAGTTTGCCCATGAGCACGAGCGCTTCCTTCATGCAGTTGTGCATGTCGGCCCAGGGCTCGGTATAGAATATGCGTGCGAAAATCGGGGACACCCTAGATTTTCTTGGTCAGTACTTTGGCGACCTCACGTGCGCAATCGATAAAGAGCTGCGCGACCGGGGTGAGCGTTCGATTTTTCAACGTGATGATTCCGACAGGTCTCCGTGTCGTTGGCAGTTGAATTGGCAGGCGCTTGAACGCCGGGTTCTCGACCGGGAACGTCAATACCGACTCGTGAACCATGGTGAGAAAGCGCCCTGACGCGAGCAGAGCGGTGCGCACCGGGGTCGTGGTGGTGATGATCGTGGTTCGGGGAATGCCGAGCCCATGGGCAATAAACGCCTCGGCAACGATTGCGCCGACAAGAGTGTCCGGCGGCGGCAGGGTCCAAGGCTCGTTCATCAGATCGGCAAGCTCCACTTTGCGCCGCCGGATCCATGGATTTTGCGCTCCCGCTACCACGAATTGGACTTCATCGTAGAGAACCTCGGCGTTCATATGCTCCTCGGCAGCCGACCCGAACATGTCCAGAACCACCAGATCGACTTTGCGCTCTGTAAGTGTCCGGAACATTGTCCCTGCGTCGGCAGCCATGAGATGGAAGACGACGCCGGGATGGCGGCGGGACAGCCGATCGAGGACGGCGATCACGAAACCTGTGGCAAGTCTGACCGCGGCGCCGATTCGGAGTTCCCCCGCCGCCGGGTCGGCGAGGGTTTCGATGTGCTTGACGGCCTGCCTCAATTCGTCGAACGCGACGAGGCCCCGGTCAAGCAACGCGCGTGCAAAAATTGTCGGTTCAACACCTTGCGGGCAGCGATCGAGCAGGCGGACGCCGAGTGTGCGTTCCAGGTCGGCGATCGCCTTGGATATGGCGGGCTGCGACACGCCGAGCTGTGCGCCAGCCTTTCCCATGCTGCCACACCGTGCCGCGGTCAACAGGATATTGAGGTCCCGCAGCTTAAGATGGCGGCCAAGGCGCTGATCGTCCCAGTCCATGACCCCATTCCAAAACGTGATGCCCTAATCCAACCATTCTATTACCTGTTTATGTTGCGGGCTGCTAGCATCGATTCCAATCAGGGGCAGACCATGATGAAAATCAAATTTCAGCGCCGTCAATTCCTTCATCTGGCAGCCGGGGCTTTTACTCTCCCGGCTGCCTCGCGCGTCGCTCGCGCGCAAGCCTATCCGACTGGGCCGGTGCGCTTGGTAGTCGGCTTTTCGGCCGGCGGCGGGGTCGACGTTATTGCGCGCCTGTTGGGCCAATGGCTGTCGGAGCGGATGGGCCAACAATTTATCGTCGAAAACCGAACTGGCGGTAACGGTCCTTATCGCACGAGAAACAGTCGCACGTGCCGTCGATGGTTATACGCTCCTTCTCGCCAGTTCGGCTGACGCAATCGACGCCGCCCTTTCCGACAAGCTCAATTTCGGTTTTATTCGCGACATCGCCCCGGTCGCGGGCATTGTGCGCATGTCCTATCTGATGCTGGCGAATCCATCGTTTCCAGCCAAAAGCATTCCTGATTTCATTGCCTACGCCAAGGCCAATCCCGGCAAGATCAACATGGGATCGGCCGGAACTGGTGGTACGAACCATGTGTTTGGCGAACTGTTTAAGACGATGGCCAATGTCGACATGGTGCACGTGCCTTATCGCGGCGCCCCACCGGCGATGACCGACTTGATCGGAGGCCAAATCCAGGTCCTCTGGGCATCGCTGCCGGCGGCACTGGAATATGTTCGGGCCGGCACATTGCGGGGGCTCGCCGTGACGTCGGCGGCCCGGTCGGAAGTGCTGCCCGACGTTCCGGCGGTTGGCGAATTCGTGCCAGGCTACGAGGCAAGTGCTCGGTTCGGGCTGGGGGCACCCAAGAATACGCCAAAGGAAGTCATCCAAAAGCTCAACAGCGAGATCAATGCAATCCTAACCGATCAAAAAATTAAGACAAAACTCGCCGATCTTGGGTGTAGTCCCCTCGCACTTTCCCCGGCGGAATTTGGAAAGTTATTATCTGAGGATATTGTGAAGTGGGGCAAGGTGATCCGGGCGGCCAACATCAAGCCGGAGTAATCTCAGCGTCCTCAGTTATAGGACATAGAGCGTAATCGGGTCCGTCCGTTATTTACGATGGCACGAAATCGGGGTGGGTCCGTCCCCGATTTACGCCGCGTCGCGGCCTGCCTTGGCGTCGAGCAACCCGGCCTCGATGAGCGCCGCGCGAATACGCTGGATTTCGGCGCGCGCGAGTTTCACGAGCGGCGGCCGCACCACGGCGCGCGGAAGTTTGCCCACGAGCACGAGCGCTTCCTTCATGCGGTTGTGCATGTCGACGAAAGGGTCGGCATAGAATACAAGCGCGGTCGGATAGATACGGTTGTTGAGGCGCCGGGCGGTGGCCAGGTCGTTGCCCTGAACGGCGCGGAACAATTGCACCTGCAAATCCGCGATCACGCTGCCGCTGCCCGACAAAAGCCCGTTGCAGCCGAGCACGAGCGAGGACAACAGCCAGGCGCTGTGCGTGGTCAGCACATTCACGGGCCTGGCCAGATTCTGCAGCGTTCGGATATGCATCTCATGCTGCGGGACATTGCCGGACCAATCCTTGATGGCGCGGATCGTCGGCACTTCGGCACACATCTTCAAGAGCGTGTCGCGCGGATAGCCCTGACAGGTTGCGAGCGGATATTGGAACACGATGAGGGGCAGGTCGGTGGCGTCCGCGATGCGCTTGAAGTGGGTAACCGCCATCTCGGGCGATTGCTGCAACGTGAACGGCGCTGGCGGAAACACCAACAGCGCGGAGGCGCCGCCCGCCGTCGCCATGCGGGCGATGCGCGCCGCCTCTAAACTGCCGTCCGCCCAGATGCCGTTGACGATGGGCAGTCGCGCGCCGATCTCTTCCTGCGCGATGTCGAGCACGCGCTGCTGTTCGTCGAATGTGCAGGAGGCGACCTCCGTCGAATGCGCGTTGATGGTGATCGCCGCGAGCCCCGCAGTTGCCGCGACATCGCGCAGGTGGCTGCGAAAGCTCGGCTCGTCGATCGACAGATCTTCCCGGAACGGCAGTAGCACCGCCGGGATGACACCATGGGGAATGAAGGCAGGGGGCATGACGGCTCTCAATCGAAAGAAATCGGGGTCCGTCCCCGATTTACTGAGTCTTCACAGCGGCCACGAGCGCGTCGAACGTGCCGGGGAAATACGAGACGTTCTGCATCGCGCCCTTGAGGATCGCGTCCGCCAGCGTCCGTGCCTGCGCACCATCTCGACCGAACAGGATGATGCGGGTGTTGAAGTCTTCGCTCGGCATCGGGGCCTTGCGCAAGCCGTCTGTCGCAAGCTGGTCGGCCGGAACATTGTGCGTGCCCGGCAGGTTTACTTTGGCGAATTCGGCCGCCGCGCGCGCATCGAAGAATTTCGCGGTCTGGTCCACCTTGTAGATGCGCAGCACGCCTTCAAGCTCGATCTCGACCGGCCCATTGAGGGCGCGCCACATTGGAATTCCGAGCTGGTAGCGCTTGATGTTGGTGAAGCCGGCAGTGACCAGTTGTTCGCTGAGCGTACGGCTCGCCTGGCAGTTCTGGCCGTTGCAATAGAGCACCAGCGCCTTGCCCTTGTCGCCGTCTACGAGCTTTCCAATCTCGTCGACGCTGCTCGCATTCTTGGCGCCTGCGATGTGGCCCGCGACAAATTCGCCGCGCTTGCGTGAATCGACCAGGATCGCGCTGGCGTCCGAAAGGATGCGCCGAACGTCAACAGTCGAGACTTCGGGCGTCTTCGCATTTGTTTCGCCGACAATTGCCTGTACGGCGTTGCTCTGCGCGGAGGCCGTGTCGTAGGCGCCTGCGATCACGGTTGCGGCGACCGCCGCGAGGCACAGGCGGTGGAGAAAAGAATTGATCGGACGAGCACTGATCGGATGAATCATGGAGTCACTCCCTGGGTTCGTGACTAAACATAAGCTTCGGCTTGTGGTTGATGGGTTTCGCAAGGGCTCAACCCATCCTACGTATTGTTGCGGCCGGAAATCCTGGTCGGCTGGTCGGGCGCCTTGAAGACGATATGCCCAAGATTGCCACGCATTATACGACGGGATGCGACGGGTCGAAACCTACTTGTTGGTCAGCCTGATGCCGGAATTGCGCCCGAGGTCCTTGCAGTCTTCGTCGGTTTTGAGGCCCGCGGCCCTGATTCCATGCGCGGCGAGTTCCTCGTCGCAATCTTCCGTGTCGCCGGTGACCCCGACCGCGCCGATGACCTCGCCATCGAGGTCGCGGATTTGCAGGCCGCCGCCTTCGGGGAAAATCTGGTCGCCGGTTGCGGCACTGAGATAGCGCATGAAAATCGGCTTCTCTTCGGCTCGCACCTTTACGAGCTTGGATGAGCGTCCCATGGCGAGCGCCGCATAGGCTTTGCCAAAGGCCATTTCAAAGCGGATCATCGAGGAGCCGTCTTCCTTCTGGAACGCCTTGACCTTGCAACCGGGCTCCACCACGAGCACGGAGAGTGGACGGCAGTTGATCTCCTGGCCGCGTTTGATGATGGCGGCAATGATATGATTGGCCTGGTCGAGCGTGAGTGCGGTCATGTGGGCTCCGGGTAAGTTGCGATGCAAGCGGGATGGCGGACTGCATACCCCACCCGGAGCCCCGTGTTGAGGATATTGCGTTCCTCCAGTCGCGCGTGGATTGCAGGCAGGCGCTTGCGCTATATCTATAGCGAGAGGCTGACATCTCCGGTTTGGCCGGTCTCGTCGTTGGATCACAGAGGGAAGCAGCGTGCACGCATGAGCGAACAAACCACTCCAGACGCCGCCAACCCTTTTTTCGACGAATGGCATGGACACTTTGGTGTGCCTGATTTCGCGCGCATAAGCCCCGAACATTTCCTGCCAGCTTTCGAGCAGGCCTTCGCGGCACATGATGCCGAGATCGCCGCCATCACGGGCAATTCCGCCGAATCCACTTTCGACAATACAATCCTGGCGCTGGAGCGCTCCGGCAAGGCGCTGCAGCGGGTCGGCAGTGTGTTCGGCGTTCTGGCCGGCGCCCACAGCAACGACGCGCTGCGCGCAATCGAGCGCGAGATTTCCCCGCGTCGTGCCCGCCACTGGAACGGTATTCTGCTGAGCGA
This sequence comes from Xanthobacteraceae bacterium, assembly GCA_035300505.1. Lineage (GTDB taxonomy): Bacteria > Pseudomonadota > Alphaproteobacteria > Rhizobiales > Xanthobacteraceae > VAZQ01. The sequence continues at coordinate 9,356 of DATGVJ010000401.1, forward strand.
GCCGCTCTACCGCCGCATCGAAGCGCTCTACCAGAAGCGCGAGACGCTCGGTCTTGATTCCGAGCAAACGCGCGTGCTCGAGCGCTACCACGTGCGCTTCAAACGCTCGGGCGCGGCGCTCGACGCCGACGCCAAGCGCCGGCTTGCGGAAATGAATGAACGTGCGGCGTCGCTCGGCACGGCGTTTTCCCAGAACGTGCTGGCGGACGAGAGCGGCTACACATTGACGCTTGAAACGGAAGCCGATCGCGCGGGTCTTCCGGACTTTGCACTGCAGGCGGCACGTGCGGCCGCCGATGAGCGTGGGCTTGCCGGCCAATATGTGATCACGCTCGGGCGTTCGAGTGTCGAACCGTTCCTGCAGTTTTCCGCGCGTCGCGATCTGCGCGAGAAAATCTTCCGTGCCTGGATCGCGCGCGGGGACACCGGCGGCAAGACCGACAACAAAGCCAACATTGCGGAAGTGCTGGCGCTGCGCGCCGAGCGCGCGCGGCTCATGGGCTATGAGAGCTTCGCACATTATCGCCTTGACGACGCCATGGCGAAGACGCCGCGAGCCGTGCGCGACCTGCTGGAACGGGTCTGGGCGCCGGCGCGCGCGCGTGCGCTTGCAGACCGCGACGCCATGCAGGCGATGATCCGCGAGGAGGGCGGCAATTTCGAACTGGCGCCGTGGGACTGGCGCTACTACGCCGAAAAACTGCGGCAGCGCCAATGCGACATCAATGAGGCCACCGTCAAGCCCTACTTCCAGCTCCGCCACATAATCGAAGGCGCTTTCTATGCGGCCAATCGGCTGTTCGGCCTCTCCTTCGAGAAGCGCCAGGACATCGTGGCCTGGCACCCTGACGTCGAGGCCTGGGAAGTGCGTGACGCGCAGGGCCGCCACCGCGGGCTTTTCCTTGGCGACTATTTTGCGCGCTCTTCCAAACGCAGCGGCGCCTGGATGACCACGCTGCGCGACCAGGAAAAAATCGACGGCGACATTCGTCCGCTGGTCGTCAATGTGATGAATTTTTCAAAAGGCGGCGCCGGGGAGCCCTCGCTCCTGAGCTTCGACGACGCCCGCACCCTGTTCCACGAATTCGGACACGGCCTGCACGCGCTGCTGTCGGACGTGACTTATCCGACGATTTCAGGAACCAGCGTGCTCACCGACTGGGTGGAACTGCCGTCCCAGCTCTACGAGCATTGGCTCGAACGCCCCGAAATATTGAGCCGTTTCGCGGTCCATTGCGGCACCGGCAAGCCGATGCCGGATGACCTGATGCGCCGCGTGCTTGCCGCGCGCACCTTCAACCAGGGTTTCGCGACGGTCGAATATGTGGCTTCCGCCCTGGTAGATCTCGATTTCCATCTGTTGGGCAACGTGGAGAAGTTCGACGTCAATGCGTTCGAAGAAGCGGCGCTTAAACGCATCGGCATGCCGGCCGAGATCGTAATGCGCCATCGGCCGACGCATTTTTCCCACCTCTTCTCCGGCGGCGGCTATGCGGCCGCCTACTACAGCTACATGTGGTCGGAAGTACTCGATGCCGACGCGTTTGCGGCCTTCGAGGAAACCGGCAATGTCTTTGATCCCACAACCGCGAAGGCGCTGCACGATCACATTTATGCGGCTGGCGGCTCACGCGATCCGGAAGAACTCTACAAGGCGTTTCGCGGGCGGATGCCGACGGTGGATGCGTTGTTGCGGAAGCGGGGGTTGGTGGAGGCGTAGCAGGTACGTGCCGTACCGCCTGCGCCCCCTCTCCCCGCTCTTTGCGGGGAGAGGGACGGGGTGAGGGGCACAAGCTTGCTCCGCCGAGACTTTCTTGGGGGCCATTGCGACGAGAAAACCCAAGGAGATGAAAACCCAGTTTCGAGTTCTCGCCGGCTCGCCAAGGGTTCCTACCAAAGTCTAGAAAGCCCCTCTGATACAATGGACTGCGTTTTATGTACGCGCTCCGGTGCAGTTGCCTATCGCGAATTTTGAGTGACTCGCGAATGATTCCCGGGCCAGTTCCTCGCAAGTGGCCGCCCCTTACCCTAACCCTCTCCCCGTTGCGTGAAGAACGCAACGGGGAGAGGGGCGCAAGAACAGCGAGTTCTCCTTTGGGTCGTCAGCGCCATCAATGCAGCTTGATGCGCGGTTCGGTGTGCCGGGTGATGACCTGCGCCACCGTGTCGAAGAAAGTCTTGGCGCTGCCGTGAACGGCCAGCAGATGCATCTTGTACAGCGACCGGTACATGACGCGGGCGATCAGGCCCTCGATTTTCAATCCACCGGCGACATTGCCGAAAGTCCGATAGTCGGCAAGAGAAACCAGCGAACCGAAATCGTGGTAGCGGAAGGCGGGCAGCGGCTGGTTTTTGAGCCTGGCATTGACGATCTTGACCATATGGGTGGCTTGCTGGTGCGCGGTCTGGGCGCGCGGCGGCAACGGTTTGTCGCTGCCCGGCAGAACGCAGTTGGCACAGTCGCCGACGGCGAAAATGTCGTTGTCGCGCGTTGTTTGGAGCTTATCGTTCACGACGAGGCGATTGATGCGATCCGTTTCGAGGGCGTCGAGCCCCTTGAGGAACTCCGGAGCCTTGATGCCGGCCGCCCACACGACGAGTTCGGCGGGAAGGAACGATCCATCGGCAAGCCTAACGCCATCGGCGGTGGCCTCAGTGACTCCGACTCCGCAACGAATATCGACCCTGAGGTCGCGCAGCAGCTTTTCGGTCGAGTCCGCAAGATGCTGCGGCAAGGCCGGTAGGATGCGAGGTCCCGCCTCGATGAGGGTGATACGGATCAACTTGTCGAAGTCGATATTGTCGAGATTATAGGATGCGATATCCCGCATCGATTTGTGCAATTCGGCGGCAAGCTCCACGCCGGTGGCTCCGGCGCCGACGATGGCGCAATGCAATTGTCCAGGTCGCAGCGGTTCGTATTGGGCGTTGGCGCGCAGGCAGGCGTTGATCATTCGCCGGTTGAAGCGGTCTGCCTGTTCCGCCGTGTCGAGCGCGATTGCATACTTCGCGACGCCCGGCGTTCCGAAATCGTTGCACACGCTGCCGACGGCGAATACCAGCGTATCGTAGCCCAGCACGCGCGGTGGGATGATCTGCTCGCCGTTCTCATCAATGCTCGGGGCGACATGGACCTGCCGCTTCGATCGATTGAGGCCCACGACCTCGCCGATCCGATAGCGGTAGTGATGGCGGCGGGCATGTGCGATGAACTCGACCGAATCGGTCTCGTTGTTCAGCGCGCCCGACGCGATCTCGTGCAGCAGCGGTTTCCACACATGCGTGCGGGTGCGATCAACCAGCGTGATCGACGCCTTGCGTTTCTTTCCAAGGCGCCGCCCAAGCTGGGTTGCAAGTTCTAGACCCGCAGCGCCGCCGCCGATGATGAGTACGCGGTGGAGCGAGGGGTCGCTCGAAGAGCGCGTCTCCATGATGCTTTCATAGATCGTACCGCTTGCGGGGGCGCCGCGCGCATCCGTCAGGTTCGGCTGTTCGAGGAGCTTTGTTTTCATCGTCTTTCTCAAGTGATCCGTAACCGCTGGAAAATACCGGAACTAACGCATTTTCATGGCAAGCCCTTCCGATAGCCGTACCACGCCAACCATCGAGCACGGCGGTCAGTCGCGAGGAAATAGCGAAATTCTATGATGTCGATACGCATTCAACCTGCGCTGTCGACAACGCATATGGGCGCGAGCCAGCGTTGGGACGCAATTCTTCCGAATTTTCCTCGTTGCCGGTGCCGTGATGCCTATTCAAAGACACGGTGCTGACACGACAGTTTTACATTGAGCGTGTACGTAGTTTTGCATTGAACACACGAAACAAACGAATCAGACTCACGACTCATGGACACCGTGATTGCCGCCCCGATCGAGCCCGACTGGACCCTGGTTTTTTGCAAGAACCCAGGTCCCTGGTGGGTTCGTCTGCTTGCATGGGGTCGATACAACCACGTCAAGGCGATCGCCTATGTGCCGGCAATCCGTGCGTGGCTGTTCTACGATGTGAAGTTCAATGGCACGAAGGTAATGCTTGCTCTGGAAGCTGATCCTCACACCGACAACTTGTTGCAAGACTATCTGGAAAATTGCGATGCCATCGCGATGCCGCGGCTGCCGACCCCAAAGCGGACCTCGCCGCAACTTGGCTTCTGGTGCACCATTGCGATGAAGCACCTCGTTGGGCTTCGCTCCCGGGCGTTACGTCCCGACGGCTTGTGGCGGGATTGCGTTCGGGCAGGAGGCAAGCCCTATGAGGCCCTTGCCACGTGTCGGGGTATTCTCGTCCGAACAATTTGGGCTCGCATCAAGGTTTTCTCCAGCGGGATGGGAAAAACTGCGTCCATCCATGGTGCAATGACGGCTTGATCGTTCCGGGATCCACTTATCCGGTCAATGCCCAACGATAGCATTCACCCAGTAACAAGTACCCTTTTGCCGGACAAACGCAGCACCCCACGCGGTTTCGTTGGTCCGACTATCAGTCAGCATCTGCACTTTGAAATTTTCGATCGACTTCGCCTCGTTGGACGAAAACCGCTTGACCCCCGTCGAAGGGCTCCATTTGAATACCGTATTTGTCCCCTCATCGCGAATATTAAAACGATATTGCTCGCTTGAGAGAACCAGGTTTCCTTGTGTCAGGCCCTCTATCGCCACATCAGCTTTCAGGAGCAAAGCGTTACCGAGGTCGTTGAGCGACACCGTTCGCCAACCGGCGTCGTCCTCCGGTGCCGAGGCCAACGGGACTACCAGAAAATAGAGCGATTCCGGGGCTTTTGCAGCCACCTCGTCACACTCCTTCATGGCGGTCTGCAGCCACGTGAAATCCTCGCTGGCCTGTTCATTTTCATTTGTGCCGCCTGGCACCCGATGCCAGCCCAGGACTGCGAAGATCGCAACGCCGATCGCGACGACCAGGACGGCAAGCGAGGCCGTCACCGCGACGGCGGCGCGACGCGACACGTTATAGGCGCCGCAATGGGCGCAGGAGCGGCTAAAGACGACGACCGCTTCCCCACAATTAGGGCAATCATTTGAGAGCATTTCACTTCCTAGGCGAGCCATGGTTAAGTCAGCGGAATTCCCGGTCTAGTGCAGCTCAGGGGAAACTGCAGCAGGTCGGTCGTGGTTCGGGTTCGCGCTACGCACCCACTTTGGCATCCCCCTCTGCTTGGCACCCCGTGCCGGTCGGCCCAGGATACCATTAAACACGATATTCAACCTCGCTGGAACGGTGACTTGCGCGCGGCCCCGATAATACCAAAATAAATGGGGCAACATATCGAATTAGACCCCACCCGATCCGCCATGGCACGACTTTTCGCAAGATCTTTGACCTCCCCCACCTGGTCCCTATCCGTAATTTCGGCCACGGTCGCGACAGTCGCAGCCCTAACGCACGATCGGGCCTTTGCGCAAGGCAGGCTTGAGGCAAGCTATTCGATTTCGGCGGCGCGAATTACGATCGGTAATGCCAGCGTGTCGGCCGAAATTGGCGAAACCGATTATACGGCGTCCATGAGCGCCCGCGGCAGTGGCGTTATGCGGATTTTGTCGAGCGGGGACGGGAATTTGAAGATCCAGGGCCATATCCTGGATGGCGTACCGGTGCCGGACCGCTATGTGTCGTCAACAACGGCAGACGACGACACCCTGGACGTCAAGATGTCCTTCGAGAATGGCGTTGCGACGGCGCTCGAGGCTTCGCCGCCACCCCAAAGTGATGACCGGGTCGCACTGACCGAACAGCACCGTGTTGGCGTCATGGACCCCTTGACGGCACTGTTTGTTCCAGCCGGCGATGGCGGTCCGAAAGAAACCGCGTGCGCACGCGTATTGCCGATTTTCGATGGCCGCCGCCGCTATGACCTCAAGCTTGCCTTCAAACGCATCGACCAGGTGAAAGTGGGCCAGGGATATGAAGGGCCGGTCGTGGTATGTTCCATGGCATTGCTGCCGATCGCGGGCCATAGGAAATCAAGCCCGATGTTGAAATTCCTGACCGAAGGGCGCGAGATGGAAATTGCATTCGCGCCCGTCGCCGGGACAACTTTGCTTGCACCGTTACGCGTAACGGTTTTTTACATGTTGGGTAATGTGGTCATGCAGGCAACGCGGTTCTCGACAAGTCCCGCAACCACCGGTGCCGCGCCGCGTTAGTGGGTTGCGTCACACAAATTGCAGGAGTTCTTCGTAGGGGCGGGCGGGCACAAGACTCGCGCAGACCCTTAGCGCGTCACGATATCCCTTCTTGTCGGCGCCAGGGCCGCGACCAGTTCGCGCTGTTCGCGCGCCGGCACCTTGAACTTGTTCAGCGCCTTGCCGATGTCCTGCACCAGGGCGTTAAAGTGGCTGTTCTTGACGCCCATCCCGGCATGGACGGACTTCATGTCGCGGCCCGTATAGATGCAGGGACCGCCCGACGCGACGCAAATCTGGTCGGCGAGCTGACGCCGCAGATTGGCAATATCGGCCTTGGCAAAAAACCGGTTGATGCGCTTGTCGGCCGCAATATTCTTGATCGACTGGTCGACCACGGCCTGGATAGGTTCATAGCCGCCGAGCCGCTCGTACAGTGTTCGTGTTTGCGCCATTGCGCTGGTCGGAATTGCCGAATGTGCGAGAACGGCGGCAAGTGCCGCAGTCAGCAGGATACGTCCAGTCATGATTGTGCTCCGTGGTTCGATTGAAATCGGTTGGAACGCCCTGTATGCGGCGTCGGGAGGTTCCGTCCCTCTTGGCCAGAGATACGGGGCCGGGCGGCGGACGGTTGCATGGCTCCTGCAGAATTAATTGAGCCGAGTTGGGGACGAAGGTGGCTGCGGCCTTGCGCGGCGTCCGGATTGGTTCGAAAATGCCGGCATGAGACGTCGATTCGCCATGCTGTGTGTGTGCTGGCTCGCCTATTGCGGTGCGCCGCGTTCAAACACGTTGCCGCTTGAGTTCGGGATGACGCCGAACCAGGCGGAACTCGCGCTCGGCCAGCCGCTCGTCTACCATTCGGGACGGGGCGGGTCGAAAATCTATGTCACGATTGGCCCTGCTGGAATTCCGGGATTTTACCGAAGCGATACTGTGATCGCGTTGCAGTTTCGCCGTGACCGCCTGACCGGATGGAAGATGGACTACCGGCTGCTTGACGAACCGCGATTCTGACGACATATGGTCGGGCTTTCCGTTCTCGACCTTTCGCCGATCATTGCCGGGTCGTCCGGCGCAACGGCGCTTCGCAACTCCATTGATCTCGCGGCCTTGGCGGATCGCCTGGGGTTTACCCGCTACTGGGTCGCGGAACATCACAACCTTGCCTCGGTCGCGAGTTCCGCGCCGGAAATCATGATCGGTCAGATCGCTGCTGCGACCAGACACATCCGGGTCGGGTCGGGCGGGGTCATGCTGTCCAACCATGCGCCGCTTATGGTCGCCGAACGCTTCAAGGTGCTTGAAGCGCTGTTTCCGGGCCGGATCGATCTCGGGCTCGGGCGCGCTCCTGGAACTGACCCGGTAACTTCCTATGCGCTGCGACGACGACAGGATGGCGATGATTTTCTGGAGCGCTTCCAGGAACTCATCTTGCTGGAGCGGCGTGGATTTCCCGCCGATCATCCGTTCCATGCGGTGCACGCGATGCCGAGCGATGTCGTGCTGCCGCCGATCTGGCTTTTGGGTTCGAGCGATTATAGCGCGCAGCTTGCCGCAATGGTGGGTTTCGGATTTTCATTCGCGCATCATTTCTCCGATCATGATGCGGTGTCGCCCATGCTTTCCTATCGTACAGGATTCAAGCCTTCGGTAACGCTCGACCGACCCTATGCTATCCTGGCCTGCGCAGTTGTTTGCGCAGACAGTGATGAGGCCGCGGAGCGCCTCGCCGCGACGGTCGATCTCAATTGGGTGCTGCGTACGCGCGGGGAGCGCCAGCCGTTGGCAAGTCCCGAGGACGCGCTTGCCTTTCCTTATACGCCAGCCGATCGTGCGCATATCAGGCAACGTCGCTCGCGCTTGTTCGTCGGCGCGCCCGAGACCGTGTTCAAGCAGCTCGCGCCCTTGATCGAAGCCACCAAGGCCGATGAGGTCATGGTCACGACCATGATCTACGATCACGCGGCGCGGCGTCGATCTTACGAATTGCTCGCAAAGGCATTTGGCGTTGAGGCCGTTTGAACGTAGTCCAGCGACTTATAGGAAATGAGCTCTGCCGTAGCGGAGACCAATAATCCAAAGCTGTGATCAATATTTGGTAACGATCGGCGCTGGTGCGGCGGCGAATGCATAGGTTACGCCCGCGCGGATCGCGTGCGACGTCAACTGATGCGAGTCGCGGAACGTCGTCCACACGCTGACAGGAACATGAGTTATCGAGCCGAGGTCCGTATAACGGTATTCGATCCTGGCTGACCAGTTGCGGTCGAACGCATGCTGCAGACCGGCGCCCGCTGTCCAGCCCCAAGCTGTATCTTTGAACGTTTCATAGCTGCCGCATTCGCAATAGGTCGTTGAGACATTCGCAACGGCGAGGCCGCCGGTCGTATAGACCAAGGTGCGGTCGAAGGCGTAGCCGAGACGGCCGCGCAGCGATCCCTGCGCCCGGATTTTCTGATCGTAGCCCCAATCGGTGGGGTCTCGCCACGCATAGGAGAGCGATGTCAGCTCCGCATCCGCCTCGATACCAAAAACGACAGAACCGACTTGATAATTGTATCCACCGTGAAGTCCACCCACAATGCCGTCCTTATTTGTTGTCGCGTGGGTATCGTTCCCCAAATTGGCACCAAAGCCGGTATCGCTGAATCGATTGCGCTCTGACTGCCAGCCAATCTGTGCGCCGACATAAAAGCCGCTCCAGTCATGTGAGGCAACCTCCATAAAAGGTGGAGGGGCAATCGGACGCGGACGACCCGCCAGATCGGCAGCATGGGAAGAAGATGCCATTGCGGCGAAAACACACGCAACAAACACTCGTACTTTCATTGCTCACAACTCCTCAAAAAGTGCCGGTTGGCAGCGGGGGCGAAACAAAGTTTGCCTTCTTTCAGACCCAATTATACTTTGCAGGTCCTTAACACCCGATTATTGGAAACGAGCCGATGAGCATTGTGCCGACGAGCGCTAATTGCATGGCGGCGCGAAATCGTGCATTCGAAAGGCAGGAACCGAATTCGATCGGATCCGCAACCCGAAAAGAGGAGGAGATCGTGGGGAAGCAATTCACGCTCACAGCCAATGACCAGTTTCAACTCGGCGCCTATCGCGCCGATGCCAAAGGCCAGGCCTTGGGCGGGGTCGTGGTCATCCAGGAAATTTTTGGCGTCAATCATCATATCCGCGCCGTCTGTGACCGGCTTGCCGAAGAGGGCTATAACGCGGTTGCGCCCGCGATATTCGATCGAATCGAGAAGGATTTTGAATGCGGCTATACGCCCGATGAGATCGCCAATGCCCGCAAGTTCGTTGCCAATCCCAACTGGGACGCAATGCTAAAGGACACGCAGGCTGCGATCGACCAGCTCAAGAATGAAGGGCCGGTCGCGATCATAGGCTTCTGCCTGGGCGGGAGCGTTGCATTCCTGGCGGCGACGCGACTGAGCGGGTTGTCGGCTGCGGTTGCGTATTACGGCGGGACGATCGCGAAATTCGCGGACGAGAAGCCCAAAGTCCCGGTGCAAATGCATTTTGGCGAGAAGGATCAGGGCATCTCGATGGCCGATGTCGCGGCTATCAAGAGCAAACGTCCTGAAAGCGAAATCTACACCTATGCGGATGCGTCGCACGGATTCCATTGCGATGAGCGGGCGAGCTACAACGACGCAGCGGCCAAGACGGCCTGGCCGCGTTCGATGGAGTTTTTGAAAAAGAACGTGAGGAAGTAGGAAGTGGCGAATAGCGAGTAGTAAGAAGTACGTAGATCGGCGACGCCCGGATATCTGCAACTATTCGCTACTCACTATTCGCCCTCTTAATTCGCCCACTTCAAAACCATCGCTCATTTACAATGATGGTGTCGCCGGGCCGGATGCGCGTGAGCAGCGGTACGGTGTTGCGGACGACCCCGCCCTTCGCAGGCCGATCGAGCTTGATGTCGTTTCGATAGGCCCGGGGTGTGAACCCACCCGCGATCGCGATGGCATTCTCCGCCGTCATGTGCGGCACATAGGCGTATTGGCCGGGAACAGTCACTTCACCGAGGATGAAAAAGGGCCGATAGGCCTCTACTTCGATGGCGACATGCGGTTCCCGGATATAGCCGCCGCGCAGGCGGTCGGCGACAATGCGGGCAAGTTCCTCGGTTGTGAGCCCTCGTGCCTTTACGGACTTGATGAGCGGCATCGTGATCGCGCCGCCCGCATCCACAAAATAGGAATTAGTGAGCCCGTCCTGGCCGTAGACCATGACGCGCAGGCGGTCGCCGGAATCGAGACGATAGGGCGGCTCGCTTGCAAAAGCGGTTGCCGGGTTCGTTGCGACGACCGGTATGGCGGCGACCGTTTCGGCCGCGACCATCTGGGCATTTGCCGTCAGGGTCTTATCGGCCGATCGTGCGTAGATGAAACTGTCGAGGTCGGACGCGACGGGTTCCTCTTGCACCGACGCCGGGGCCGACAATAGCATTTGTTGCACGGCCGCCAACGGTGTGGGGGGCGACGTGGTCGCGCAGCCGCTGACGGCGGCGGCGCACATGGCAAGGATCAAAAGGGGGGCTGAACGCGTCACTGAATTTGGGTCCCATTAACGCAATAACTGCCGCTATTAACACTCCATTTAGGTTAACAAACCCTCTATTGACGGGATCGGCGCGGTAAATTTGCGTAGGATGCGGGATGATTCTTGACAGATTGGAATGGAACAGGCCTGCGGCCGATCCAGCGTGGCCGCACGACGAAGTGCACATCTGGCGCTCGACGGTTGATTGGACGCCGGAAAGCTTGGACCGCCTTCGACAGGTTTTGTCACCCGACGAACGTGCCCGGGTGGACCGGTTTATTTTCGAAAAGGATCAGCGCTCGCATCTTGTGAGCCGCGGCTGGCTCCGGGTGCTGCTGGGCCGCTACCTCGACGTGCCGGCAGACCAAGTTGTTTTTGAATACGGGGCCTACGGCAAGCCGCGCCTGGCGGGACGCACCCAGCCATCACCTCATCACGCGCCCCTGCAATTCAACGTGTCGCATTCCGGCGAATTCGTTCTCATCGCGGTGTCTGCGGGGCGGGCGCTCGGCGTGGATGTTGAGCGGATACGCCCGGATACCGAGGCCGTAGCGCTTGCCGAACGCTATTTTTCGACACATGAACGCGCGGCCTTGGCCGGGCTTGCGTCGGGGCTGCAGCACGACGCGTTCTTCAACGGCTGGAGCCGCAAGGAAGCCTTCATAAAGGCATGCGGAACGGGCCTTGCCATGCCGCTGGATTCCTTCGACGTGTCGCTCGCGCCGGGCGAAACCGCGCGGCTGATCGCCACGCGGCCAGACGCAGATGAGGCGCGCCGTTGGACGATGCGCGCCTTCGATGTAGCGGACGGCTACAAGGCAGCGCTCGCGGTCGAAGGCTCAGGATGGACGCTCAAGCTCTGGGACTGGCCGGGACGGTGAATGTCCTGATGTTATCAGAATGAACTCAGCCCGCAACGGTGAGACGTTCTGTCCCGCTCAATACTTAAGGCCCAAGACCAAAGCCTCGCCTTCCGCCTTTCGACCACAACACGCAAGTAGCCATTCCGCAAGGATTTTTCACTTAATTCCAATCTTCAGCCTGCGCGCTGCCAGTACTTCACGACGATTGGATACCGCCAAACGTCGGACTACCATTCGACGTACGACTGCAAGCCAATCGGCCGACACGATTGTGAGCGGAGGTTTGCGCACGGCCAAATGGTTGGCGTGCGAGGCAATTAAGAACCCGAATCTCAAATCAAAGATAGGAATCTGACGTCATGGCTGGACGACCACGCAGTTCACACGGCAGCGCAGTTCGCGGACTCACCTTGTCTCACGGTTCGCAGTTTTTCGGCGGTCAATTCGGTCGAATGTTTCGCGCGTTGCCGCCTGCCGACTTTGGTGACACGGACACCGAGAGCGAAACAAACCTGTTGAAGCTCGGCGCGGCGATGGTCGCCGACCCCGACCCGCCGAAGGACGGCCCCGATGACGAAGAGAGCGGAATTCCCGCGCTTTACACCTACCTCGGCCAGTTCGTCGATCATGACCTGACGTTCGATCCGGCGAGCAGCCTGCAACAGCAGGATGATCCGGATGGGCTCGTGGATTTCCGCACGCCACGCTTCGATCTCGATTGTGTGTACGGCAAGGGTCCGGATGACCAGCCCTATCTTTTCAATGCCGATAACATGTTCATCCTGGGCCGGCCGCTGACTGGCGCTGCCAGCAATCCGAACGCGCGGGACCTTCCGCGCAGCCAACCGACCAACCCGTCGCAGCCGGAGGACATCCAAAATGCGCGGCGTGCGATCATCGGAGATCCACGCAACGATGAAAATGTCATCGTCTCGCAACTCCAGGGCCTGTTTCACCGCTTCCACAACAAGTTGATGTCGGAAGACAATGGCCCGGAATCGTCACGCTTCCAGCGTGTGCAGCGCGACGTGCGGTTTCATTATCAATGGATGCTGGTCAACGACTTTCTCCCGACCATCGTCGCGAAGGACGTACTGGAACAGATCATTCCACATCACTACAAAAACACCAATGTACGCATGGACCCGCCCAAGCTCATCTATTACGACTTCAAGCATGAAGCCATCATGCCACATGAGTTTTCGGCGGCGGCTTACCGCTTCGGCCATTCGATGGTGCGGCCGGGCTATCGTCTTAGCGAAACCGTTCCGCCCTTACCAGTATTTAGCACAAGCCCCGGCGCGTCGCTGACCGGTTTTCATGAATTCCGCAGCAATTGGGCGTTTGACTGGGGACGCTTCATGGATCTCGGTCCTCTCGACTTCGGGGATGCAGACAACCCGGCCGATCCTGGCAATGCGAACCGTTTGCAGCTCGCTTACAAGATCGACACGTCACTTGCTGACCCGTTGGGTCACCTGCCCGATCCGCCGTTCCACCCGCCGTTCTCGCTGGGTGGCGGTAAGCTAATGTCGCTCACACAGCGTAACCTGATGCGTGGCTGGCGGATGCGGCTGCCGAGCGGTCAGGCCGTCGCCCGCGCGATGGGCGTTGAACCCTTGAAGGACGACGAAATTCTGATCGGGAAATTCACCGGAACAGCCTCAGACATTAAAGGTCCCGTTACGAAATTCTCCGCAGCGTTCAAGGGCAATTGCCCGCTCTGGACCTATGTCCTCGCCGAAACGAAGGAAGTGATGGTGACGGTGAAGACCAAACAAGGTGACAAACAAATCAAAACGCGCAAGCTCGGCGACGTGGGCGGACGCATCGTCGCGGAAACTTTCATTGGCCTGATGTTGTGCGACAGTTCGTCCTATTTCGTTCAGGACCCGATCTGGAAACCGAACAAGGCCAATGCGCAAGGGCGTTTCGGACTGCGCGAATTCGTCAAAACGGCGCTCTCCTGAAAAGCGGATTGCCAAATACGATCGAGCCAAAGGGTGAAGGCGAGCCAGGGCATTTCACAATGCCCTGCAACTCTCCTTCGCGCGCAATACTAGCCGCGCGAAGTCAAAAGGAGCGCACCGTCGGTTGTTTTTTGGTTTGCGCGTTCATCTATGACGGCAAATGCCTGTCCGATGCCGATCAACACGGGTTGGCTGCGGTCGATCGTGCCGATGCCCTGAGCCAGTTCGGTGAGCTGTCCACACCAACGCTTTTCGTCCTGCCGCGACACTCCGCTCGTGACGACGACCGGTGTCGAGGCTGACAAGCCTGCCGCAATGAGGCGTTCCGCAATGGCGGGAGCGGTGCGGCCGCCCATGTAGAAGACGAGCGTCGTTTGCGGATCGGCGAGGCCGCGCCAGTCGAGATCGTTGGACAGTTCGCCATTGCGCGCATGTCCGGTGACGAAGCGCACAGAATGGGCATGATCGCGATGCGTCAGCGAAATGCCGAGCGCGGAAGCGGCGGCCAGCGCCGCCGTGATGCCGGGCACGACCGTGACGCCGATGCCGTGCTTTTCGAGTTCGGCGATTTCTTCGCCCGCACGTCCGAAGATCATTGGATCTCCGGATTTGAGGCGAACGACATGCTTGCCCGCTCGTGCGAGCTTGATCATGAGTTGGTTGATGCCCTCCTGCCGACAGCTCGCGTTGGCCGCGTTTGCCGACCGTCATGCGCTTGGCCTCGCGGCGCGCGAGTTCGATGACATCCGTGGAGACAAGGTCGTCGTAGAGGACGACATCGGCTGCTTGCAGCGCCCGCACGGCTTTGAGCGTCAGCAGTTCGGCATCGCCCGGTCCGGCACCGACGAGCGTGACGTGGCCGGCCCGGTTGGGCATCTTGTGAGCCGCGGATGGCTACAAGGCAGCGCTCGCGGTCGAAGGCTCCGGATGGGCGCTCAAGTTCTGGGATTGGCCGGCGAAGTGAGAATCCCCTTTGATTCATCGTGGCAAGCACACGGCGAGATCGCTCCACTCAACGCTATTTCGGGAATCCAGCGCGACACAGGGCGTCCAGGAGTCGGGCTCCCCAGGGAGTGTCCGCGAGCACGCGCACGTCGGCCCTGTAACTAGCAAGCGTAAACTGAGGCTCTATCTTCAGCATTTCCTTTACGGCAGCCGCCGCCTTCTCCTTTTGCCCTAAATTCGCCAGGCTTGCCGCAAGACATCGCAATGCCATTGCGCAACGCGAATTTTGAGCCAACGCCATTTCGGCCCACGACTTGGCCTCGCCGTCGTGCCCTTTATAAAAATGCGCCAGTCCCAAACCGGTCGCGATCAACCACCCTCTGGGGTCACGCGGGCTCAGTCGATTAGCACGATGGTACAGCTCGATCGCTTTGTCTTCATTTCCCATAATCATTTCCGTCCATGCCGCTATTGTCAGCGCAATGGCCGAATTCGAGTTCAGCCGCAGCGAACGATAAACGAGTTCATGGGCGCGCTGCACATCCCGCGCCAAATGCCATACGCTGTATGCCGCCATCCACAGGACATTGCCATCGTCTTTACCGAGTTCGCTGGCGCGCGATGCCAAGCGCAGGCCTTCGGAGTTTTCTCCCGAGAAGTCTTTGGTCCAGCCCTGCATCCGCCGCGCGGCGTAGCAATAGGCCGTCAAGGCCATGGCCGGCGCATAGGACGGGTCGATCGTCAGCGCCCGCCTCAAATGTGCGAGCGCCGCAGTGAGGCTGTCCTCGGTATACTCATATTCAAGCTGCTGGGCGCGCAGCATCAGATCATAGGCGTCCAGATTCGCTACGGGCTTGCTCTTGAGCCGTTCGATCTCGGCGAGTTGCAGGTTCGGCTCGATTGCGGCAACGATGCTTTCGGTGAACCGGTCCTGCAGTTCGAACACGTCGGTGATGTCGCCGTCGAAGCGATCCGCCCAGATATGAGCACCTGACGTCGTGTCGATGAGCTGCGCCGTGAAACGCAGGCGATTGATGCTGCGCCGCACGCTGCCTTCAAGCACGTAGCGGACTCCCAACTCGCGCCCAACCTGACGAACGTCGACCGGCCTTCCTTTGTAGGTGAACGATGAGTTGCGGGCGATGACAAACAACCCTTTGCAGCGTGACAGCGCGGTAAGGATTTCCTCGGCCATGCCGTCGGCGAAATAGTCCTGCTCCGGATCGCCGCTCATATTGGTGAACGGCAATACCGCGATCGAAGGGCGGTCCGGGATGCCGAAGGAAGGCGCCGTCGCGATGTTTTCCACGTGAACCGAAGGGGTCGGAGCGACCGGCGATCCGACCGGTTGCGCAAATGCGGCCGACATCGTCGCGCCCGCTGCGGGAAGCGTCCCGTCTTCACGGACCGCACCAACGAATCGTATGCCCTTGCGTGGCAGAGTTTTGATCAACCTCTGCTCATCACCGTTGTCGCCGACCGCAGAGCGAGCTGCGTTGACCCGCGTGGTCAGAGCCGAATCCGAAACGATGCGTCCCTGCCAAATCTTGGCAAGCAGGTCGTCCCTGCTGAGCACGCGTTCGCGGTTGCGGACCAGGTACTCCAGAAGATCAAAAACTTGCGGCTCGATGGGCACGAGGTCGGCACCGCAGCGCAACTCGCGGCGGTCCGTGTCCAGCGAACAATGTTCGAACAGATAGCGCAATTTTGCCGTCCTGGCGGTTGTCCGCACCCATGCGCACGGAATACTAGCACGCCTTCGCTAGTGCAAAGATAAAGCTTGCCGTAACAAGAAATTAAGCGGTTCTCTATGTGCGAATTCAATCGCCATGGCATTCTCGCCGACATCGAGGCACTGAGACAATTACCACAGCGATCGCGACCGAAGGAGGATACCATGCCCTTTACCCGCCGTAAGCTTCTGTATCTTGGCGGCGCCGCCGCCATTGCCGCTACCGCTCCCTCGCTCGCGTGCGCGCAAAGCTATCCAACGCGACCGGTGCGCATGATTGTCGGCTTTGCCGCTGGTGGCCCGACCGACATCGTTGCGCGCATAATGGCTCAATGGCTCTCGGAACGCCTTGGCCAGCAATTCGTGATCGAGAATCGGCTGGGCGCTTCCGGCAATATCGCAACTGAAGCGGCTTTGAGGGCGCCTCCCGATGGCTACACCCTTCTACAAGTCACTTCGTCCAATGCCGTCAACGTGACGCTCTATGAAAAATCCGATTTCAATTTGATCCGCGACATCGCGCCGGTGGCGGGCATCATCCGCACGCCGTTAGTTTTGGAGGTCAATCCATCGGTTCCGGCTAAGACAGTTCCCGAATTGATCGCCTACGCAAAGGCCAATCCGGGCAAGCTCAATT
>DATGVJ010000402.1:0-2615 GCA_035300505.1 Xanthobacteraceae bacterium
CGAGAGCCGTCAGCGCGCTCTGCACCTCGTCGAGCTTGAATGGCTTGATAATGGCGGTGACTAGCTTCATCGCTTACCGGCCTTTCCCTGATGCTTAGCCAGGGTCGGACAACGCCGATGACGATTCCCGCGTCCAATTCCTAATCCTTATTAATCAAGATTCATGCCATCGACGGTGTTCGGGCAACTTACTGAATCGCAATCCATTTCAGTTCACAAGCACGGAACAGTCTTGTCCTTTGCCGTTTCTGATAGCAAGCTTCGCCTATAAAAAGTGCAAGGTCTTGCCGCCATCTAGCCTGGTGGCGCCTGACCCCATCGCCGCCCTTCGGATCATTAACTGGGCAATGTCCGAGTTGGGTCCATAAACAGACATGGGCCGCCCTTCTTCGATCACGTCGTTAGCGCGACCAATGGCTGCCGAAATTGCATAGTGCCCCCTTGGGGTTCGCGATAAATTGTCAAATTGACGTTTCGCGCTGGCGCGGTGACGGCCGTTCGACACCCTCCAATTCCAAGGCTTTTGAGAAGCGGCGCATCGAGATAGGTTATGCGCCGAGAATACATGCGAAGGTCATTCCCTCTCCTCAATTTAGGGATTAACGATCATGCCATCATCCAAATCATCCAACAGCCCAAGCCGCCGCCTCGTACTCCAAACGCTCGCTGCGTTGCCCGTGATTTCTATGCCGCTAGTCGCAAGTGTGCGGACGGCCGTCGCGCAGACACCAATTGCCACTGGGGCCGGGTTTTCGTTCGCTGCGGTCGGCGATACCCGACCGATGATGTACCTTCCATTGAAAGAGGGGCAGCCGGACCTGAACAAATTCTTCGTCGAAATGTTCGGGTTGGTCATGCCGGAAAAGGTCGCTGAAGCGGTGGTGGCGAGGGATGTGAAGATGATCTTCGATCCGGTCACCAAAGAGCTGATTAAGGTAATCATGCCGTTCGCGTCGAAGACGGAAGTCATGACACTGACAGTGGATAACGGTTGGGTCACCGAGGCGTCCGTTGAGGACACTAAACTGCTTCCCGGGGTGCATCGGACGATGTTCCGCCTTCAGGGCGGCGAATGGGTGACACGTGAAATCGTGAAGGACGTTCAGTCCGGGCGCGCCAAATTCGTGGTCAATAGTGGCGACGCCGTCTGGTGGGGCAATCAGGGTTTGACCGTCAGCGACAGCCCATACTGGAGGCGCGTGAACGATACGATGTTGAAGAAGCTACCTGCGCCGGATGACGAAATGCGCGCAGCCGGTCTGGATGGGCGCTTTTTCATGAGTGTGGGTAATCACGAGGTGTGGGCGGACCCCAAGATTGAGGGCGTTCTCTCGGCCGTGCCGTATTTGAAGAAATTCGGCGTAACGCCCGAAAACCTCATCTACAAATTCGATTTCAAGGGCGCGCGCTTCATCTATTTGTGGAGCGGCAAGTACGATTACCGGTCGCCCTCACAATGGGACGCTGATCGGCCAAAGTATGCCGAACAGATGACGCAGCTTCAGAAGTGGATGGACGAAGCCAAGGCCAATGGCATTCGTAAGGCCTTTATTGTCTTCCACTATCCTGTGTTTGCGCGGTCTGGCTTAGGTCCAATCCCGGCCCCCGACAATCCGCACAAGGTGATCGCGTCGTATGCCAAGGACATGGAGGTGGTCGTGTTGAACGGGCACGTCCACACCACCGAAATCTACGAGGTAGATGGCGTAAAGTATCTGATGCTGGGCGGTGGCGGTGCGGAACAGGACCCGATCCTTCCCGGTCGCACGAGCATCAAGGTACCCGCTGACTATCCACCGGACCTCTATTGGAAGGGACAGGCTCCGAAAGAGGAGTACAATTACGTGCTTGTCGATGTCCAACCCGGCCAGAAGACGAAATTCACCCTCAATCGGTTCAGGCCGTGGTCGGCAGAGCCATTCGGGGCTGAGGAACTCTTCAAGTGAGCCGGAAGCAGGCGTTTACGGGAGTGAGGTTCTGGCGACAGCTCTTCTGATCATCCACGGATTGATCGCAGTCGCACTACTTGGCGCGATAACTCACCAGACTTTGGCGGCATGGGCATCGGTGGAGGCGCGACCGCCTTCATTCTTTGGCCACTTTCGTTCCGTGCCGTCCGCCTTGTTTGCAAACGCTGTGGTGGCTCTGTATGTGGCCACAACGTTGCTGGGTGGGATCATCTACCTTTATTTCCGTGTGGATGTCAGACCCGAGTTAGAGCGCGCGGGTCACTGGCACGTACTCGGCTTCTTCGACCTCAAGGAGCACTTCGCAGCTATCGGATTGGCGTTGTTGCCCGCCTACTGGGTTTGCTGGCGACGGCCGCTTGATGATGAGCCAGCCCAAACACGCACCGCGCTCACTTCGATCCTTGCCTTTATCGTTTGGTGGGGCTTTCTGTCCGGCCACGTCGCTAACAATATCATGGGTTTCGGCTCATGACGTCATCAGCGCCATTCCGCCGCTTTGCATTCGCGTTCGGGACGACATTCGCCATCCTTTACGTGGTCGCACTCGCAAGGGATGTTGCGCTATTCACCGTTTTTCCCTCGCTAGGCGTTGTCCTTGCGGGCACGCATCATACACGAGACGTCGCCGACCCCGCGATGGGCTTC
>DATGVJ010000403.1:0-49687 GCA_035300505.1 Xanthobacteraceae bacterium
ACCTGTTGATGCAACCAGTACCTGCGGTAATACGTCGATTTTCATCCTGGAGTTGCATAAAGCCCTGCGTCAAAACGAACTCAGGTATTTTGGCCAAAACGAAGCCATTAAGGATCTCTGGGGCGCTTGCCGCCGCAGAAACCAGCGATTCCGCAGTCCCGCACGCAACGCGTTTACGCGCGTCTGGACACGCTATGCAACTTATTGATTCCAGTGTGGCTTTTGAATTTGAAGTTTCCAAACGGTTGAGGTCGCGATATGGTGGAAACATAAAATTCGCCACACCAGTAGAGCCCCAGTAGAGCCAAAGTGAACAAGCTGATCACCATCTTTGGCGGCTCCGGCTTTCTCGGCCGCCACATTGTCCGCGCGCTGTGCAAGCAGCGCCACCGCATCCGCGTCGCCGTTCGCCGCCCGGACCTCGCCGGCCACTTGCAGCCGCTCGGACGGGTCGGCCAGATCCATGCCGTGCAGGCCAATCTGCGCTACCGGGATTCGATCGAATCCGCCGTCCGTGATGCCCATGTGGTCATCAATCTGGTCGGCATCCTGTTCGAGCGCGGGCGACAGCGGTTTGAAACCGTCCAGTCATTCGGCGCCGAAGCGGTCGCGCTTGCGGCCGCGGCGCACGGGGCAAGCCTTGTGCATGTGTCGGCCTTGGGCGCCGACGAAAACTCCCGTTCGCTGTACGCCCGCACCAAAGCGCAGGGCGAAAAGCTCGTCCTCGCTGCCGTCCCGACGGCCACCATTCTGCGGCCATCGATCGTGTTCGGGCCGGAGGATGATTTCTTCAATCGTTTTGCCGCGATGGCGCGGTTGTTGCCGGCCCTGCCGCTGGTCGGGGGCGGCCACACGCGTTTCCAGCCGGTCTTTGCCGGCGACATCGCCTCGGCGGTGGTCGCAGCCGTCGAGGGCCGCACAACGCCAGGCGCGACCTACGAGCTCGGCGGACCGTCGGTCCGGACCTTCAAGGAACTCATGGAGTTCGTGCTTGCCGCCACCGAGCGCAAACGACTTCTGCTGCCGGTGCCGTTCCGACTCGCAGCCGTGCAGGCTTTTTTCCTGCAATTCCTGCCCAAACCCCTGCTGACGCCCGATCAGGTCGAACTCCTGCGCAGCGACAATGTCGTATCGGAGCAAGCCATCCGCGATGGCCGGACGCTCGCGGCACTCGGCATCGACCCTTCCGCCATTGAAGTCATTGTACCACCCTACCTGGAGCGCTTCCGCCGGACTGGCCAGTTCAAGGTGCGGCCGACGTGAATGCCCTCCATCACCAGTATTGACGCCACCAATACCGAGGACCTGCGCCAGATTGCGAGGCGCCGGATACCACGGGCGCTGTTCGACTATGTCGACCGCGGCTCCTACGACGAATTGACGCTGCGCTCCAATCGCAGCGACCTTGACGCAATCCGGTTGCGCCAGCGCGTCCTGGTCGACGTGTCCAAGGTAACCCTCGCCACTTCGATGCTGGGCGAGCCGGTTTCGATGCCGGTTGCCATCGCGCCAACCGGAATGACCGGCCTCATCCATGGAAATGGTGAAATGCTCGGCGCGCGTGCCGCGGAGGCAGCCGGCACGAAATTCTGCCTTTCCACAATGTCGATCTGCACGATCGAAGATGTGCGCGAGGTGGTCGAGAAGCCGTTCTGGTTTCAGCTCTATGTTTTCCGCGACCGCGGGTTCAGTAGTTCGGTCATTGAACGGGCCCGCGCCGCGAATTGTTCGGCTTTGTTCGTAACGGTCGATCTGCCCATGCGCGGCCAACGCCACATGGACATCAAGAACGGCCTGACCGTCCCGCTTCGGATCAGCTTGCGCAACGTGATCGACGTCGCCACCAAGCCGGCCTGGGCCATGTCGGTCTTGCGCGCGCGGCGTCGCGGTTTCGGCAATGTCGAGGCCTTCCTCAATAGCCGCGGCGGAATCATGGCGTCCGGAAGCTGGGCCAACGAGAACTACGACCGGACCCTCAATTGGCGCGATATCGACTGGGTGCGCAGCCTGTGGCCCGGCAAACTCGTGCTCAAGGGCATCCTCGATGTCGAGGACGCCAAGCGCGCCGCCTCGGCCGGTGTCGACGCCATCGTGGTCTCCAACCATGGCGGCCGGCAGCTCGACGGCGCGCGCTCCTCGATCGCTTCACTGCCGGACATCGCCAATGCGGTCGGCGACCGCATTGAGGTTCTGTTCGACGGCGGTATCCGCTCAGGCCAGGACGTCATGAAGGCATTGGCGTCGGGCGCCCGCGGTTGCCTGATCGGACGGGCATTCCTTTATGGCCTCGCAGCCGGCGGCGAAGCCGGCGTGCGGCATGTGCTTGAGCTCATCCGGGCGGAACTCGAAGTCAGCATGGCGCTGACCGGCCAGTGCGACATCCAGGCGATCACGCGCGATGTGATCGCCCCGTGATGGCAAGGCGGGATAGCCGTGTGATAGTTTTTGTTTGAAACAAGACGGTTCAGGAGAACGACATGGTTCGATACATTTCGATTGGCGGATTGGCGCTCACAGCGCTCGCAATGACGGTTTTGGCAACGCGTGCGCACGATGAGACCAAATTTCCGGACTGGGCCGGCCAGTGGAGCCGCGTGCCGGACGGCGATGTTCCCCGCTATGATCCGGGCAAGCCTCTGCGCGAGCAACCGGCGCTGCTCAACGAGGAACACCGCCGCCGGTATGAAGCAAGCGTGGCGGATCAGCGTGCCGGCGGGTTTGGTCTCGACGTCAACTATGCCTGTATCGCCCAGACCATGCCACGGTTGATGAATGGCGCCGTACCTTTCGAAATCACGATCTCACCGAACATCACGCATATCCTCTACGAGCGCATGAACTACCAGACCCGCCGCATCTATACGGACGCGCGCCAATGGCCGCAGAATACGGATGAGCCGACTTCCGGGGGTTATTCCATCGGCAAGTGGGTGGATACGGACGGAGACGGCCGCTTCGATACGCTGGAGGTCGAGACCCGCAACATCCGCGGGCCGAAGACCTGGGACCAGACCGGGATGCCGATGGCCGATGACGGGGCGGCGATCGTCAAGGAGCGGATCTCCATCGACAAGGCCAATCCCAACGTATTGCGTAACGAAATGACCACCACCGACAATTCGCTGACGCGGCCGTGGACTGGAACGACAATTTATCGGCGCACGACCGCCAATGTGCTTTGGCGCGAAGACAGCTGCCTGGCCAATCCCTACATCACCATCGAAAAGCAGGTCTTCATGCTGGGCGGTGACGGCAAGCTGATGCCCATGAAGAAGGATCAAGGGCCGCCGGATCTGACCTATTTCAAACCAGCGCGGTAGTTGCCTGCATCATTAGGTTTCGTAGGGTGGGCAAAGGCGCCTGGCACAATGGTCGAATATGCAACGGCCCTTCGCGGCGCCGTGCCCACGCGACCGGCGGTGAGTTTATTGGATTCCGGCTCTCGCGCCGAAGCGCGCTCGGCCGGAATGACAGTCCGGTCGCGTGGGCACGGCGCCACGATAGACCATTTGTTTGTTCGACCATTGTGCAGGCGCCTTTGCCCACCCTACGATTCTCGGGTTGATTCTCAGCGCCCGGCCGCAAGCGCGACCAAGCCGATCGTGCCGACAATGACGCGCCACCACGCAAACAGGCGGAAACCGTGGCGCTGAACGTAATCGAGAAACGTCTTGACGACGACCCAGGCCGAGATGAACGCAATCGCAAATCCGAAGGCCACCAGGATTCCATTGTCGAGGCTGAGCTGCCCACGGCTCTTGTAGAGATCGTAGACGAAAGCACCGAACATCGTCGGCATCGCCAGCCAGAACGAGAATTCAGCCGACGAGCGACGGTCGGCTCCCATCAGCATTGCGGCCACGATTGTAGAGCCCGAGCGCGACACGCCGGGAATCATGGACACGCACTGCGCAAGCCCGATGCCTAGATACATCGGCAGCGAGAAAGTCATGACATCATCATAGCGTGGCTTGATGTCCAGTTGATCGACCCACAGCAGGATGGCGCCGCCAACGATGAGTGTAAAACAAACGATCCAGACATTGAACAACACGGATTTTATGAAGTCGTGGGCAATGGCCCCGACAAACGCAGCCGGCAAGAACGCGATCAAGACACCTATGACAAACCTGCGCGCGACGGGATCGCTGAAGAATCCCAGCGCAAGCCGCCACAGGCGAAAAAAATAGATCGAAAGCAGGGCAAGAATTGCACCGAACTGGATGAGGACAGCGAAGGTCTTGCCAAAATCATCGTCGTCAAAACCAAAGAACCGCTGCACCAGCAGCAGATGTCCGGTCGACGACACCGGTACGAATTCAGTCAGGCCCTCCACCACACCGAGAACAAACGACTTGAACAGATCAGACAACATGTAAAAACTCCGGATGGTGGCAGGCAGGACGACCAGTCGGACCTCGTCCTGAGGAGGCCGCGTTCTTCACGCGGCCGTCTCGAAGGACGGCGGTCCGGGCGGACTACATGGTTCGAGACGCGCCGCACCGTAGCCAAGTTTACGCAGGCTACGGGCGGCGATCCTCACCATGAGGAGAGTTCCGCGTCTGTGTGACGCAGTGGTGCCAGGGCTTTTCCCCCATCATCAACCTGCTGGCAACGAAAAAGGCTGACAATGCGCAATAGGGGGTATTCCATGGAGGAAGTGCCCCCAATTCGGTTATGACAGGTAACATGCTCACGCTGTTCCACCATTCGTTCTGTCCGCACTCGCGCTTCGTTCGCCTCGCACTCGGCGAATATGGCGTCGAATTCCGGCTGATCGAAGAACGGATCTGGGAGCGGCGCCATGATTTTCTGGCGATCAACCCGGCCGGAACCACACCGGTCCTGGTTGCCGAGGGCCAGCCGCCGATCCCCGGTGCCGCAATTGTGGCGGAATACCTCGACGAGGCCCTGGGCGCGGATATGGCAGACTTACGCCTCCTGCCACGCGAGGGCGGCTCCCGTGTCGAAGTCCGGCGGTTGATGAGCTGGTTCAACGACAAATTCTTCGCCGAGATATCCGATCCGCTCACCACCGAGCGGTTCTATAAGCGCCATATGGCGCGCGGCGGGTCGCCGGACACTGACGTTATCCGCGCCGCCAAACAGAACATTCGATATCACCTGGCCTATATCGGCTGGCTCGTGCGCGCACGCGACTGGCTCGCAGGCAACCGGCTGAGTTATGCCGACCTCGCGGCTGCTGCCCACTTGTCGACAGCCGACTACCTGGGCGACGTGCCGTGGAGCGAAGACGAGGCTGCAAAAGGCTGGTACGCACGGGTAAAATCGCGACCCTCGTTCCGCCCCATTCTGGCCGAAAAGGTGCCCGGGATCCCACCCTCGCTGACCTACGCCAATCTTGATTTTTAGGGCATTATGCCGGCTGACCTCAAGGCAGCACTCATCGCGCAAGCCCGCACACAGGGCTTCGACGTCGTTGGCGTAACCAGCCCTGACGCAATCCCAGAAGCCGGTGAGCGGCTGGCGCAATTTCTCGCCGATGGCTGCCATGGCGACATGCACTGGCTCACAACCAGCGCAGAACGGCGGAGCAATCCGCGCACGCTATGGCCGGAAGTCCGTTCGATCATCATGCTGGGCCTCAATTACGGCCCCGCGCACGATCCCCTCGCCATCATCGAGCGCCACGACCGTGGCGCCATATCGGTCTACACCTTGGGTGACGACTACCACGAGATCATCAAGCCGCGGCTGAAATCACTGGCGCGCTGGCTGGTCGCGCATGCGGGCGGTGACGTGAAGGTTTTCGTGGATACGGCGGCTGTCATGGAAAAGCCGCTGGCGCAAGCCGCCGGCCTTGGCTGGCAAGGCAAACACACAAATCTGGTGTCGCGTCAGTATGGTTCCTGGCTGTTCCTCGGCGCAATTTTCACCACGCTTGCGCTCGCGCCTGACGCTGCGGAAAACGATCATTGCGGGAACTGCCGCGCCTGCCTCGACATCTGTCCGACGAACGCATTCCCGGCACCATATCGCCTCGACGCGAGGCGCTGCATCTCCTATCTGACAATCGAGCACAAAGGACCAATCCCACGCGAGCTTCGCCCGCTCCTGGGCAACCGCATCTACGGCTGCGACGACTGCCTGGCCGTCTGTCCGTGGAACAAGTTCGCACAATCGGGACGTGAGGCCAAACTCGCCGTCCGGGAATCCTTGCGGGAACCATCTCTTGCGCAACTCGCAAGGCTTGACGATGCGGCTTTCCGAAGGCTGTTTGCAAAATCTCCGATCAAGCGGACGGGCCGCGATCGCTTTGTTCGCAACGTTCTGGTGGCGATTGGCAATTCAGGCGACGCCGGCCTTGTTCCGAATGTTGAACAGTTGGTCGCGGACGACTCTAGCCTGGTACGCGGGGCGGCCGTTTGGGCCCTTTTTCGACTCGATCCCACGCGCGCGACGCGCAACGCATCGGCACGCGCCAACGAACACGACGACACAGTCTTGGAAGAATGGATCGCGGCGGAGGCTGATGTTTGATGTCAACGCTCGTTTGCCTCGGATTGGGCTATTGCGCCCGGCACTATGTCGCGGAATTTGGCCAACGCTTCGATCGGATCATCGGGACGTCGAGGTCACCGCAGTCCGCGGCCGCGCTCGCCGCCCAACGGTTCGGTGGCCGCGCCGTGGATATGCAGGCATTCGACGGCAAGAGCGCCTCGCCCAAGATCGTTGCCAGTCTCACCGATGCCGACGCGCTCCTCGTTTCGGCACCGCCTGCTGATGGTGTCGATCCGGTCCTTGCCGCACTCGGTGGCGCGCTAGCCGGTGCAAGGAAGCTTCAGACGGTCGTCTATCTATCGTCACTCGGCGTTTATGCAGACAGCGGCGGCGCATGGGTCGATGAGACCGCACCGGTCATTCCGGGCCGCGCCCGGCGTGGCAATGCGCGCATCGAGGCCGAAGCGGCCTGGCAGCGCCTGGGTGTTCAGCACCACCTGCCGGTCGCAATCCTGCGGCTTGGCGGCATCTATGGGCCCGGACAAAACAATATGGCACGGCTGAAACGAGGCGTCGCACAACGCATCGCTAAGCCCGGCCATGTGTCGAACCGCATCCACGTTTTCGACATCGCGCAGGCCATTGAAGCCGTGTTC
This sequence comes from Xanthobacteraceae bacterium, assembly GCA_035300505.1. Taxonomy (GTDB): domain Bacteria; phylum Pseudomonadota; class Alphaproteobacteria; order Rhizobiales; family Xanthobacteraceae; genus VAZQ01. The sequence goes on from DATGVJ010000403.1 coordinate 7,119, forward strand.
GCGCGCAAGGCCAAAGGCATCTTCAACATTGTCGATGACGAGCCGACCGCGCCGAGCGATCAAATCGCCTATGCGGCCGAGCTACTTGGAATTCCGGCCCCGCCGGAGATACCGTTTGCGGAGGCCGCGAACACCTTAAGTCCCATGGCGCTGAGTTTCTATGACGGCTGCATCCGGGCTCGCAACAGCAAACTCAAGGCCGACCTCGGCGTTCGGTTGCGCTATCCGACCTGTCGCGATGGACTGCGCGCGCTGTTCGAGGCGGGCGATCATCTCGAAGAGAGGCAAGCATAGATCGCCGTCCAAGGGGGCCGGAACCATACCGTATCTTCGTTTGTTTAGTTTCAAGGGGAATAGAAGAAAAACAAGGAGAAACCTTATGCCGTGGAGAAAACTGTTGATCACGACCGCAGCCGTTGCCGGCGTGCTCGGCATGGTTACAGGCAATACCGATGCTCGGGAAATGGGCTACGGCAGTCGTGCCAGTGTCCATGCGAATGCAGGTGTTAATCACAACGCCAGGGTAACTGTGCGCACGCGTGCCGACTTTAATGCGAGGGCGCAGGTGCGGACCCGAGGGACGGAATTTAGACCACCGGGTTGGAGCCACGGAAGAAAAACCGGTTGGAATTGCCGCGTGGGTACGCATGGATGCATACCGCCGGGCTTGCGGTAAAAGAACCAGGGCCTGCGTAATCCGAAAGGCTCCGGTTGTTCATAGCCGGAACCTTTCGGTTGCGCTGACGGCATGTCAAAATTCCGCCACGGCCGCAATCATTCGTTCGATATCCTGCGGGCGGGACAGCCGGTGATCGCCGTCCTTGACGAGCGTCAATACGACATCGTCGCGCGCAAATCGTGCCGAAAGATCGACCGCATGTTGCCAGGGCACGTCCTCATCCATGACGCCCTGGAGAATACGAACCGCACAACCGGTCTCAATCATGCCACCGAGCAGCAGATGGTTGCGACCCTCCTCGATCAGGCCGCGCGTAATCGGATACGGTTCTTGTGAATAAGCCGAAGGCCGCGCCCAAACGCCGTTGCGTTCAATTTCGTCACGGATTTCCGGGGGCATCCGTTTCCACATCAGCTCCTCGGTAAAGTCCGCCGCCGGCGCAATCAACACAAGACCCGCTACCGTGGCGTGCAAGACGACCTTGCGCCGCAGCAGATCGCGCACCAGCAGCAAGGCCAGCCAGCCGCCCATCGACGAGCCGACAAGAACCTGAGGACCACGGCAGAAGGCGTCGAACACCGCCTGGCTCTCCTCAAGCCAGCGCCCGATCGTCCCGTCCGTAAAGGCGCCGTCCGAGGCGCCATGACCCGAATAATCGAAACGAACCATGGCCCGGCCCCGGTCCCGGGCGAATTCGTCCAGCGCCCTCGCCTTGATGCCATTCATGTCGGACTTGAAGCCGCCGAGCCAAAGAAGGCCCGGCGCGGCCCCGGCGCGCCAGGACACCGCGATCTTGCGACCCACAGCCCCGGTTCCAACTTGGATCGATTTCAGGCAAGAATCACCCATAGGGAATTGCTCAAGGGGCTAGTAGTGTCGTCATTTTAGCGATTCGCCAGCCGTTGGGACAGCTGCTAGAATTCAGTGTAGATGCGTTGAATTACAACTCCAACGAACTTGGTCCTGGCCGCGGGCCGGCGCAATGACTGAACATTTTGACGAGATGCGCACGACGACCCTTGCAGGCGCAACGATTCTGCAGATCGTGCCGTCGCTTCGAGAGGAGATTTGCGCCCGCACGGCCGTCGACATTGCCCACACATTGTTGCAGGCTGGCGCCCGCGCCATGGTAGCGGGGAGCGACGGACCACTGGTCGACGAACTTAAGACCTACGGAGGCGAATGGATCTCATTCGCAAGCGAATCGATCAGCCCATTCGCTCGCAATCGCAACGTCGGCATCCTTCAAAACATCCTTGATTCTGAGCGCGTCGATATTGTCCATGCGCATTGCGCCGCTGGCGCCACAAGCGTGCGCCGCGCCGCGGACAAGATCGCGGTTCGGCTTGTGACCTCATTGCCCGATGTGCCGCCCACGACACCCCGCGAATTCGCCCAATCCGCAATACTGACGCGCGGCGATCGCGTCATCGCCCCGTCGAGCTATGCCGCCAACCCGATCATTGAACGCTTTGCGTTGGACCGCGGGCAGATCACGATCATCCCGCGTGGCATAGACACCGCACGATTTGATCCACGGTCGGTGCCGGCGCATCGCATCGCCGCGCTGCGCCAAGCATGGCAGGTCACGCCGGACCAACGCGTCGTGCTGACACCAGGCCGGGTCGCGCCCTGGAACGGCCAAATATTGCTGCCGGACATCGCGCGTCTGCTTGCCGACGGCCGTCATCACAAGGCGGTTTTTTTGATTGTCGGTGAAAATCGGGTCCATAGGCGCTATGCCCGTTCAGTATTCGAACATGCCAAAGCTCTCGGCGTCGTGGCTCAGTTTCGAATCACCGGTCATTGCCCTGACCTGCCGGCTGCATTCGCCCTCGCCGACGTGGTTGTGGTGCCTTCGACCGACCCTCCGGTCCTGGGAAGCGTTGTCGCACAGGCCCAATCCATGGGGCGCCCAGTGGTGACCAGCAATGTCGGGGTGCTGCCTGAATTGGTGGTGGTACCGCCGCAGCTGCCGGAAGAAGTTCGTACCGGATGGGTCGCACCCGCCGGCGACGTGAACGAGTTCGCGCGCATGCTCAATCATGCTCTGGCTCTCAACGATACGGCCTACCGCGCAATGTCGGCGCGCGCACGTCAATTCGCTGAATATATGTTTTCCAGCGAAAGCATTTCAGCTGCGACACGGGCCATTTATGCTGCCTTGTTGACGCGGGACCGGTAGCGTCTCGTGCCCCGGGTGACCTCGCGCGCGATCCTGCCCGTTCCATCATACCGGCGACCGGGTCCGGCGCGCCCTTGCGCCGCCAAGACGGCTTGCGCCTGGATTACCGGGCAACTGCAAACCGCGCATAGGAGCGTTCCCGCGGCATTGCTGCCGTTGCGCCAGTGAGCATGGCTGGCAGCCGATACCATGGCCGGATGGCTCATATGGCGTTCCAGAAGTTCCAAAAACCTGTTTGAAGTCATATAGTTGATCGAATTTTCCTGCGGCCCGGGCCTCCCTCAAGCGGCCGTTCCGCATCGACAAACAACCGGGCGCGCACTCACAATCCGACGAGGGCAGCCCTCGTTTCCAACACGATGTTGACCAAGGGGTCATATTGCCGTTGACTTATCGGTGTTTTCTACCGATCTTTTATACGCCCGATCAATTCGGGCATTTCGCAACGGCAGAGGAGATTAGCGCCATTCGTCGCCCAATGAGAGCCCCGGCACCTGTCCAAAAGGACGGCCCGCGCATTAACGAGGAGATCCGTAACCGCGATGTCCAGCTGATTGATCAGACCGGCCATAATCATGGTCCCGTCGAAATCCATTTCGCGCTGGAGAAGGCCCAGGAGGCCGGGCTTGATCTCGTCGAGATCGTCCCAACTGCAGTTCCGCCTGTCTGCAAGCTCATGGACTATGGCAAGCACAAGTACCAAGCGCAGAAGAAGGCCGCAGAAGCCCGTAAGAAGCAAAAAGTCGTCGAGATCAAGGAAATCAAACTTCGGCCGATGATCGACGACCACGACTATGAAGTGAAGATGCGCTCAATGCAGCGATTCTTCGAGGAAGGCGACAAAGTCAAGATTACCCTGCGTTTTCGTGGCCGCGAAATGGCGCACCAAGAACTCGGCTACCAGCTGCTCAATCGCGTCAAGGACGACGTGACCAAAATTGCAAAGGTCGAGCAGGAGCCGCGGTTTGAAGGTCGCCAGGTCGTGATGGTGTTGGCGCCGAAATAGACGCCAGCATTACGAGAGAGTTCAATCCGTCATTGCCATTGCTCGCAAGGCCAAGCGCTCGCGCGCGCTGAGCTTCTCGGTTGCGCTCTTGAGCTGTCCGCAGGCGGCGAGGATGTCGCGGCCGCGCGGCGTGCGCACCGGCGAAGCATAGCCGGCATTGAACACGATCTCGGAGAATTTTTCGATCTGGCCCCAGTCGGAACAATCATAACGCGTGCCCGGCCACGGGTTGAATGGAATGAGATTGATCTTGGCGGGAATTCCTTTGAGCAGCCGCACCAATTCCTTGGCGTCGGCCATGGTATCGTTGATACCCTTGAGCATCACATATTCGAACGTGATGCGCCGCGCATTCGAGAGGCCCGGATAGTTGCGACACGCGTCAAGGAGTTCTTTCATCGGATATTTGCGATTGAGCGGAACGAGCTGATTGCGCAATTCATCGCGCACAGCATGCAACGACACCGCCAGCATCACGCCGATTTCCGCGCCGGCGCGCGCAATCATCGGCACGACTCCGGCCGTCGAAAGCGTGATCCGGCGCCTGGAAATGCTTAAACCCTCACCGTCGGACACGATCAGCAAGGCATCGCGAACAGCCTCGAAATTGTAGAGCGGTTCTCCCATACCCATCATGACGACGTTGGAGATTCGGCGCGTACCCTCCAGAGCCGCCTGCCAATCGCCGAGCCGGTCGCGCGCGACCATGACTTGGCCAACGATCTCCCCCGGTACCAGGTTTCGCACCAGCCGCTGCGTGCCGGTGTGGCAGAACGTACAGTTGAGCGTACAGCCGACTTGGCTCGACAGGCAAAGCGTGCCGCGATCGGTCTCCGGGATATAAACGCACTCGACCTCGTGCGGCGCCCCACCTGGTTCGCCGGGCAGCCGCATAAGCCATTTGCGCGTACCATCAGCCGAGATCTGTTCGGCGACGACTTGCGGCCGATCAAGCGTGAACTTCGCATCGAGCGCGACATGCAGCTCCTTCGAAATGCTTGTCATCTGGTCGAAACGGGTAGCCCCGCGCACATAGAGCCAATGCCAAATCTGCTGCACACGCATCTTGCACTGCGCCGGCGGCAACCCCAAAGTCGCAAGTGCCTCCGCAAGTTGCGCCCGCGAAAGTCCGACCAACGAGGGCCTGGACGGCGCCACGTAGGATTGAAGCGGCAGTTTTTCGACGATGCCCGTAGACACTGCTTGCATTCCCACTACTTGCATTCCCGGTCGGCACGATCGAGTGCCTGGCTCAATCCCTTGAGCGAAAACTGGTCGGTCGTCGCCGTGCCGCGACCGGACGTGCCTTTGACGGTCACGTCGGCGCCCTTGCGCATGGCTTCGATGAAGCGCGTTTCTTCCGTGGCGCTCCGAAACCAAGCCCCATCGTTCTGCGTTTGCAAGACGAACTTCACCGTTCCAATCTCGGCTGTCGCGTCCGAACTCGGCTTGAATGGATAGCCGATAATCAGCGATACCTCGTTGCGGACGTTTTCGGCCGGGCGGTTCGATATGAACAAATAGGGCTGGTCGCGTTTGCGACCGACGGGCTCGGTCTTTGACGTTGTCGGTCTGGACAGGGCAAAACAGACCTTCTTGCCTCCCGGCGCCGCAAAATAGGTACCCCAGTCGGCGAATTGCACCAACAGACCTGGCTGGTCGCCCTGCGCCGATGCGGCTGAGGGAAACCCAAGGGCTGAAATAAGGCAAATCGCCCATGCCAGGACGATGGCCAATCGCGGCCCGCCCGATCGAATGGCCCTCATCGATTCTCCTCCGTGATTCCCCACGAAGCCCCCACCTAAGTTACGGAATGCATAGCGAATTCGGCATTGTGAAGGCGCCAATGGGCACCGTTGAAGCGCCATGTTACCTGCGCCATCTTAGAATTTCGAGTATTACCGATACCTGCCGGAACCATCGTAGAATAGCCCTCGCGGGCCTGGGCAGTCACCCCTTGAAAGCCGTTCTTTGCGCCCCAAGGCATGCCCTTATATCCCGAGGTCTCTGGCCACCTGTTCGACATCTGGATTGGAGATGCCGAGACGGCGCAACAAGGCAAGGTCCTCTTTGACGGATTCGATCCAGCTCAACCTGGCATCATTCGGGTGCGGCGTCTTGCCCAGCTTGTCGTAAACCGTACGTGCCTCGGCCACCCGGCCACTCAGCAACAGTGCGGTTGCGCGGTTGACCTCAACGGCGAACCGGGTCGGATCAAGTTTGAGGGCATCGTCGGCCAGGTCGATCACCTCTCGCGGATGATTGCTCAAGAGGCCAGCCCAGGTGGCTTCGCCGAGGGCCACACCCAGACTCTCCGGCATAGTGGAGCCTCCAGCGACAAACGCCTTACGTCGGATATAGATCAAACGCATGAGACCGGCAAATTGGTCGCCATACGCCGCCTTGGCACCTTCAATGTTGGCGATTGCAAGCAACAAGTCGGCAAGTTGCTTGGCGTTGGACGCGTATTTTTCCTGCACGGACGCCTCGTCGGGATAGCTTGCGGAAAGCTGGCGATCGATGCCAAGCGATTCCCCGTAGATCCGCGCTGCGCGCCCGCGATCGTACTGGCGCTTCGACAAGTCGGCCACGCGATTGAGCGTGAAAACAAGATTCTGCTGCGCCGTCTTGCCATTCGGGTTTCGTGCATAAAGCTTGCGATCGAATTCGAGTTCTTCGTCGAACGCCACTGACGCGCCTGGAAGATCGTTCATCTGAAGCAACAGACCCCCGATCTTGTCGAGGGATGCCGAAACATTCACCGCCCGATCGACATCGTCAGGCGCGAGTACCAGCAGCTTGCGCCGTACCTCGAGTCCCTCCCGATAGATCGCAAGGGCCGCCGTTCGGTTCTCCAGGGCGGCCATCACGTCGCCAACGCTGAGGAGAGCTGTGGCAAGTGTAATCATGCGATCAGGATTTTCAGGCGTAATCGCGAGGAGCTTGCGGGCAGCTTCCAGTCGCTCCTTATAGACATCAAGACTCGCGGTCCGATCGTTCATCTGGACCAGAAGCGCGCCATATTCACCGAGGCGCGATTGATAGATGTTCAGGACGTCGGCGTCGCGGGGAAAATCGGCCGCCAGTTTGGTGTAAATCGAGACGACGTCCTGGTAAGTCCTGCGGGCACCTTCGAAATCTCGTTCGCGGCGTTGCAGTTCGGCGATGCGCCAGAGGCTGAACGCCAAATTGCGCCGCGTCATGAGATCTTCGGCGTCCCGCTGGTAAAGCCCGCTATCGATCTCCACCTCTTCGGCAAACGCCTGTCGCGCCTCTGCAATGCTTTCGGCTTGCAGCAGAAGTTCGCCAACCTTGTCGAGCGCCGCCGAAACGCTTCGCAGCCGCACTATGTTATCGCCGGCGAGCGCCAAATGTCGGCGGCGCACATCCAGTTGCTCCCGGTACACGGCAAGCGCAGCTTGCTTATCGCCGAGTTTTTCAAGCATCTGCGCATAGTCGCCGAGCCGCAGTTGATGGTCGTTGAGTATAATCTCGTCGCGCGGAAATTCTTCGACGAGCTTGCGATTGATGGCGACAATGCTTTCAAATAGATCGCGCGCAGCATCGAGCTTGTTCTCGCGCCGGGACAAATCGGCAATCCGATTCATGCTGAAGGCGAGGTTTCGGCGGGTAGAGCGGTTGTTGGGATCGCGTCGATTGAGATCGCGATCGATTTGCACTTCCTCCTCGAAAGCCGTGCGCGCCGCAGCGAGATCGTCCAGCCGCAGCAGCAGGCCGCCGGCCCGATCAAGACCGGATGAGAGGTTCTCCAGCCGAGAAGTGTCATCCGGCGCGAGCACGACAAGCTTGCGATAGACGTCTACCCGTTCGTTGGACGTTTTAAGCGCCGCCGGCGAATCTTCAAGCTTCGTCAAAAGATCGCCTAGTTGTCCGAGTTGCGACTGGAAGCTGTTCAGGAGCTTCTCGGTCTGAATGCTGTTAAGCAGCTTTTCCGCCTCATTGCGTTCAATCAGTTTGCGCAGCAGAGCAACCGCTTCCTCGAATCGAGGGCGCGCTTCGGCTAGAGCATTGGTCTTGACTTGCACCTGCGCCAGCCGACCCAATGCGGCTGCCAGCACTTCCTGCCATTGGAAGCGGTCGGAATTGCGCTGGACCAACTTGCGGCCGATTTCCAGGCTTTCTTCAAAGGCCTTGTGCGCGTTGGCGATGTCGTTCGCCTTCACCAGGTCATCGCCATAGAAATTAAGCACATAGGCGAGCAAGTCTTGCATTTCAGCGTCGTCGGGACGCTCCGTAACAAATCGCCGGATCGCGGCCACCGACTCATCGGACGTATTCGTCGCTCCGCTCTTGGTTCGCTGATCGGCGATTGCGCTTCTGTTCTCGAAAAAGGCCTTCAAGTTGTCTTTGACGAAATCGGCGCGCTCGCGTTCGTCTTGCGTGCGCCGCAGCATCGTCTGATTGTCGGCAAGCCGTTCCCGGGCCACCTCTTCGTAGTGGCGGGCAACGATTGCCGAAGCCGCAACCATCAGGAACACGGCCGCCGCATTACCGCCAATGAACAGTCGCTTGCGGCGCTGGACCCGGTAGCTGTTTTCGAGATAGGCCGTGACGGCAGGATAGTCGCCACCGTAGCGTTTGGCCCAGGTCGCGTTTGGCTTGATGTCGGCACGCCATGCCAGCATGTTGGCGAGTTCGCGCCCACGCAACAGTTCGCTGGTCCCGTGGCGGTCGATCAAGCGCCGCCACTGCTGCGCCGCATTCGCTTCCCGGTCGAGCCACTCGCCGAGCCGCTTCCACTGGCGGATCAGACTCTCGTGGCTGATGTCGATATAGGTATCGCCTGCGAGCGTCGGGCGCGCGGGATCAAACTCAGGTACCAGAAAGTTGACGCCCGGCGAACGGAATGCGTCGACCACCATACGCACAGTTGCTTCGTCGCCGCCGCAGGCGGCGACCAAATCCGCAAACCGAGTCGGCCGCCGCACCGCTTCAGCGACATTATTGCCCGCCGTAATCGTACGGAATACGCTCTCGACGATCGTCTGGCGCATCTTGCCGAGTTCCTCGACAATCTGGTCGGCGTGCGCATTAAGCGCCCCGCTCAAGCCGCCGATCGCATCATAGTCAGTAGTCGCAAGCCTCACACGCTCGTCGCGTCCTGCCGTGCGCGCTCGCAGCCACATGCGGTTGAGCGTGTATTGCAAGAGCGGAAGCTGATCCGCCCGTCGCATGATCCGATCAAGTTGATCCTGCGCATCGGCGGCGTCCCACGGCGCGAAATTGGCAATATCGTTGAGCAGCCGGTTGACAAGAGCCGGTTCAATATCGATGTCGCAGACTGCCGCCGGCCCCACAATCGCCTCGCGGCATTGCTCGCGGGTCATGCGCGGGGTCAGATACATGCCGGCATTGATAGCGTCGGCAAGGCCCTCGATCAGGGCGCAAGCACCGAGGAATTCGGAGCGCATCGTAATCGCGACATAAACCGGGAACTCGCGGGTGCGCGAGCTCTCCAGCAGCAATGAGACGAAGGCCTCCGCCTCTTCACGGCCCGCATAGTCTTGATAGCGGAACAGTTCTTCGAACTGATCGACCAGCAGGAAAAGATTGGTGCCCTTGGACAGATGACCGCTTCGGCACCATTCGATCATCGAGCGCGGTCCGCGATCGAGAAAGGCGCGCAGCAGATCGACATCGGACGCCGCGGGCTCGACTTCGCTGCCATCGTCGGCCGTTGTCAGCAGGCCGCGCGCCAAGTTGCGCAGCGGCGCGCCGCCCGGCCGGAAATCGACAATCCGCCAATGCGAACCGACACCCGCCATCAGGCCAAGTTCCAGGCCGTCAAGCAGACCCGTTTTGACCAGCGACGATTTTCCCGATCCCGATGAACCCAAAACGGCAAGAAAGCGTGTCGCCGCCAGGCGATCAATCATGGCATTGACGCAGCCTTCGCGACCAAAGAACAGATCGGTCTCGTCACGCCGGAATGCACGCAAGCCAGGGTAGGGAGCGCGCGCAACGCCGTCTTGGAATTCCTGCGTCACCGGCATATCTCCGCAACAATCTGGGGCAAGTCGTCGCTTGTGAGCCCATGTTGACGATCAATCCTGGTGAAGCCCCCGACAACACCAAGGTCTGGCTTCGACGCGGGTGGCGCAATCAACACGGCCTTGCGGCGCAAGGGTTCCTGCCGCTGACGTTCAAGCTTGCTCAAGCGGCGCAATTGCGCACGCACCCAAGGAGCGGCCGCCTGACCGTAAACAAGCAGCAATGTCTCACAATCGACCAGATTGGCGTCGAGGTCCTTCGTGATGTCGTCGGCCGACCCCTCATATAAGGGTCCAGCCGCCATCAAGTTTGGATTCTGCCCAAACGCCTCGAGCAATTGCTCGGCCAACTCCTTGTCATTCAAATCGGCATTGATAAACAGGAATTCGCTCGTTGTTGCGCTCGAAAGCGATGCGGCTGCAGCCGCCGCCGCGGCAGCAGCCATCGCGCGCTTCAGGGTCTTGAGAATTTCCTTGACGAACTCCTGTAGTCCCATGGCGAGCACGTCAGGGCCCGCTAGCAGTGGTTTGTCCCAATGGCCAACAGCCGCGACATCGAGGTCTGGACGCCGCCATTGCAGCACCGGGATGGCGCGCTGCTTGGCGGCCGCATATTGGAACTGCGCGTAACTCGTGAGTTCGCCGGCCTTGTCCTTGAGGTCCGGCGACCGGTTTGAACGATAAGGCCCGAGCAGTTGGACGAACAAGTCAGCACGTTCGAGGTCGTCACTTACAGCTTTGGCGAACTCGGCGCCGCCTTGCAGATAGTCGCCGTCCGGCAGGATTTGCACGCCATACTGTCGCAGATAAGCGAACACCTGGTCGCGTTCGTCGTAAAGATCGTTGGTAACTTGAGCGAGCAGGATGGTCTTGCCGGCAAATGGACTTGTGTCGGTCACTGCCGCCGCGGGTTGCGCCGTCGCGGTCACGGCGGATCGAGCCGACGTAGGCGACACGGATACTGCGCCTGGCCGGTGGTCGGGCAACTTTGTCGGATGCGTTGCAGTTCGCGTGTCGCCGACGCGGTCCACATGTATGGCGCGCAGCAGTTCTTCCATCTGGTGCGCGAGCGTCTGCAAGCGCCGTTCGTATCTGTCGCCGTTCGACTGCGGTGTCAGCTTGAGGGGAACATTTTCCTCGTTTTCGTCGCTCCACCAGAACTGCGTTCGCTTGAGGCGAAGGAAATTCTGCGGAATTTCAAATTCCTTGACCGGGAGCAGTTCGACTGTGACGATGCGGTTGCGATGGCTTTGCGTCGCCTCGAATGTCTCCAGCTCCTTGATCGTCCATGGACGCCTGATGTAACTCGGCGACAGGATCGGCATGAAAACCGCCGAACCCGCGACCTCGGACATCAAGCCGTCAATTTCGTGGTGGGCATGCAGGTCGCGGCTGTCAAAGTAAATGTCTGGCTCCACGCCCAGCCGCTGGCGTAGCGCCTTCTTCAAATCGGCTTGAAAGCGGCTGACCCAACGGATGTCCCGCGTGTCGGCCTCATTGTCGAAATGCGCATAACTGACGAAAACGTCGTACTTGTAGCCTGGAATATATGCCATCGTGTTGCGGCGCGTCCCCGCTCCTGTGTCGACCTGCGTCTCGTAGGCGACCTAGTATATATGGCCCCATGCGCTTTGGCTCAACAGATTGATCGGCGACGTACTTTTCGGCACGCAGGCGTCAAGCGATTGAATTTTCGCCACGGAGCGGGGCGCCAAGCGCTCGTGATGTCCGCGATGCGGTCAGGGGGCTGCGCCTCTCGCCGTGAACCGGACAGGCGACGCGTGCGACCAATGATCGGACACCATGCCAGCCGGGCAATTTTTTGGGAGTGTCCTTTATGCGAAGTACAGTTTTGGCGGTGTTTGCGGCCCTCGCCGGGGCAGGCGCTCCCGCACAAGCGGAGGCTCAGGCGACGCCGGTAAACGCTTGTACGAACCGAAATTCGTCGCACGACGAGCGCATCGCCGATTGTACAGCTGTCATCAACACCAAGCGTGCTACCGGTCGCACGCTCGCCACCGCCTATTGCAACCGCGGTTTCGCTTTGACGGAGAGGCGCGAATTGGATCGTGCCCTGGCCGACCTCGAAGAGGCCGTGAAAATAGACGCCAAATATGCCTGCCCGTTCAGCAATCGGGCGCGCGTATGGGCGTTCAAGGGCGATCTCGATCGCGCCATTGCGGACTACACGATGGCCATAAAGCTCGACCCTAAATTCGCCATTGCCTACAACAACCGCGGTGACGCGCTGATGCGGCAGAACAAGATCGACATGGCGATCGCGGATTTCAGCGAAGCGATCAATCTCGACCCGCAACACGCTCTTGCCTATGGCAACCGTGGCTACGCGCATTTCCGCACGCGCGCCTTTCAGCGCGCCCTGCCGGATTACAATGCGCAGATCAAGCTGACACCGAATGACGTGATGGCCTACCTCAACCGCGGCAATGTCTGGCGGTCGATGGAACAGCTCGATCGTGCGGAAGCAGACTATGCCGAGGTGATTCGGCTTGCGCCGAACGACGCGCGCGGCTGGCGGAACCGTGGCCTGATCCGGATTATGAAAGACGACTTCAAGGACAGCCTCGCCGATTACGACAAGGCCATCGAACGCGATCCTGGCGACGCCTGTTCCTGGAACAACCGGGGCATTGCCAAGCGTGAAACCAACGATCGCGCCGGCGCCATTGCGGATTTCAAAAAGGCCCTTGAGATCAATCCAAGCCTGCAGGCAGCGCGCAATAGCCTACGTGAACTTGGGGTCGAGTAGCGGACGATCCAACTCCGCTCGCACCATCCCGATTACACTTGCCCAGTCACCCGGGGCAGGCTGTCGGAAAAGCCTCGCCGTTGGATACCAGGGCGAATCCGCGCGATCGAGCATCCAGCGCCAATCGGGAGCGAAGGGTAAAAGCACGAAGGCCGGCCGGCCAAGCGCGCCAGCCAGATGCGCCACCGACGTATCGACCGAAACGACCAGATCCACCAGCGACAGGACAGCGGCGGTGTCGTCAAAATCATCAAGCCCGGAGCCGACGTGAAAGAGCTGTGGAATGCCCGCCATCGCGGCAGCATCCTTGTCCGAGAGGTCACGCTGGATGCTCACAAAACCTGCATCACACGAAAAGGGCGCAGCCAATCGCTCGAATCCAATCGAACGATTGCGATCATTCGGGTGATTGACGTTCCCCGCCCAGGCTATGGCGATGCGACGTGACGGCATCCCCGCGAGGCGCTCTTGCCATCTGGCAATACGGTCCGGCGCCGGCTCCAGATAGGGAACATCGGCCGGAACGGTCGAAAGCTCCGTCGCCAGTGCCAACGGCAGGCTCCCGAGCGGACAGTGCATATCGAAGGGGGGAAGCGGCTCGCCCCGCACCACGACCTGCGTTATTCCCTTTATGCGCGCAAACAGCGACGTCAGTTCGCGAGGCGCCTCCAGCACGACCGTCGCGCCCATACGTGCGAGCAGAGGCGCGTAGCGCGCGAATTGAATGCTGTCGCCAAGCCCTTGCTCGGCGTGCAGCAGAATTGTCTTGTGCGCCGGCGGGAATTCACCCAGCCACAGCGGCCGGCCGAAAGTCCGGCGCGACGGCATGCCGGTGCGTAGCCATCGCGATTCATATTGCTGAAATCCGAGCCGGTAGTTGCCAAGCGTCAGTAACGCGAGAGCCATGTTGTGACGAGCGTCCGCATTGTTCTTGTCGCTTGCCAGCACACGTTCGTAGTCAGCGATCGCCTCACGGTTTCGATTGAGGGCCTGAAACGCGACTCCGCGGCTGGTCAGCGCTTTGAGATAGTTTGGACGTAACGCCAATGCCCGATCATACGCCGCGATTGCCTCTTCGACGCGCCCAAGGCCGGTGAGCGCATTGCCGCGATTGAAATGAGCGTCGGCCTGCCCGGGTTGCTGCACCAGCACGGCGTCAAACTCCGCGATCGCCTCAACGAAACGCCGCAACTGCGCCAAAGCGACACCTCGGTTGAGTCGGAAGTCGAAGTGTGGCGCCATCGACAAAGCTTGTTCAAAATTGACCAACGCCTCTTCGGCGCGATCAAGCTGCAGCAGCAGACTCCCGCGACTGTTTCGAATCTGCCAATCGGCAGGATTGAGCGCGCAAGCCTTGTCAAACAGAACCAGCGCTTCATCCCGCCGGCCCAGCATGCTCAAAGTCATCGCCATGTTCGAGGTCGCATCCGGTGAATCAGGCTGAAGACGCAGCGCCTGCTCGAACAAGCCGAGTGCGGAACCCGGCTTCCCGCATTGCAATCTGATGACACCGAGGAGATGCAACAGGTCGAAACTATTCGGCCAGGTCTTTTGAGCTCGGACCGCAATCTTCTCAGCTTGGCCGAAGTGGCCTTGCTGCAACAGCGCTACCGCCTGTGAGTAAGCTTGCACGGGCGCGGGCGTCGGCGTCATGGACTTCTACTGCCGTTTTCGAGCACACGCTTCGCCATCGGCCAATGGCCGTTACGAACAGTTGCTTCATCGCGGGCGGCCTTGTCGAACATGACTTCGCCTCAAGACATCATGCCCTGGAAGCCCGGATTCCCGATGCTGAGTTTCGGCGACGTCGTGGCAAGCTTGTCCATTGCCTCCGCCAACATGATGTCGAGTTCCGTCACACCTCCGGCATCATGGGTCGACAAGGTTATATCGACCTTGTTGTAAATGTTGGTCCATTCCGGGTGGTGGTTCATCTTGTCAGCAACAATCGCTGCGGTCGCCATGAAGCCGAAGGCGTGGTGGAAGTCATCGAACCGAAACTGCTTGGTGATGGCGTCCCGGCCTGGCACCTCGCTCCAGCCAATCAGTTTGGCGAGCGCAGCGGCGCGGGCTTCACCGGTCAGTTTTTGTGCCATCGTCATACCTCTCTACTAAGCAGCCGCTTTACAGAAACCCACCAATGCCCCGGGGACCTTGATCGGCCAAGTGCTCGATTGACCAAGCGCTCGATTGACCAAGTCCTCAATTGACCAAGTCAGTCTTCGCCTGGATATTGACACGGATCATTGTTGGCATGCCACTCGTATTGCACGATTGACCTACTATCTAACATACCTGGTCTCGGTACGTGAGAATGCCCATGTTTTGGTCGCTCAATATCGGCAGCATCGCAGGCACGCAGGTTCGAATCCATATCACGTTCCTGTTGTTCCTCGGCTGGATCTTCATCTCCGGCTACGCCTCTGGCGGTTCGCAGGAAGCTTGGTCGAGCCTTGCCTTCCTGGTGCTGCTTTTTATGTGCGTCTTGGCGCACGAATTCGGTCACATCTTCATGGCACGCGCATTTGGCGTGTCAACGCCGGACGTAACTTTGCTGCCGATCGGCGGCGTCGCACGGCTGGAACGCATTCCCGAAAAGCCACATGAGGAGTTCCTCGTTGCAATCGCGGGGCCGCTGGTCAACGTAGCGATATCGATTGCGCTCGCCGGGCTGCTCGGCGCCCGGCTCAACGCCCAGCACCTTGCAGCTTTGGAGAGCACGGAAATATCCTTGTTCGATCGCTTGGCCGCGGTCAATTTATTCCTCGCCCTGTTCAATATGATCCCTGCATTCCCAATGGATGGCGGGCGGGTGCTGCGCGCGCTGCTGGCATCGCGCCTCGGATTCGTCCGTGCGACCGAGATCGCCGCAACGATCGGTCAAGGTCTCGCGTTTGCTCTCGGATTTGCTGGACTTTTCTGGAATCCGATGCTGATCTTCATTGCAATTTTTGTCTACCTGGCGGCTTCCGCCGAGGCCCACAGCGTGGCGTTGCGGTCGATGTCGCGCGGCATTCCGGTCGGCACCGCCATGATGACACAATTTGCAACGCTGGTGCCCGATGCCCGCGTCGAGGAAGCGGTCGAGACGCTGTTGCGCACCAGCCAGAGTGAGTTTCCCGTGATCGACCCCGATGGAAGGCCGATTGGGCTTCTCGGGCGCACCGACATCATTCGCGCCGTCAAACAGCTCGGTCCGGATGCGCGCGTAGCCGACGCCATGACCAGTCCACTGCCAACCCTCGGGCATCGTCGATGCCTCGACGAGGCATTCCGCATGTTGCAGGACAAGGCCACCCCTGCGATCGCCGTCGTGGATTTGTCCGGGAAGCTCGTGGGACTGGTGACATCAGAAACAGTCGGCGAAATGTTGATGCTGCATGAGGCCTTACCGAAGGGCGCGACCATCGGCCCATGGACCCGGCCATCGAGTCTCTAGGCTCAAGCCGATTTTTTCAACGGCGTAACCTCAACCGACTGCGGCGCCGTGCCTTTCGTCTGCTGTTTGCGAAGCGCGGAATAGAACGATGCGTTCTGCTCGCCGCGCAATGCCTCACGCGAAAACTCGATCAGATGGTGGCCGACAAAGCCCATGGCGAATACCATGTCGATCTGCCCGCGCCGGATCGCCCGCCACGCGGCTCGCCAGAAAAATCGGCGATAATCCGCCTTGATGCCAACATGGAAGATCAGCCGGGCCAGGAACCCTGCCGCGAACTTCAGGTTGGTCGCAGTCAATTGGCCGCGCGCCGGGATCTTGATCCGATTACGATAGGTTGTTTCAACCTGATGGGCGAAGCGCGCAAACAAACGCTCCGGATCATACGCATAAGCAATGCAACGGTGCCATGTTCCCACCACTTCGTCGTAGGGCCGCAAGAAGCGCACATTGCTTTCGAGCGCCGGATCGTCCGTCAGCCTGCCGGCCAGCTTGAGACGGTCCCACAAAGGCGTTTTGGGCAAAGCCTGGAGGAGATTGATGGTGAGCGTCGGGATATTCGAAAGCGTAATGAAATCTTTCAGAAGGATTTCGGAATCGACTGAATCCGTGTCGAGGCCAAGGATAATGCCCGAGGTGATTTCCAAGCCGTAGTCATTGAGCGTCTTGATCGATTCCATCATCGGAACCGCAACATTATGCTCCTTACGCATGGCCATGAGCGCCTCGGTCTCGGGAGTCTCGATGCCCACAAAAATTCCGAGGAAGCGCGCCTGCTGCATCAGCCGAAGGATTTCGGTCTGCTTGGCGATGTTGAGCGTCGCCTCGCAAGTGAATTGCATCGGATAGTCGTGTTTGCGTTGCCACGCGATGAGGTGGGGAAGCATCTCGCGCGTTGCTTTGCGATTGCCGATAAAATTGTCGTCGACGAAATAGACCGCTTGCGGACAGTCCGGCTGCTGCCGGATCGCATCGAGTTCGCGGATGATCTGCTCCGGCGTTTTGAGCCGGGGCTGGCGGCCATAAAGGCCGGGTATGTCGCAGAATTCACAACGATAGGGGCAGCCACTCGAAAACTGCAAAGTCAGCAACAGATAGTCCCGCAACCGTACCAAGTCATAGGCCGGGATCGGAAAATCACAGAGCGCAACACGCTCTTGCGTGCGGAATTGCACCTGCGTGGCCGGCGGCACGACACTTTCGTCAAGCCGTTCGATCAAGGCGTCGGTGGCATCGCCGAGTTCGCCCAGGTGCAGATAATCGATTTCCGGATACATTTCCGGCGCGGCTGAGACGGATGGTCCGCCAAGGACCATGACCTTGCCGGCCGCCTTCACGCGCGCGCGAATATCCCGAATCTGCGGCGCCTGGATGTGCATGCCACTGACCATCACGGCATCCGCCCACGCAAGATCGCCGGCCGTGGCGGGACCGATATTTTCGTCGACGAAACGGACCTCCCATTCGGCCGGCATATAGGCTGCGATCAGCAACAGCCCCTGCGGCGGCATGAAAGCGCGTACACCGGGCATCAGCTTGTAGGCATGGGAGAACGTGCCAAAGGACGGCGTATAGGCAGGAAATAGACAAAGAATACGACGCCGATTGGAAACCTTGACCTTCGTACGCATTGCGCATCCTTAATTCCTGGCCTACCCCTGCAATACGGGGCATATGACGGCGCCCATGGGTTATCCAGGGTACTATACCCACCGGACCCGGAAAACCGCCAAAGATGGCATTGCGGCATGACGCAACATTGTGCACTTGACCTGAAAAACGCGTTTTTCCACCGCTCATTGGGAACCCGCGAAGAACAGGCGAGTTCCATTGTCCTGGCCTGCTGATTAGAACATTCTGGCGCGATTAGTGATTGCGGCCGGTACCCCCGTTCCTATATTGCACTGCACATCGTCCTGGCTTGGCCGGACCCACTGGATTTTCCAAATGTCTTTGAGAAACGTGGCGATCATCGCCCATGTCGACCATGGCAAGACCACATTGGTCGATCGCCTGCTGCAGCAATCGGGCACTGTCCGAGAAAATCAGCGGGTCGTCGAACGCGCCATGGATTCCAACGACCTCGAGCGTGAACGCGGGATCACGATCCTGGCCAAATGCACATCGATTCAGTGGAAAGATACGCGAATCAACATCGTCGACACCCCGGGCCACGCCGATTTTGGCGGCGAGGTCGAGCGCATCCTCAACATGGTGGACGGCGCCCTGGTGCTTGTCGATGCCGCCGAGGGCCCGCTGCCGCAGACGAAATTCGTGGTCACGAAGGCGCTTCGGGTCGGCCTCAAGCCGATCGTCGTGATCAACAAGGTCGATCGTCCGGATGCGCGACCCGAGCAGGTCGCCAGTGAAGTGTTCGACCTGTTCGCCGTCCTGGACGCCAGCGAAGAGCAGCTCGACTTCCCGGTACTTTACGGCTCCGCCAAGCAGGGTTGGATGGCAGCCAGTCCGGAGGGGCCCAAGGATCTCGGCATGGCGCCCCTTTGCGATCTCATCATCCGGCACATCGCTCAGCCCACGGTTGAAGAGGGACCGTTCCGGATGCTCGGGACAATCCTGGAGGCCAATCCGTATCTTGGCCGCCTTGTCACGGGCCGGATCACGTCTGGATCAATCAAACCCAACCAGATGGCCAAGGTGCTCGACCGCCATGGCAAGCTGATCGAAACCGGACGCATCTCCAAGGTCCTGGCCTTCCGCGGCCTGGAACGCCGGCCAATCGACGAGGCTGTAGCAGGCGACATTGTGGCGATCGCCGGCCTGCCGGAAGCCAACGTCGCCCACACGATCTGCGCCCCCGAGGTTGAGACCGCGCTGCCCGCACAGCCGATCGATCCGCCGACGCTGGCCATGACATTTCGCGTGAACGATTCACCGCTTGCCGGCACAGAAGGCGACAAGGTCACCGGGCGGATGATTCGCGATCGCCTGTTTCGCGAAGCAGAAGGCAACGTTGCGCTCCGGGTTTCCGAATCGACAGAACGCGATTCCGTCGAGGTTGCCGGCCGCGGCGAGTTGCAGCTCGGCATCTTGATCGAGACGATGCGCCGCGAAGGCTATGAGCTTTCGGTTTCGCGGCCGAAAGTGTTGTTCGAACGCGATGCTGCCACCGGCAACCTGCGCGAGCCGATCGAAGAGGTCGTCATTGACGTCGACCAACAACATTCGGGCATCGTGGTGCAGAAGATGGCTGAGCGGAAGGCGGAGATGATTGAAATGCGGCCGTCCGGCGGCGGGCGCGTGCGTCTGGTATTTTACGCGCCGACGCGCGGCCTGATCGGCTATCAGGGCGAGTTGTTGACCGATACCCGCGGCACCGCCGTCTTCAATCGCGTGTTCCATGGCTATGCGCCGTACAAAGGCGAACTGCTGGGACGGCGCAACGGCGTATTGATTTCGACCGATTCCGGCGAAGCCATTGCGTTTGCGATGTGGAACCTCGAAGACCGTGGCCCAATGATGATCGAGCCCGGATGGAAGGTTTATCGCGGCATGATCGTGGGCGAGCACACCCGTGGCAACGACCTGGAAGTCAACGTGCTCAAGGGCAAGAAGCTTACGAATATTCGGACCCATTCCAAGGATGAGGCCGTGCGGCTGACGCCTCCCATCCAGATGACCCTGGAGCGAGCGCTGGCCTATATCGAAGAGGACGAACTGGTCGAGGTCACTCCCAAATCAATCCGTTTGCGCAAGAAGCTGCTCGATCCAAACGAGCGCAAGAGGGACGACCGGCGCAAAGAGGCCGCGACCATTGGTTGATCCGCTGACGACTGTTCGCCTCTTTGCAAGTATCCGCAGCCAAAATCGACATCTGATGCCAAGGTCCGGACGTAACCTCAGAAGTATGTCCAAAAAATTCTTCTGAGATGTGTCCTTGTTGCAACATAGCTCCAGACCGCGATGGTGCTTGGGTTTTTTGCATCCGAACGCACTGCTGCACCGGATCGGAGAGGCAAAAACTGGTTAACATTAACTTTCAGTTAAACATGCCCCTTGAAGGCGGCGCGGCCTCTTGCTTGTATTGCGCCATGAGCACGACACTTATCGAAATTCGCCGAGCCAAGCCTTCTGATGCCGTGGAGATCGCGGCTACGCATGACGATGCCTGGCGAGCCACGTACCAGGGTGTCATCCCGGGGCCAGAACTCGACAAGCTCATCAACCGGCGAGGGCCGGATTGGTGGGAAAGCGCCATTCGCAAAGGCAGCCGTGTCGCCATCCTGGTATTTGGCGAACGTATTGCGGGCTACGCCAATTATGGGCGCAATCGCGCGCGCAGCCTTTATTACGATGGTGAGATATACGAGCTTTATCTGCGGCCGGAATTCCAGGGCCTTGGGTTCGGACGCAAGCTGTTTGGATCGGCACGACGCGATCTCGGCCAGAGCGGGTTGCACAGCCTCGTGGTCTGGGCTTTGTCGGACAATGAATCGGCGGTCGAATTCTATCGCAACCTCGGCGGCCGCGCCGTCGCACGCTCATCCGAGCGGTTTGGCACCAAGGTGCTCGATAAAGTCGCCTTCGCGTGGCAGGGCTGAGCTTCCTTAGCGAGAAAACGCCTTAACGAGAGAATGCCGGCATCGGCATACCGGCAAGCGCGCAGGCCGCACGCACGGTGTTTGCGAGCAGGCAGGCAATTGTCATCGGCCCCACACCACCGGGGACAGGCGTAATTGCACCGGCGATTTCACGAACCTCGTCGAACGCAACATCACCGACAATGCGGCTCTTGCCGCCTTCATCGACACGATTGATCCCGATATCGACAACGGTTGCTCCCGGCTTGACCCAATGGCCACGCACCATCTCGGCGCGCCCGGTCGCCGCGAACAACACATCCGCCCGCCGACAGACTTCGGCCAAGTTTCGCGTTTTCGAATGAGCGATCGTGACGGTTGCATTTTCGACGAGGAGGAGCTGGACCAAGGGTTTGCCCACAATGCGGGAACGGCCGATGACCACGGCCTCCAGACCTTCAAGCGACGGCCGCACGGTTTTCACCAGCATCACGCATCCAAGTGGCGTGCATGGCACCAGCGCCGGCAGTCCGGAGGAAAGCATACCGGCATTCATGGGACTGAACGCATCCACGTCCTTGCGAGGATCGATAGCCGCAACGACCTTTTGACCGTCAATGTGCTTTGGCAGCGGCAGCTGCACCAGGATGCCGTGGACATCTGGGTCCGCATTCAGGCGGCCGATCAGCGCGAGGACATCAGATTCACTTGCGGTTTCCAACAGGCGATGATCGAACGAACGCATGCCGGTGCCCGCAGCAAGCTTCGTTTTGCTGCCGACATAGATTTCGCTTGCCGGATTGCTTCCGACCAGAACGACCGCAAGCCCGGGCACCAGGCCCCGATCGCGTGCCAAACTGGCAGCCGCCGCGGCGACTTTGCCGCGTAACTCCGCGGCGAGCGCCTTCCCGTCGATGATCCGCGCCGTCATATCGGCCCCCTGGGGTCAAAATTAGCCAATTGCCACAAGCTTCGCCAGCGAAGCCACGAGGATAGATGATGCTCCGGTAATCTTTATGCGCTTGATTCGCGCCGTTGCACCGGCAATCAACGCGACATCGCGCGATGGGACATCGAGTTCGCGAGCCAGAAGTTTCACAAGAGCCGCATTCGCCTCGCCTTCGCTGGCGGCAACCCGCACACGTGCCTTGAGGACGCACCGACCGTCAGCCAGATGTTCAATTCCATCAATGGCATCTCGTCCACCCCGCGGTGTCAACCGCACCACGAGGACAAGGCCGTCGGGCAATATGCTCCACGGTCGCTCAGATACGTCCACTTGAGAGAAACGCCATGCCGTATAGCCAATAGATGAGCTGTAAAAGGAACCCCAACCCAATGATCAAGATGATCGGCGAAATGTCGATGCCGCCTAGATTGGGCATCAGCCTGCGGATCGGACGCAATGCCGGCTCGGTGACGCGGTATAAGAAATCAACCGCCATCGCCACGAACTGATTTCGCGTGTTTACGACCCCGAATACTACAAGCCACGAGAGTATGGCGGACGCGACAACTATATAGATATAAGTCCAGATCAGCGTACTAGCGAGCCAAAGAAACGGATTAGTCATTTGATCCACCCTGGCAGCCCACTCGGCGAATAGCCGCCTCCAGGCCGAAGGAGCTTGATAATCGCGTTACCGACCTTGCGTCAATGCGAGCTGCTGGTAGATGTCCTTGACAGCACGGAATCGAGCGCCGTAAATGACCTATACCCGCGATTTCCGGCGAGACATGAGGTGTCGTGCCAAGGCGGGGCCGTAGCTCAGCTGGGAGAGCGCCTCGTTCGCAATGAGGAGGTCTGGGGTTCGATCCCCCACGGCTCCACCAGACACTACCTCAAGTCTCTGTTTTCATTCATGATCTGCGACCGGATCGAAGGATCTTTGATCTTGTCGTCTTCGACCAGCATGAACGCCTTCGACAATATGACGGAGAGCGTCATGTCGCCCTCGAACGGCAGGCGGACATTGGCACCCTTGTTCTGGCGATCCTGCACGATGCACAAATACTGGCTGTTCGGCTCCATCTGAATGTTTCCTGAACCGAGATGGATGCGGTACGTCCTGATGCGCCCCTCGACGACGAGATAACGCTCCTCGAGCCGGCAACGCGACGCAATGGCAAGCCCCGGCAGCAAATCCTTGAGCGCCGCATGACGGGTCTTGCCAGTCTCGGTCAGCGTCCCGAATGCAGCCTCGGTCCAATAAGCCGCGAACCGACCGTCGCCTTGATCGGCCCAGCTCGGATCATTGCCGACGCCCGCCACGCTCACAAACAAATCCACATCACGCATCAGCTCGGAAAACAGGGCGGCATCGACATTCTCAAGCGGGATCGGCGCTCCGTCCAGGTTCGTGAACCGCACCTGATCCGTTGACAGATATCGGTACTGAAACGATTCCCGATTGACCGCGCTCTCGATAGGGTCGGCCCAAAACTCGATCTGCAAGGAACGATCAGGCAGACGTTTATGTGGCCGGCCATCGCCAGCGTCCCACATGCCAAAGGTCGGGCAATTCCAGCCGCGCGCTTGCGCCAGCGCGCGAAGACGATGCTGGTCCACAACATGGCCTGCGAAACGGTTCGAATAGAAATTCGTGACACGCTCGGCATCGGTCAGCACATAGATTTCCCGATGTGCCTGCTTGAACGGTTGGGTCACAGCAGCGATTTGCAGCCGCCGGCGCCACGCAAGCACCCGGTCAGGCGTGGACTGCATCGGATGCCAAAGCTTGACTCGGGCAGCCTGCGCGAGGTCGAGGCTCGTACCGGCAGCATCGATGAAATCGTCTTGGTGCGGCAACGCTTCGACCCATTGCCCATCTGCCTCAAACGACCAGATCAGGCGACGGGTGAGGCCGGCAACGAGCGGCTCATCAAGGTAGCGCGTGCGCCAGGTTTCGGGAGACCAATTGCGGTTCGCAAGGTAGATTCGTTCCAGGCGCAACCGTTGCGCCCGCAAAGTCTCGTCGATTTCCTTGATCTGCGACTTGAACACCTTCAGCGCATCCGCATGCTGCTCCTTGACGGCAGACGGCGGGGACTTGAGCCAATGACCGTCGGCTCCGCGCCAATGCGTCTCAAGCTCACACATCTCGGTAATATTAAGCACCGCAGTAGCCGGACCGACCGAAATCTCGAGATTGCCGCCTCCGTCAAACCCGAAATCCGGCAGGCTGATTTCTTCCAGATCCGCCGCTGTCATACCGCGCGCCAGCGCCAGCGCGGCAAGCGCCTTTTCGATGGCCTTGACTTCACCTGGGCGTTTGAGGTGACGCCGCAAGCGCGCCAGGCTTGCAGCTCCGCTAGTGCCAGGCAGGAGACTAAAAGCATGAACCGCCGCATTCCCAAGCACGAGCGACAGATATGCGAAATGTGCCGACGAGAATGTCAGGCACTTCTTGGCATAGGCCTCGAGCGCACGGGCCGCGCCCGGTGGCGCCGCGCCGTGAGGCGCCGCGATGTCAGGCGCCGCGACGTCTGGCGCCGCGATGGCAACCAACCACACGAGCCCGCGAAGCGCATTCTGGTTCGCGAGATCAAGCGGACTACCCGGCTCATGCAACGCAACGATTTGACCCAACATTTCGCCGATTTCCAGTCGATCATCTTGGCCGAGGCTTTCCTGGGCAAGCTTCAACCAGCCTTTGTTCGGTTTGGAGTTCTCGCCGCCCTTGGCGGCAAGCATGAGAATGCCATCAAGACGCGCTCGCTTTTGGGGGCCAAGCTTGGCAAGCCACGCCGCAACTGCCCGCCCCCAGCTGTCAGGTTTGGCCACAAAACGCGGTTCAGTTTGAGAACCTGACTGTTCAGGTCGGGCCAGCATGGCATCAACCGCCGCCCGCAGCTTGCGCCCTTCGGCATTGTCCCCCGCGCGGGAAAGCACCATTCGGGCGCGCAGCCCCGAGAGCGCGCCGCGCAAATCCGGGCTCAGGCCGTGCGCCTCAACGTGGCGTTCAAGCGCCGTCATGACAGCCTGATTCGGCGAGTAGCTCACATAGTCCAGGCCTTCGCGCACCGCTGCCTTGACGAGCGCAAGCACCTGCGCCCCGGTAAAGTCCAATGCGCTTCGCAGCAATTCGGACACCAATCGTCGAAGGGCGCCGGCATCGGGACCATGGCGATTCCCGGTGCACCATGCCGCATAGGCACAGGTCGCGACCTCCGCTTTGTCGGCCGGCGCGAGCGCCAAGATATGACGCCCCTCTTCGCATGCCTTGAGCGCGGCCACTGGAGCGAACGGCGAGGCGGGACGCGCAACTTTGAGATAGGCGTCAACAAGATCCGCGATCGGTTGCCGTAACCGATAATCCGAAATCGCGTGCATGCTTGCACCTTCGGGCTCTGACAAAACCGCATTGGCTGACGAATGGCCAAACTGCACAACGTTGCCATTTGCCACCGCGGCTGCCACACGCTGTTGCAGGAGAGCCTGCATTTGATTGATCAAAGGTCGCACCCGTTCATCCGTCGGACCTGCCCCAAGCTCGTGCATACGGGCGACGAGCGCGGTCTGCATTCGCATTAATTGTTCGTCCATCGAATCAACCTCCAGCCAATGGTAACAGTCGCAAAAAACGCGCCTCACTCACCGGCGTCACGGGTAGCGGGGCATCGAGGTCACTGACCTGCTCGCCATTGAAGAGGATGATCACACGACCTGCCCTGACGGCCGCGAGCGCGACATCAACTTGGCGTTCCGGGTCCAGGAGCTGGCGGCGCTGGTGGCGAGGTCGGTTGAGTACTTCCTCCTGCGGCGCAGGCGTAATCAATCCGGCATGTCCCGGGATCGCACCATCACGGTTGTAGCGCTCAACTTCCTCGATCACGCGCGCGCGAATGATGGCGCGGGCCGTGACCTGACCAAGGTCAAGATTTAGCGATGGTCCATCGAAAGTGCCGCGACCTGGAATCTGATCAATCGTCTTCAACAGTAGCGTCATGCGGCCCCTCCCGAACCTGTCAGGGCGCATTCAATCAGAGAGCGACAAAAATCATGTTGATCCGTGAGTGCAATCCGACCCCAAACCAGTAACCGGACGGCAACCTTTCCCGGCATGCGCCGGAGCCCGCTTTGCGGGATCCCCCACCCTGAACACGCTGAAGCCGATAAAAAGTACGTAAATCAGAGAGATCGGGACCGTCGCTCCGCAAGGCTGACGGAAAACTCAATGGTGCCATTCGAACGTGGTGCCATTCGAACATGGTGCCATTTGAACAATGCCGCAGGCACCCCATCAGCCCTGTACCGGGCCACGCAAACCCGTAATATGCCATCCACCGGATTCGGGCGGAGCAGCCAGCCGGCAGCACGCTCGACATATCAACCCTACATATCATCCCTCAATATCAAAAAGCCGCTCCCGGACGATCTCCTTGTGCCGATGACACCGCAATATCCTGTGCCGGATTCCCTGCTTCGCCACCGGCCCTTCGTCCTTTATTGGAACGCGCGCATTTTCTCCGCTTTCGCGTTCCAGATGGCGGGGGTTGCGGTTGGTTGGGAAATGTACGCGCTCACCGGCGATGCCTTCGACCTCGGCCTGGTAGGGCTCGTACAGTTTCTGCCCGCCATAGTGCTGATATTCGTGGCAGGCGAAATGGCCGACCGCTATGACCGCCGCTTCATCCTGCAATGCTGCCAGGGTGTCGAAGCGCTCGGTGCCGCCACCCTCATGGTCGGGTCTTTCGGCGGATGGATGAGCAAGGAGTTCATTCTGGCGGCCGTCTTTCTGATCGGAGCTGGTCGCGCTTTCGAAGCGCCCACCAATCAGACGCTGCTTCCAGCCGTTGTGCCAGTCGCTTTGTTTCCGCGCGCAGTCGCGGCATCTTCCACCGCTCAGCAGGCCGCCACAATCGCCGGCCCCGCACTCGGTGGGATTCTTTATTATGTGAGCCCGACGTCCGTTTATGCGATTTGTTTTCTCTTGTTCGTTTGCGCCGTTCTGCAATTATTCTTTGTTAGAATGCAACGCCACGTATCAGGCCGTCAGCCGCTTACGCTGCACACGTTCTTTGCCGGCGTTTCCTATATCCGAGAGAATCGAATCATACTTGGCGTGATGTCGCTTGATCTGTTTGCCGTACTGCTTGGCGGCGCAATGGCGCTGCTGCCGATCTATGCCAAAGACGTATTCGCTGTCGATTCCTGGGGACTAGGCCTCTTGCGCGCCGCGCCGGCTGTCGGAGCATTGACCATCATGGCGGCACTGGTCTATGCGCCACTTACGCGAAAGATCGGCACGATCGAATTCGCCGCCGTAGCTTGCTTCGGCGTCGCCACAATCGTATTCGCCATCTCAACGTCGTTCTGGGTCTCGATGGTGGCATTGGTGATTCTGGGCTCGGCGGATGCTGTAAGCGTCGTGATACGTCAAACGCTCGTCCAACTTGAAACGCCCGACGACATGCGTGGGCGGGTGAGTGCCGTAAATTCCTTGTTCGTAGGCATGTCCAACCAGGTGGGCGACTTCCGCGCCGGCTCTATGGCGGCTTGGCTCGGCGCCGTGCCGGCCGTCTTGATCGGCGGCATCGGGACAGTCGCCGTCGTTGTTGCCGGTATTAGATTGTTTCCTCAGCTTTACGCCGTCGACGGATTTCACCAACGGCCAAACCCCAAGCCGCGACGGTCGGTCGCCGACCTTCCGGGTTCACCTTGACTGCGCGTCGCGGTCGATTTCACCGGCGCGCCCGACCATTTCCCGCAATGTCGATGCCGGCGGACGCCTCCGTGATGACTGTTAGCGACCGCGTCGTTTTAATTGTCGACAGCCTTGCGCTTGCGTTGGCTCTTGGCGAGCAAATCTAAATTGTTCTGGACATATGGATTGGCAGGATCCATCGCCTGGGCCTGCAGAAGTGTTTGGCGCGCTCGTCGATAGTCGCCGCGCAGCATGTAGGAGTAACCTTGGTTGTTGAGCACTTCCGGCGTCTTCCCAACAATCTTGAAGACTTCCCCATAAGCGCGATCCGCAAGTTCGAACCGGCGCAATTGGTCGTAGCTCGCAGCCAGTCCAAGCCATGCTTCGCCATCCCTGGGATGCGCTTCGACAGCCCGTCGGAAGTATCTTTCCGCCAACCCATGATTGGCCATCCGATAGAATTTCTTGCCTTCATTCAAATCGTCTTTGGTATCGCTACCCAAAAGACCTGGGCCAGCCAAGGTGCCGCCCCTGGAACCCTCGCCGGTTGTATCGTTCACCTCCTCGGTTGTCTTGGGAACTGAAGCAGTGGTTTGCGGGTCATCAGACGAATTTGTTCTAAAAACGTCGCTCCACTTCGTCGACGTCTCACATCCTCCCAGAAAAATGACGAATCCGAATACCGCCGCAAGGCCCGCCACCCTCCCGGACACACCACCGGTTGCCCGAGGGACCTTGGTCACCGGTCCATCCACTTGCAAGACCCGCAGATCAATTGGTGCGCCCGCTCTCATAAACCACGCTTTGAGCCAACGCATCAATTCACTCCAAGTCACAAAACTACATCAACGCAACTTCAGCCCGGCCAAGAGCTGAACCTTACCGGTGCGCTCCCGCAACAGGCTTGCCCACCTAATCTAGGTCAAGATGGTTAAGAATTATTGCCCACGGCTTCCGTATCGAGGATACGGCCGCTCCAAACAGGTCGCGGCAGGATGACGGTCCGCGCCTGGAAGTCTTCTACAACGTTTACTAGTAAGTATTGGTGGCGAACCGAACGACGACGGGCAACAGAATCACTATGAACAAGACCGGAAAGATGCAAAGCATCATCGGAAGTGCGAGCTTGGACGGCAGACCGTAAGCTTTCTCTTCCGCCCGCGAAAGCCGCTTGTGCCGCATGTCTTCCGAGTAGATACGCAGTGCATCCGTAATGCTCGACCCCAACTCCATCGACTGCTGGATAAGCACTGAGAATGAGCGCCCCTCTTCCAATCCGATACGTTCCCCGAAGTTTTCAAGAGCTACGCTCATCGATGAGCCAGCGCGGATTTCGAGATTCGTCATTTGGATGTTCATGCAGAGCGACGGATAGGCCTCACCCATCTCCCGCCCGACCCGATCCAACGACGCTTCCATACTCAATCCCGAATCAGCGCAAACCACCAGCAAATCCATGAAATCCGGAAATCCAATGCGATGCTCGGCACGTCGCGTCGAAATCCGTCGGTTGATGTAAAGCCCCGGCACCAGATATCCCAGGAGACCTCCGCCCGACACGGCTAGCCAGAAAACCGAATCGCCGAGTCGAACCAAGAGCGGCAACACGAAAAACGACCCCAGAGCAAGCCCGATAGCAAGACCCGTGCGCGCCACAAAAAAGATCGCAACCCCTCGCTGGTCGAAAATACCCGCGTGAATAAGCCGGTTCCGCAACACTTTCGCATCACTCTTCTCGCCGGCCGCATAATGCTTGCTGGCGTAGTCGAGGATTCGTTGCACTGCCTTGCTGCTTGATTGTCGCAGCGCGGTTTGGTCACCAGCAGGCTGAGTGCCAGAATGCGCATTTATGCCGGCCGCGCGACGCTTGACCGCACTGCGCGAGTGAACACCCGCCATTACCAGGAAGGCCAGGCCCGCCACGGAAAGAAAGACTATCGCCGCCAGCACTATAGCGGAGCGGTCACCAACCAAATCGAAAATAGTTTCATACCAATCATCCATGGTCCAATTTCCTGCTCAAATCTTGAAATTTACCATTCGATACATAACGACAAGTCCTAGACTCATCCACATCCCAGCCCCAAGAAGCACCTTTTTAGTCAAGTCGAGGTGCCAGACCGCACCGTAGAAATTCGGCGAAGACAGATGGACAGCCGCAAAAATAAAGAAGGGAAGCGAAGCCAAGATAAGCGCGGAAGTCCGCCCCTCTGCCGCAAGCGCACGGATCTTGCGCCGCATCTTAAATCGATCCCGTATGACGGTCGAAAGATTTTGTAGAATTTCTCCAAGATTTCCGCCCGTCGACCCTTGGATCGCAACGGCCGTCACGAACAACGGCAAATCGGCTTGCCCTAGGCGGCCATTGAGATTGCGCAGCGCTGTTTCAAGATCGGCGCCATAGGTGATTTCGTCCGTTATGATACCGAACTCCGAACCGATTGGATCGGGCATTTCGCGTGCCACCATGTTGATCGCAATTGGAACCGGATGACCCGCACGCAGGCTGCGCACGATCATATCCAAGCCATCGGCGAATTGCGCTCCGAACTTGTTTCGCCGTCTCCCGCGCAAATAGAGCAACACGAGATAGGGGAGCAAGGTTCCACAAGCGACCCCGGCTATCAAGGCGTCAACGAGGTCTCGCTGATATGACAACGTTGCACCAAACGCCAACAGAGCGCTGACCACAATTGTAATGATCAGTTTTTTAGGGCCCATCGTCACGCCCGATTGAACGACCAGTCGATTTAGGGATTCGATACCGATGGCAAAGTCGCCGGATCGCGTCAGTCCCCGCTCCCGCCTCAACTGGATCAGCAGAGATTCGCGACTTGTCACATTCCGAAGCAGCTTCAGGCGCCGGTTGACATGGGTCCGATACGACGCGCCCGTAAAGCATAACAGATAGATGCCCTCAAAGAAGAGAGCGGCCGAGACAGCCACCAACACGTAAACCAGATAAATCGAATCGAACTCGAATGGCATGGCGACTACAAAGCCTGCGAGGGTTCAAAATAGGCGCCTGGAATCTTGATCCCCATGGCAGCCAGTTCGTGCAGAAAGCGCGGGCGAACGCCGGTCGCCTGAAAATGTCCGATCACGCTGTTGTCCGGCCCAAGACCGGTACGGACATATTTGAAGATCTCCTGCATCTGGATGATATCACCTTCAAGACCCGTGATCTCTGCAATGCTTGTGACTTTCCTCTTCCCGTCGGAAAGCCGCGACAATTGCACGATCACCCGGACCGCAGCAGCGATCTGGCCGCGGATTGAAGCAATGGTCATCGGCAGTCCGGCCATGCCGATCATCTGCTCCAAACGCGAAATCGCGTCCCGAGGCGTATTGGCGTGGATCGTCGCCATAGAGCCTTCATGGCCCGTATTCATTGCCTGCAGCATGTCGAACGCTTCCTCGCCGCGGCACTCGCCAAGAATAATGCGGTCGGGTCGCATACGGAGCGCGTTCTTGATCAATTCGCGCTGACGAATTTCCCCTTTGCCGTCTATGTTCGGAGGGCGCGTTTCCATCCGCCCGACGTGCGGTTGCTGAAGTTGCAGTTCGGCCGCGTCTTCGATGGTCAGCAGACGCTCGTCCTTGGATATATACGCCGACAACGCATTGAGCATCGTGGTCTTGCCCGAACCTGTGCCGCCCGAAATGATCGTAGACATCCGGCCCTTGACGGCAGCAGCAAGCACTTCCGCCATTTGAGGCCGGATGGCCCCGAATTCGACCAGCTTGGTCAGATTGATGGGCTTTTTTGAAAATTTTCGAATTGAAACCAATGGACCGTCGACGCCAACTGGACGCACCGCAACGTTCACGCGGGATCCGTCGAGCAATCGCGCGTCGCACAAAGGATGTGACTCGTCGACCCGGCGTCCGACAGCTGCGACGATCTTGTTGATGATCCGCAAGAGATGCGCCTCATCCTTGAAGCGAACACCAAGCGGTTCAAGTACACCTCTGCGCTCGACAAAGATGCATTCGTGACCGTTGATGAGAATGTCATTGATGGTTGGATCCTTGAGCAGGGGCTCAAGCGGACCGAGACCGGTCATCTCATCAATGATTTCAGCAACAAAATCGTTCAATTCCTCCGAGTTCAGCGCGAGCCGCTCGGACAGCACATATTGCGACACCAATTTCTGGATATGCCCCCGCATCTCGTGCTCGGGCAATTTTTCCAGCGCCTGAAGGTTAACCTCTTCGATCAGCCTGCGATGCAGGCGCACCTTGGCGTCAAGCAATTTATCGGTCTGCAGGAGATTTGCAGCGGCCGGCACAGCCGGCTCCGGCACAATTGGCGGCGCTTCCACCTTCGGAACCGTGGCAGTGCCGTCTTTAGCCGGCTCGGGAATCGGCGGCAGCTCCGCGACGACGGATCGATGAGCGCTAAATCGTCCAAACATTCCGATTCCTCACTTTGCAACTTGTATCCTTGGATTTCACATAAGCCTATCGGCTGCACGTCATCGCGCCCATGACCACGTGAACTTCTTGACCTTCCCGCCTAAGTCTGAGGCAGAATTCTTGGTCGCTGCTTTAGGCATCACGAGAGCTTTGAGTTCGGCAGTGATCTTGTTTCCCGGCATTATCTCATCGAGCGGAACTCCACGGTCTATCGCTTCGCGGACGAGACCATAGTTGTTTGGAATGCAGGCGGCGAACGAGTCGCCGAGAACCTGCTCGATGTCCGACTTTCGAAGACCGGACGAAAGCATTTTTTGGACAAACCGATTGACGATTACCTGTGGCTTGGCGCCTTCAGCAAGGCGCTCGCGCACGGCTTCAACGAGTTGTTTGGCCAGACGCAGCCCCGGTACGGTCATCTCGGTCACGATAAACAACCGATTGGAGCCGAGCAGTACACTGTCGGTCCATGAAAACCAGGTACGTGGCATGTCGAAAACCACAAAATCGAAATGCGCCGACACCATGTCGAGAAGGCGTGTTACCACTTTGGTGTCAAACGAGCGCATTTCTGCCGGCCGGTTGGGAGCAGCGATCACGGCAAGGCCCGAGGGATGATGTGACAGCATCACTTCGAGCAACTGTCGGTCAAGCCGTTCGGGTCGCGTCTCGATTTCACCGAGGTCGAGCCGCGGTTCGAGATCGAGGTAATCGGCGCAAGTGCCATGTTGGAAATCAAGGTCGACCAGGCAGGTTTTGGTTTTCCCGCCGTCGTGCCGGTTGAGCAGCATCATGGCGGTTTGGACCGCAAGTGTGGTCACTCCCGCGCCGCCGACAGCGGGCAGGAATGTAATGATCTCCGCCTCGCTCTCCTTGGCGTTAACCGGGCCGGCGGCGACGCGGGCACAGGTTCGCACCAGTTCAACCGGGACAATGGGCTTCACCAGAAAATCCGCAATACGCATTTGCATCAAGGTTCGAACGGTCGCGGGGTCGAAATTCTGCATCACCACAATGACGGGCGGCTGCGAACCAATGCGGCCCATCAGGTGCTCAAGTGCAGTCATCTCCTCGGGGACAGCTGCATCCAAATCGATAACCACCACCGCCGCCGCGCCCAAATCGAATTGACCGCCGACCCCGCTGATTTTTGAGGGTACGACGGTCAATCCAATCTGGCCGCCGGCGCCGAACGTCGCTCGTGCCTGTTCCGCAAGGGCAGCATCGTCGGTCAAGACCGTCACCTGGGTCTTGTTTGTTGCATTCGCGGATCGGTTACTCTTCATCATACTAACTCACGTCGTTTGTAGTCTGTAGTCCAAGCGTGATGGCAGCAATTTGATCTGACAACACGCTCTCGACCTCTTGCATCGTCGCCGTCCGGCCCGGCGCCTCATTTCCAACACCGAGGCACGATTTGTTAAAATGGCGCAGCTGCCGCGGGGGCCGGACTTGGAACTGCCGCCGCCGCCCCGGCGTCCGGGGCCCGTTGGTATGCGGTAGAACTCGTCGAAATGCTGACCGGCGGGATGACCTTGTTGTTGCGATAGCGCTCCTGTGCGGCCTGCATACGTTGACCGTTGAACGCAATATCCCGGTTCCCGACGTTTGCCGGCCAAGGGTCAACGATGTGCGTGACCCTATTGGCGGCTAGCGCGTCTCCCACCCCCAGCGAGACGGAATCCCGCCGATCGTAGTAGAACTCGGAGCAGCCGCCGAGGAAGCTGACCAGCATTACGCTCGCTAGAACTCTAGTTCTTGACGGAAACCACATGGTCACCTCCCTTGGGCAGATCAAGCATATGGCCACTCATCGGAATGGTGGCGCCGATTAACTCACGGCGAGGCGCGCGTGCGACCTCCGCCTTGCCGTGTAGAAAGAAATCGGCATCGTTACCAGGAAGCGTATTGTCGAGCGGAGTCTTCAGGGCGTCGCCCGGGCGCGCCGGCTGCACGATGCGCGGCGTTACGATGATGGCGAGATCTGTTTCGTCTTTCTGGTAGGACCTGCTGGCAAACAGCTGGCCGAGGATTGGTAAATCGCCTAGCCATGGCACTTGGTCCTGGCTGGACCTGCTGGTATTCAGCAGCAAGCCGCCGATGACAAAGCTCTGCCCGTCACGCAGTTCGATCGTCGTGCTGGCCCGGCGGACAATGAGGGAAGGAACCTGCAGCCCGTTGCCAAGCGATACTTTGTTGTTCGGATCGAACTGGCTGACTTCTGGCTCGATCTTGAGGTTGATCAGCCCGCCCCGCAGCACGGTTGGCGTGAACGCAAGGCCAACGCCGTACCGCTTATATTCCACGGTGACTTGGTTCAGTCCGCCCGCAACCGGGATCGGGTACTCGCCACCGGCAAGAAAACTTGCAGTGTCTCCGGAGAGCGCAACGAGGTTCGGCTCGGCCAAGCTGCGTGCAAGACCGCGCTCCTCGAGTGCACTGATCAATACGTCTATGGTCGTGCCGCCTGTGAGCATGCGGCCCAGCAGGAATCCAAACGGCGATCCCCCTGACAGCACGCCGGCAGCGACTTCACCAACCGGTATGCTGGTCGGGCTTGAAGGCGCCGTGATCGGAAGCGCTCCGGGAACCTTCCCGGAACCGACGTTCGCAGTCAAATTCTTGTTGAATATGTTCCATTGGAATCCAAGTTCACGCCCGGCGTGACGGGAGGCTTCGACGAATCGCACCTCCAGCATAACCTGCTGTGGCTGGGAGACCTGAACCGTATTGATGATATCGGGCGCAAATTGGCGCGCCATCATCACAGCTTTGTCGAGGGCTACGGCATCGGTAGCCATTCCCGATAACATGATGCGGCCATGGACCGACGATGCCCTGATGCCGGGACCAGTCACAGCTCGTATTTCGGCAGCAAGGCGAGGGATATCGTAAGATACTTCAATGTCGAAGATACCGACCTGGCGCTTTCCTTCAGCGTAGACGGTTACGCGCGTCGATCCGATGCGCTTGCCCAGGATCGAGAGCGAATGATCCGTCATCGGCGCCACATCCGCAACTTCTGGATTTCCAACCGTTATATCTGAAAACGGCGAATCGACCCGGACATCCTCGGTCTTGCCAACCGGAACCGTCACCGAAACCGTACGCCGGGCACCGCTGATTTGCAGCAGCCGTTGCGCCTGTACCTCGCTTGGCACCGCCAGCAGCCAGGAAGCAGCCGCCAAGCCGAAGATGCTGACTGCGGTAATGAACCGTCGCACATGCGGCAGTCCCGCGCCGGTGCGCCGCCCGATTGTCCCTGTCTGCCACGAGTGGTGCCTTCTTGTATTTCTCATTTTGATTCCCCGTTTCTTGTTTGCATTCCCCGAAATGCTATCTCGATTACTCCGTTCAATTTTCTGTGGCCCTCCGGCCCACTGTCGTGCCGTCATCGTACGATTCAGCCCTTACGCTGTAGTCGACATTTCCCGCAGGCCGATGCACCTTGATGTTGGTAACAGCCGACTCCCCTTGCTTCGACGGCGCAACTTCGTTTCGAATGAGATCATTGAGCGTGATGCGTCGCGTTGCCTCCGGCACTGTGTCACCAGCTTTCCGCAACATCAGCGAAATCGCTCCAATGGCGGCAGACAGTGCGAGCTTCTGGGCGGACGCCGAGTCGACCTCCAGGGTCACCGCTTTGGCAATCGATGGTTTATCGTTTCGCTCATCGGAGGTCTGATCAATCGCGAGCACGCGTATGTTTTGTAAAACTACATCCGTCGTCGAGCTGAGCTTATCAGGCGTGCGGGTGAGTGCGACATCGACGCGATCGCCCGGCAATACGAAGCCCGCGACTCCGTCAACGTCATTGACGCGAACTGTTACGGCACGCATGCCGTCCTGCAAGGTCGCCGACAGCGTTGCGCGCTGCCCTGGCCCCGTAACTTTTGTAACCAGGATTGGCTCGTTCACCTCAATCGGCGCCAGCACGACCCGCCGGGCATTGCCTTGGATTATTTCACTGATCTTGCCAAAAGCGCCCGTAGGAACCGCATCGCCCGGCCAGCCGACCTCGCGCATTACGGACGATGCGAGTTCTGTCCCAAAACGCAGTGGCTTTGACGCCACTACAATTGTCGTGGCCGCAATGGGCGCGTTCGGAACGTTGTTGGCCTCGAGACTACGAAGACGTTTTTCGGACTGGCTCGTCAGCCATGATTGTGCAAGAAATACTGCAATCAGACCAAACAAGGCCGCCAGGCAGATCATCACTATTGTACTGATACGCACGAACTACCCCTGATGTTCGGCGAACTCTCGCCTCGACACGGCCACTATTGGAGCAGCCCGGTTTGTATTTGGTGAAGGTGTACGCGGTTTTCCATTCATGCTGAAGATTGATTGAATCGCTATCGTTTACGGTTGGTGTCGCAATTGCGTAGAGTTGTTTGGTAACCATCAGGAACGTGGGAACATGATGGTAACGAATTCGACCGGAACAACGGCTCGATAATTGAACGCCTGGTTTTCTGACCGCAATCTTGCGGGTCGGCTGCGAAAACCGGCCTTTCGTGCAATAGCTCCCTGGAATTTTGCTCCTCAAAGGTCGTAGGCACCGACTTATCGTCAATTGATACGACTCGTAAAGGCTGATGCATCGTAAAGAAATTGCGCAATCTTGTTGATCGTTTGTTAGTGATACGGCAACATGGAACAGATCGGGCGACGAGGTGGCGCGCCGCGAGGTCACGGTCCACGAGGGTACAGTCCACGAGGGCATGATTGCGCGGCTCGGATCAAGGCGGGCGGGCTCCTGACATCATCCCTTCGGAATCTTGGGCATCTTAGGAATAGAGACAATGGCACTGCATGAAATGACCGGTGACCCCCGCGTTACGGCGGCGATTCACCATTGGGCGCCACGCTTCGTCACCAATGGGGTGGCGCTCTCCGATTTCGAAGACGTCACCGCCAAGATCGCTTCATGGGATGACTGGTGCGCGGCCTGGTCGGCGCGTGCCGCGATCCATGAAAGGATGGGACGCGAGGCGCTCGCCAACAAGAAGTTCTTGAGCGCCGGCGAGCACCTGCAGCGCGCGGGCGTCTACTACCATTTCGGCAAGTTCCTGTTCGTACAGGACCAGCCCCAGATGAAAGCCGCACACATGAAGGCGGTCGAATGCCGCAACCTCGCCCTGCCGCATCTGCGACCCGCAGGTGAACGCGTGGAAATGCCCTACGAGGGAAAATTTCTTGCCGGCATCTTGCGCAAGCCCGTGGGCGTCGACCGGCCGCCCGTGCTCGCCTTCGCGTGCGGCCTTGATTCCTGCAAGGAAGAAACCGACGCCTATGAACAGCCGTTCCTGGCGCGCGGGATCGCGACGCTGGCCTTCGATGGGCCCGGCCAAGGCGAGGCCGAATATGATTTCGCGATCCGCGGGGATTACGAAGTCGCCGCCATTGCCGTAATTGATTACATCGAGACCCGTCGCGATCTCGATGCGAGCCGCGTTGGTTTCGCCGGCATCAGCCTTGGGGGCTATTATGCCCCCCGCTCCGCCGCGTTCGATAAGCGCATCAAGGCCTGCCTGGCGCTTGGCGGGCCTTATGACTGGGGCGAAAGCTGGGATGGCGTTCCGGATTTGACGCGCGAGGCCTTTCGGGTACGCAGCAAGAGCGCAAGTCTGGAGGAGGCGCGTGCCAAGGCCGCCACCCTCACGCTCAAGGGCGTGGCGCAGAACATCACCTGTCCGATTTACATCATGAACGGCAAGCTCGACCGCATCGTACCGGCAGCCGACAGCCGACGCCTGGCTGGCGAGGTCAAGGGTCCGGTCGTGCTCAATCTGGTCGACGAAGGCAACCACATCGCCAACAACCGTGCCTATTGCTGGCGCACGCAGAGCGCGGATTGGATGGCGGAACAATTGAGGGCGGGGTAGGCATCCTCAGCGCCAAAACTGGAACAACTGGAATCCGATCGATGCCAACCGGGTGTTGAGACCGACCAGCGTGGAGATTGCATCGACGGCGTCCCAGAACAAATTGTTGACGGCAGGGACGAAGAATAAAGCCACCATCAATATGACAGGACCGAGCGCCCCGAAACGGCGGCCGGCTTGACGGATTTGCGCCGGCAGGAACGGCTCGATGATACCCCAACCATCGAGACCGGGGCATGGAATGAGATTGAACACCAGCGCCGTCACCTTGAGCAGGGCCAGGAACGCCAACGAAGCATAGAGTATGCGGTACGGGCCGGTCGGCGTCATGAAATTGAGGACGATCATCAGCACGGCCAGCACGGCGGCCGTCGCCAATGGTCCGCCGGCTGAGACGAGAGCGCCATCCACGCGCCGGCGCAGCAGATGGTGGTTGATATAGACCGCACCCCCCGGCAGGCCGATGCCGCCAATCGCCATGATCAGAAGCGGAAAGATGATGCTGTAGACCACATCGGTGTATTGCAGCGGATCAAGCGTCAAATAGCCTTTCTCCCGCACCGTCGTATCGCCGCAGTAGTAGGCTATGATTGCATGGCCGAATTCATGCAGACATACCCCGATCAGGAATCCGATCAGCACAAAGGGAAAAACAAGCCAGCGCTCATGATCCGGGATCGCGAGCATCCATACGGCGCAACCAAGAAAGCCCGCGAGCAGCGCGAGAAACGTCGAACTCGGGTGCCATGACGGCACAACACGCAGCGACGGGTTATTTCGGGATTCCTGCACCATGGGCCTCCTTGATGCGACCACTCAAACGAAGAAAGCCTAGCCCGCATTTCTCACACTGGTGTGTAGGGGCGGGTTTGAAACCCGCCCCTACTCGGGCTTGGTGCCATATGTCTACACCGCGACCGGTGTCCGCGCGGCAACGCGTTCTTGTACGAGCTTGTTCAGGCTCACCTGATCGACCTTGCCGGTGCCCAGGATGGGCAGCTTGTCGAGAACCATGACCTCGGCCGGGATCATCAGCTCGGAAGCGCCACGTTCGCGCGCAAAGCTCATGAACTGCTGGCGTGTTGCGTCCTTCTGCTGTGTCACCAGGATAAGCCGCTCGCCCTTGCGCGGATCCGGCATGGTCACAATGCCCGACAGCGCGTTGGACCAGAGATCGGCTGCGATCATTTCCACGGCTGCAAGTGAAATCATTTCACCGCCGATTTTGGCGAATCGCTTGGCGCGGCCCTTGATGGTGACGAACCCTTGGGCATCGACCGCCACGATATCGCCGGTATCGTGCCATCCTCCCTCCGGCGCTTCGAGCACGCCAGGGTTCTCGAACTTGAGGTAACCGAGCATCACGTTGGGTCCGCGCACGAACAGCCGTCCGCCTTCGTCGACGCCTTCGACCTTCTCCAGCCGCGCTTCCATGCCGGGAAGAACCCGTCCGACCGTACCGAACTTGTTGAACATCGGCGTGTTGAGGGCGAGCGCGGGAGCGGTTTCGGTAACGCCATAACCTTCAAGAATGCGCAGGCCGAATTTTTCCATATAGGTTTTGCGCGTTACCTCCTTCACGGGTTCGGCACCGGCAAGGATGTAGCGCAAGGAACGGAAGTCGTAGGCATGCGCGACGCGCGCATAGCCTGAAAGGAAGGTGTCGGTGCCGAACATGATGGTCGCGTTCGAGCCGTAGATCAGTTCGCACACCGTCCGATAGTGCAGTGGCGATGGATAAAGATAAATCGGCACGCCTGACACCAGCGGCAGCATCATTCCGATCGTGAGGCCGAAGGAGTGGAACACCGGCAAGACATTGAACACCTTGTCCTGGCGGCCAAAATCGATGCGCGCTGCCGCCTGGGCCGTATTGGCCAGCATGTTGCGATGGGACAATACGACACCCTTTGGCACGCCTTCCGAGCCCGAAGTGAACAGGATCGCCGCCCAATCGTCGGCCTTGCGCTTGACCAGCGGCTTGTCCCAACTCAAGAAACCGCGGACCTTGTCGAACTTCGTAATGGTCGGGCGGATGTCTTCAAGGTAGACAATCGAGATCGTGCCGGCGAGTGTCGCAACAAGATTGTCGAGCCGGCCCTTTTCGACGAAGAGGCGCGATGTCACGATATTTTTTATGTCGGCTGCTTTGCAGGCTGCAAGGATATTGGTTGCGCCGGCTGTGAAATTGATCATCGCGGGCACGCGGCCGGCCGTCATGAGTGCCAGGATCGTGGCGACCGTTCCATTGGCGTTGGGCAACATCACCCCGACCGGGCGGCCCTCCGGCGCCAACGGCATCAATTTTCGCCCGAGAATGGACGCGCCGATCAACAGACGCTTGTACGTAAGCGCACCCGATACGGGATCTTCGATCGCAACGCGATTAGGACCGTGCAATTGCGCAGCCGCGATCGTGGCTTCGATCATCGTACGATCGGTCGAGGTCGTGCGGAATACCAGGTCTGACATGACGCCGTAAAGCGCGGCGCCTGCCGCCTGCCGCCGGTATTTGCCGCGCAGCGCAGGGTCGACCGAGAGCTTGACGGGTTCCAATATCGTTACCGTCACCTTCGGGAACCACTTGCGCCGCACCTGCCCCTTCGACAGGCGGCTGAACGGCGTCAGTTCGAGGCCCTCGATACGCACCGGCACGACTTCCGCATCGGCCTTGTCGGCAATCATGGCGGCGCCGTCATAGACTTTCATGAGGCTGCCCGTAACCGTAATACGCCCTTCCGGAAAAATGATGAGCGCGTCACCGGCTTTGACCGCATTGATCAGCGTGCGGGTTGCCATGGGCTTCAATGGGTCGAGCGGCAGGGCGCGCGCCACCTTCATGAACGGCCGGACCCACCACAATTTCGCAATCGCGACATCGATGGCAAAGATCGGCTTGCGGCTGCGCAGCGACAATGCGAGCCCGGCATCGAGGAAACTCACATGATTGAGCGCGATAATGAGGTTGGGGCCGGCATTGCGGAGATTGTCGAGCCCCTTCACTTCGATCCGGAAAAGGGCGCGGTAGATGATCGAGAGCGCATCGCTGAGCGCGTTGGTCGGCATGGTGCGGCTGATGGCCACCGCGACCAGGATGCTACCGATACCGAGCAGGGTGAATACACCAGACGGCGGCAGGCCCGCGAGCGTGAGCAATGCGACCGCGATTCCACTGGCTGTCATGAACCCGGCGTTGAGCACATTGACGCCAGCGATCACGCGGGCACGCCGGTCCGCGCCGGCCCAGGCCTGCACTGCGGCAAAAACCGGCACGATGAAGAGGCCTCCGGCAATCGCGAGCCCGGCCAGATCGAGTATCAATCGGATGCCACGTACGGATTTGAAGATGTCCCAATAGCTAAGAAGGCCTGCAATCGGCTGGGCCCCCCATGTGGAGAGGCCGATGTCGAGCGCAAAGAGGCCCAGCAAGACGCCAGCGATGAGCGTCGGCAGCAGGATGATCCGCCCGGCCGCGAGCCAAGCCGCCAACCCTGAACCGATCGCGATCGAGATCGCGAAGATGGCGTTGCAGGTGGTGATCACCTCTTCGGTCCCACCGAGGTCCTTCACCAAGGGCTGCATGACGGTGGCGACAACCGCCCCGGCGAGCCAGAACCAACTCGTTACGAACGCGCCCCACCAGATGCGCTTGTCGTCGCGCAGATGATTGAGCAGCGAAACAGTCGAGGCCGCGACATTGCCCCGAATGACCAGATCAGGCGCGCCTTGCCCGGTCGGCGGGATGAGCAGGCTTGCCCCCCAGCACGCCACGGAGAAGATGATCATCAGGAAACCGAACGCCGCCGGATCGCCGCCATTCTGGGCCGCAATCCCGCCGACGATGGTCCCGAGCAGGATGGCAATGAAGGTCGCGCCCTCAACCAAGGCGTTGCCGGCCGGGAGTTCGGAACGGTCGAGATGGTCGGGAAGAATTCCGTATTTGATCGGGCCGAACAGGGCGCCACACACGCCAAAGCCGAACAGTGACAGGAAGAGCACACTCACCGACGCGGTGTCGTAGCCGACCGTGTGCAGCCAGAAACCCAGCACCGCAATTGCCGACACGCCGATTTCGGCGAACTTGACCCGTTGCGCGACCAGGGCCTTGTCGTAGCGGTCTGCCATCTCGCCGCCAAATGCGGACAATACGAAATACGGGAAGATGAAGATCGCCGGCGCCAGGTTGACCAGCACATTGGCGGTCGATCCCCCGATCTTGAACAGGATGAGGAAGATCAGGGCCTGCTTGAGAAAATTATCGCTGAACGCCGCAAAGAACTGCGTCCAGAAAAGTGGCGCAAAGCGCCGCGTCGTCAGTAAGGACGTGGACATAAGGATTCGTTCCCCTCTTGGCGGCCCATCATATCGATATGGGCAGCCGGCGCCATTCTTGAATTTTGCCTGCAGGCGCGTGATCCCCAACAGACCGCGTCGGGGATCACGATTGTGACGCGATGTTTCAGTCCTTGCCCCGCTCGATTTCCATGAGCAGACGCTCGGTCTTGGCATCCTCGATGCGGTTCACGAATCGGGTGCTCTCGTGGGCATCGCGCAGCGTCTTGGACAGCGTTATACAGGATTGCACCAGCAAGATCGTTCCCATGGCGAGATAGGCTTTGATCCATATATCGACCGGCGCGAAAACTACTCCTGCGCCGACCAGCGCGGCGGCCCCGAAGAACGACGCATAGGTAAAGGCGATCCAGGAACCGGAATGAAGAGCGGCGTTTTGATTTTGCGTAGCCATGTAACTACTCCGTCATGATTGTGGTTGGTTGGAATTTGGTAAGGTTTTGTTTTCGTAAGGTGTCGGATTTCTTAAGGTTGGGGTGAACGCCTCAGGCTGCCGGCGCCGGACGTGCCTTTTCGCGCAATCGTGCCAGCACATCGGCGGCCGTCGGCCGCGTGCGCCGGCCGAAGCCAGCCGCTTCAAGGCGGCTTGCCGTATTGCCCGCATCAAGTCCCGGATTGAGCCGATCGTAGGCGG
>DATGVJ010000404.1:0-12886 GCA_035300505.1 Xanthobacteraceae bacterium
AACCGGACCGATGCCGGAGTCCTTGCGGATCACGCATGCGCTCAAGATGAGCCCGCAACATGTCGCGGCCCTTGAGGCCGTGCGGGGATGGACGCGCGCGCAGTTCAGCCTCCCGGACGACGATTCCGTCCTGGTCGCGGAGGTAGCCTGCGGGCTGCCGGGCTGCCCGCCGATCGAGACCGTTGTGGCGTTCTGGAGCGATGCGGGGGAACGCCACCAGTTCAAGATATTCAAGCCGGTCGCCGAGGTGGTGCGGGACGACCTGCCGCCGAGTTGGATGAAGCCGGCACTCATCGTGGACCCGGAGAGCAGTCTAAGCTGTTGTTGACCCCATAGGGCCTGTCAGGGAATAAATTCCGCATATTGTCACCGCACAACCCGCGAGCCCCCCAAAGAGAGCCCCTCATGTCCGGACCAAAATTCAAGCTCGTTACCCGCACCCAGGGCAACAACAAGGCCCTCAAAGACGGCGAGGTGAAGCCGAAGACCTGCGAGTTCGTGTTCGAAGATGTCGACCCGATTATCGCCGCGTTTCGTCGCATGGTGCGCGGCAACGAATTCGATATCTGCGAGATGGCGATTACGACCTATGTCTGCGCCAAGGCGCACGGCAAGCCGATGACCGCCGTGCCGCTGTTCATCGTGCGCGCGTTCCACCACGGCGCCATCCTCGTGAACACCAAGGCCGGCATCCGCACGCCGAAGGATCTCGAGGGCAAGCGTGTCGGCGTGAACCGCGGCTACACGGTGACCACCGGAGTGTGGGCGCGCGGTGTATTGCAGGACGAATATGGTGTCGACTTGTCCAAGGTCACCTGGGTGCTCTCCGGCGACGAGCACGTGGCGGAATACAAGCCGCCTGCAAATGTAGTGCCGATCGGTGCCGGAAATAACATGAGCGACATGCTGATCTCAGGCGAACTCGTGGCGGCAATCGGGGTCGAGGTCGATCACCCGGATGTGAAGCCGCTCATTCCGAACGCGCTCGATGCCGGTCTCGCCGCGCTCAAGCGCAACGGCCACTACCCGATCAACCACACGGTTGTGATCAAGGACGAACTGATCGCCAAATATCCGGAACTTGCCGCGGACGTGTTCAACGCCTTTGCGGAGTCCAAACGCCTTTACGTCGAGCGCCTCAAGGCCGGCCAGATCGAGAAGCTGACCGAGGTCGACCGCGTGCACCAGAAGGTGATGGAGATCGCCGGCGATCCGGTGCCGCACGGGATTGCGCCGAACCGGAAAGTTCTGGAGGCGCTGGTCGGCCATGCCCTCAAACAGGGAATTATTACGAAGCCCGTGACCGTGGACGAACTGTTCGTGCCGTCAACGCGGGCGCTGGTCGGGTAAGCGGGCAGACGCCAATCGGCGACAAGTCGGTCTTTCAGGTGAATTGGCAAGTTTAGCGCTTGCACGCGTCTGCCAGGTATGGAGATGACCTTCGTCGAAGATGCGGAGACGAATGGTTTGGCGGCACGGCTCTGGTTAGCGTTTGACGCGGATCAAAGTCGAATGATGCCGATGTAATCGAGGAAAAAAAACCAGGGCATCATCAATGCGACAAACAGCAACATAAAGCTAACGGCGATGCCCGCAACCTTCCAGGTTGACTCAAATGCGTGCTGATCGGACTGTGCAATCGCGTCTTTGGACATTTGTTGCTTCGACGCGACGGCATAAGCAGCAAACGTATATGCAAAGGGGATCGCAGTGTTTGGAAATTTCTCGGGCAAAAATGGGACGACGAGAAAAATCAATATAGTCCCAAGAGAACCCAGGATTAAGGTCGTTCGGGCGCTGGAGCCATTTTGCAAGACCTGAAAGTTTTTCCCAAGAAAATAGGTTGCGGCAATTGGTCCTCCCAGGAACGAGCCACCAAAAACCTGATTGGGAGAATACATATTGATTTTGTTCACGGCGGCAAACTCCTTGAATACGCCTGATTGGGTGAAGGGGTCTGACCCTGTGGAGAAACATCAGCCGGCGTAGAACCAGAAGGCCGCCATCACGGTTGCTCCGGGAGCCGGCAGCTTGGGCGTAACGACGCAGGCGAAGGGATGCGGCGCCTGGCCGTAGCGCCCCGACCACGCCATTGCGACGCCCGGAAACTCGCGGATGTCGCTCACCCAGTAGTCGATGCGCGCAACATTGCGCATGCTGGTGCCGGCGGCTTTGGCAATGGCTTCGGCATGGTCGTAGATGACATTCGCCTGCAACTGGCTC
The DNA here is from genome assembly GCA_035300505.1 of Xanthobacteraceae bacterium. Lineage (GTDB taxonomy): Bacteria > Pseudomonadota > Alphaproteobacteria > Rhizobiales > Xanthobacteraceae > VAZQ01. Next base: position 2,224 of record DATGVJ010000404.1, read on the forward strand.
TTGAGGCAAAGCCCGTCGAAATTGTCCCCTTGAGCGAGACCGGCGACCGTTCCATCGTGCTGTATCGGCAACAGGCCCGGACTGAACACGAACTCGCCGGCGCGCACCGCGGGCGAATAGGACGCCATTTGCGGGATGTCGGCACGCACGATTTCTTTTTTACGCGTCGCGCCGTCCTTGAGCATGATGCACGTGACCTCGACGATCATCTCGACCGAGGCGAAACCCTTGGCTGGCGTCACGGCGAGCGCGGCCGGGGATGCGCCGAAGTGTTCGTTCCAGACATCGAGGAAATCCGGAAAGTTTTCGTCGCCCGCAACGTGAACCTGCGCCTTGAGGCAATTGGCGAGGCTTGTCCCCGATGCCTTGAGGATGCGTTCGAGCCGCTGCAGGGTCGATTCCGTTTGCCGCCGGATCGGCAATTGCGAGCCCCAGCGGCGATGCGGACCCTGCGGCGGATTGGGGTCGATCATGTCCTTTTCTTCGGGACCGGTTCCGGCCGCAAAGATGAAGTCGTTTACCGCCACCGCGGGCGCGTAGCCCGATGTCGGCGACACACGGGCACCTTCCGGATAGATCGGCCGCACTTCCCATTGTGGGCCTGGCACGACAGCGACCATCGATGTCGTTATCGTGCTTTTGGCGCCGAAGCATCGATCGGTGATGATCGACGTGCTGGGCGGCACGTATCGGCCGAGCGCGGCGAAGCGTGCGAGGTGATAAGCGCGCACCGCGTCCGCATCGGTGTAATATTGGTCGAGCCTGACGGCATGCGAGAAATCGGTTCCGAACGATTTCAGGATTTGGCCCATGCGCTCGAAAATGAAATCGGCTTCCCGCCGGTAGCCGGGCCTGCCATAGGCGGGAAAACCGGGAGCGCCTGCGACCGTCGGAATGACGCCGGCCTCGAAATCGTAGCCCTCATGACCGTTAAGGAACACGAAGGGGCCCGCCTTCGTGGCATAAGCGTAATTGACAGTGGCGCCGGCCAATCGTTCGGCAGTGCGGGCCGTCACCGCCGTGTTGGGCACGGGCGGCGCCACCACGATCGGAGCCTGGGCCACAGCCACGCGCGGTGCGATTGCCGATGCAACGCCGGCCAAGGTTGCGCCGCCCAAGAACGACCGCCGCGCCAAACCCGATGAATTCTCGCGATCCGTCATATGCGTGCCTCCTTGGTAAGGCTACAGCGTGTAGTGCCATGTTAGTTCAGCAGCGGATGTTTCGCCAGCCGGCGGTCCGCGACGTATGAATGGGCGAGCGTCACAAAATTAAGCCGCGGACTCGTAGGGTGGGCCATAAGCGCGTTTTACGCGCGTCTGCGCGCGCTACGGGCGCGCAAGCTGTGAACGCGACATATGCACCATCGGTTCGTAAGCGCGCCGTGCCCACGCGCCCCGACGTGCGTGTTAACCGCGGTCGCGTGGGCACGGCGCCACGATGATACGTTTCTAATTCATCGTCTGTGCCAGGCGTCTTTGCCCACCCTACGCCTGTAGAGGTCGAAGCTGGTTCATCATGGTGGGAAGCAGTTCGGACACGGTCGGATGGATATGCATCGCCCGCTTGAGAACTGTGTAGGGCGCCCTGGCATACATGAGGTCCAGCAAAGAATGGATCACCTCGTCTCCGCCCATTCCAAGCAAAGATGCGCCAAGAATGAATCCAGTATCCCGGTCGACAAGGATTTTCATGAAGCCGCGGGTCTCGCCTTTCTCGAAGGCGCGGCCGACCTTCTCCATTGGCAGCTTGGCAATCAACGCGGGCCGCCCCGACGCACGGACCTCTGTTTCCGTCATACCCGCGCGTCCGAGCGGCGGGTCGATATACAGGTTGTAGGCAGTAATGCGGTCTGAAACGCGCCGCGGATCGCTGTCGAGCAAATTCGCAGCCACGATCTCGAAATCGTTGTAGGACGTGTGCGTGAAGGCGCCGCGCCCGTTGCAATCGCCCAGCGCCCAGATTCCCGGCACGCTGGTTCGCAGTTGATCGTCGACCTGGATGTAGCCGCGGGCGTCGACAACGACGCCAGCCTTGTCCAGCCCGAGATCATCGGTATTGGGCCGCCGGCCGACGGCGAGCAGCAGGTGCGACCCCCGCACCTTGTGCGACCCGCCGTCGCGTGTGAGGCTGACGACGACGTCGGCTCCGTCTCGTGCGACGGCGAGCCCCTTGGCATCGACCCGCACGTCGATCCCTTCGCCGCGCAGAATATCGGTCACGGCCGCCGATACGTCCTCGTCCTCTCTGGCAATCAGCCGCGGCGCCAGTTCGATGACCGTTACCTCGCTGCCGAAACGCCGATAGATCTGTGCGAATTCCAGGCCGATGTAGCTGCCCCCGATGATGACGAGATGGCGAGGAAGGACGTCGATCTCCATCATGGAACTATTGGTCAGATAGTCGACCTGATCGAGACCGGAAATTTGTGGAGCCGACGCCCGTCCGCCGACATTGATGAATATCTGCTCGGCCTCCAACAACTGATCGCCCACCAGCACCTGCCGGGGCGTGACGAATCGGGCGTGCCCGTCATAGACCGTGCATCCCGCAAGATGGCGCAACCAGTCTTCGAGGCCGCGCCTGGATGCGCCTGAGATCGCGTCCTTACGGGCTTTCACGGCCTTCATGTCGACGCCGACCTTGCCGTCTATGGTGATGCCGAATTCGGCGGCGCGCCGTGCGATGTGCGCCGCATATGCACTTGCCACCAATGCTTTGGTCGGAACACATCCCGTATTGACGCAGGTTCCACCAAACGATTTGCGCTCGATGATCGAAACGCTTTTTCCAGCCTCGACAAGGCGTCCCGCCAATGACGGTCCAGCCTGTCCGGTCCCGATGATGATTGCGTCATATCTGGTCATGGGCCCCTCGATTCGGTGGTCATCACGTGCGGGATCATCCGCCGGTCGCCACAGTGCCTTGGATTCCGGCCGGCTTGAATTGCTTATTGGCTAAGAGCTCCATAGGACGCCGCTATGAGGATCATTAGGATACATGGTAATTTCATTTTTTGCATCACGGTACCAGTCATGACACCTGAGCAAGCTAGGACGATTGTCAGACGCTCGCGGCGCGTTGCGTTTTTTACTGGCGCGGGGATTTCGGCCGATAGCGGCATCGCGACGTTTCGTGACAATGACGGATTATGGGAAACTTACGAGCCAGCTGATTTCGGGAGTGTACAAGGCATAGCGAAAATCGCACTATTCCATCCTGCAAAATTGGCCAATTTTCTACATGACTTCTTGAGCCCAATCGTCAATGCACGGCCAAACGCGGGCCACTTTGCGATAGCCGAGCTTGCGACGGAAAAAGAGGTGACGGTCGTCACACAAAATGTGGACGGGTTGCACCAGCGCGGCGGTTCGGCGAACGTCCTGCAGCTACATGGTTCGATATATCAAAGTCGACGATTGATGTCGACGAAGACAACGTTAATTGAGTTGGAAGAATTACAAATGATCTTGCGTCGGTTGGGCAACTTAAGGAGCGGTGGAGCCAATGCAATTAGTATTCTCCGGGCCTTTGCTCCGGCAGCGAAGATCGATCTGCACGGAATTTGGCTTCCGAATCTGGTTTTGTTCGGCCAGAGACTACCCTCTGAAATCTGGTCGAAGGCAGTTGCTGCGGTTGAGCAGTGCGATTGCCTTGTCGTCGTCGGGACTTCATTGACCGTTTATCCCGCAGCGCTACTGGTCGATGTTGCCAAGCGGTCGGGAAGGCCAGTGCTAAGGGTCGACCGAACTTTGGAAAATCCAGTGCTTCGGATCGACCGATCTTTGGAAAATAATGACGGTGTCGCTGGACCCGCTTCGACAATGTTGCCGATCATTTGCACCTGACGACGCAAGGCGGCTCGCAACCCAAGCAGCAAGCTCGTAGGGTGGGCAAAGGCGCCTGGCACAATGGTCGATTATGCAACGGCCCTTCATGGCGCCGTGCCCACGCGACCGCGGCCAACACGCACGTCGGGACGCGTGGGCACGGCGCGCTTTCGAGCGATCGAGTATGTTGTTAGCCCACGGCATGCGCGCCTTTGCCCACCCTACGCAGGGGCCGCGACTTATCACATCCTCGCGTTCGCCTTCTCCAAAAACCCCAGCAGCTTCGCCGCCGTCGCCTCCTCCGTCTGATCCGCGACCGCGGCGTCCCAATAGTCCGCGCCCGGGATGCACTCCTCCACATAGCGTGCCGCCGATGTGGCATGCGCAGCATCGCGGCCGGGCACGACCAGCGCCGGAATATCGAGCCGCATCAGGTCTTCGGGCTCAGCGCCGGGCGACGTATCGCGGTCGAACATCGTGCGCGCCATCGAGGCGACAATGAGTTTGTACGCATCGACATTCTGTTTGGCATAGGTTTCCGCAAATGCACGATCATGCTTGAGCACGGAAGCCCAGGGGCCACCGCGCGGGTCGGTGCCGAACGGCTTACCGTCCTTAGCAACGAGCGCCACCACGACATCGAGACCATTCTGGTGCACGAAGGCGAGATGTTCGGCGAAACGCTGGTGGCTTGAGAGACGATATTTGGCGCCGCCGACCGGCCAATAGATGATCATGCTCGCCACCAGTTCGGGATGCATGACGCCGAAGGCCAGCACGGGGCAACAGCCCATGCAGCCGCCCATGAGATGGGCGCGCTTGATGCCGAGATGCTCAAGCAGGCCTTTGCCCTGCGCGACGAAGTGCGCGAAGGTCACACGCTCGACGCGACCTCCTGATTGGCCGCATTCGCGCCGGTCGAATGTGATGCAGGTATATTTTTTCGACAGATGATCTAGCGGCTTGATCTTGGCGTAGATGCCTTGCGTCGACCATTTCTCTACCGTGGCGTCGAACCCGCCGGGCGCGTACATCAGGAGCGGCGGGCCAGAGCCCGCCACTTCATAGCGCGTCGAAATGCCGTCGATGATTGCCGTGGACATGATTAGCCCTTGATCTGGCGGCCCGAACGCGCGTCGTCGATGAGCGCCGTCAATGCGGCAAGCGTGGCTTTGGCGCCGTTGAAATAGGTGTCGGACTTTGAATCGATCCAACGTTCCGCATAGCCGATGGCGGTGTGGGCCATGCGCACGCGGCCGTCGAGCCAGGGGCCGCCGCCAAATCCGCCGATGACGGGTATCTTGACCGCCTGCACGACCGCGGCGCCGGCAACCGGCCCGGAGTTCGTGAAATCAAGCGCCACCGCACCTACAACCTCCAGCATCTGCGCCTCTTCGACGAGCTTTGCGGTCATCTCCGGCGAGGCCAGCGCGTTGGCGGAATTCTGCGCGCTATAGGGCAGGCCGTATTTGAGCGCGGTCTGTGGCGTCAGGCCGAACTGCGCAAAGACCGGTATGCCGGCGCGGGTGATCGCCTTGACGGCCTCGGGGAATTCGGCCGCGGCATCGACCTTGACCATATCGGCGCCGCCTTCCTTGACCAGCCGGATGGCGGCGCGGAGCGCGCTGTCGATGCCTTCTTGCACGGGGCCGAACGGAAGGTCGCAACTCACCAGCGCGCGCGTTGCGCCACGTCGCACGGCTTTGCAGCAGACCAGGATTTCATCCATGGTGACTTCAAGCGGATTGGAGTGCCCCCACAGGTTGACCCCGACGGAATCGCCGACCGAAATGAAGTCAGCGCCGGCCCGCTCGGCAATGCGCGCAATCTGATAATCCCAGGCGACAAAGCCCACGCTCTTTTTACCTTCGCGCTTCATCCGTTGAAGCATCGGAATGGTGACGGGAGTATCGTTCGACGCCATGGATTTCCTCGTGGTAACGGCAGGACGCCGCCAAGGCTCTTAGCACGGCGACGTGGGGCCGCAACGGGTCTGGGGGGATACGCTCCCGTTCCTGCGTCAGCCCGGAAAGCTGCGGAGTGTCACGTCCACCACACGCTGCAGAGCTTCGCGCGTGGTGCCGCTGGCGGCCTGGATCGCCATGCCTTCCATCATGGTCATGACGTAGCGAGCAAGGTCGGTCGGGTCCACCTCGGCCGGCAGGTCGCCGTCGGATTTCGCGCGCTCGAAACGGTCCCGGAGCCTGGCTTCGCCGGTCGCGCGACGGTTGGCGAGCGCGCGCTTGACCGGAGTGGCCTGATCGCTGCAACTCAGCGCGCCTTGCACCAAGAGGCATCCTCCGGGATTGCATTTGTCCGTCAGAAAGTCTGCGCTGTGGCGCATCAGCCGTTCGACTGCCGCACGCGCCGTCGGTTCGTTCATCGCCTCCGCCCAAAACTTGCCGCGCTCGGCCACGTAGCGTTCGACCGCCTTGTGGAACAGGCCTTCCTTGTTGCCAAAGGCGGCATAAAGGCTCGGGGGGTTGATGCCCATCGCCTCGGTGAGGTCAGTCAGAGAGGCACCTTCATACCCCTTGCGCCAGAATACCTGCAGCGCTCGTTCGAGCGCCTCATCCATGTCAAAGGCGCGGGGGCGGCCCATCGCCATATTTTGGTCCTCCTAATTTCTTATTGATCGCTATATAATTCCCTTGACAGCTCCCGTCCATCCCATCATATGTGTATCAACCGTTACAAATATGTAATCGATCGGTTGGCCGACGCACAAAATTCTTCTTCAAGATTTGTCGAATTTCTGCCGGTCCGATCGTCATCAAGTCAACGGGGCGGATTGCCATCCGCATTCGTGAAGAAGACCAACAAAGGTGCTGCCGGATGGTCGAGAGATTCAAGCCAAGCGCCTGATCGGGCGCGCAAGTCCCGGTAATCTCCATCAACATCGGAATTTCGTCATGCAACGTTTGTCCGTTCGTGTCCGCCTCTTGGCGGCAGGGTCTGCTATTGCCATTTTGGCTGTCGCCGCGTCGCTCGTCCTCGGAGTGCCGCGCAGCGACGCGCAATCGAGTGCTGCCACGGTCGCCGTCCCGAAGGCGACTTCGGTTTCGGTTGCGCTGGTCGAGGAGCGGGAGATCTCGGCATACGATGAGTTCTCGGGTCGCCTCGAAGCTGTCGAGCGCGTCGAGGTGCGCTCGCGCGTCGCCGGCGCTGTCAAATCCGTGCACTTCCGCGAGGGCGCGCTGGTCAACGAGGGCGACCTTCTGATCACCATCGACCCCGATCCCTACGCCGCCGAGGTCGATCGCGCACAGGCGCAGGTCGCCGCCGCTCAGGCGCGCGTCGCGCTCACCAAGAACGAGCTTGAGCGCGGCCGGCAGCTCTGGGATAGCCGCAACATCTCGCAACGCGACGTCGATCAGCGCGTGAATGCGCAGGGCGAGTCCGAGGCCAATCTGCGGGCCGCCCAGGCGGCGCTGCAGTCGGCGCGACTCAATCTGGACTACACGCAAGTTCGCGCGCCGGTGAATGGCCGCGTGGGCAAGCTTGAGATCACGGTCGGCAACCTGGTGGCGGCCGGTCCTGGCGCTCCCGTGTTGACCACGCTGGTTTCGGTCGATCCGATCTACGCCAGCTTCAACGCCGACGAGCAGGTGGTGATGCGCGCCCTCAAGGCATTGGCTGCCGACCCTATTGCCTCATTAGGCAAGCCGTCGAATGGCCTGGTGCAGGTCGAGCGCATTCCGGTCGAGATGGCGACCGCCACGACCAACGGCACGCCGTATCGCGGCCGGCTGCAGCTTATCGACAATCAGGTCGATGCCAAGAGCGGTACGGTGCGCGTGCGCGCGGTGTTCGAGAATGCTGACGGCGGCCTGATGCCAGGGCAGTTCGCCCGGCTACGCATGGGCCAGCTCAAATCCGCGCCGGCGCTGCTGGTCAATGAGCGCGTCGTCGGCACCGACCAGAACAAGCGGTTCGTGCTGGTGGTCGATGCCGACAACAAGGCGGAATACCGGGAGGTCGTGCTGGGCGCGTCCGTCGATGGCATGCGCGTGGTCGCCAGCGGGCTGAAGGCCGGCGAGCGGATCGTCGTGAACGGGCTGCAGCGCGTGCGCCCGGGCACGGTTGTCGCGCCGCGTCTTGTCAGCATGGATGGCAAGCCCGAGAAGCACGCCGACAATGCAGGGCAAGCGGGACACTAGTGCCATGAATCTCTCCAAGTTCTTCATTGATCGTCCGATCTTTGCCGGCGTTCTCTCCGTCCTCATCTTCGTGGCCGGATTGCTGGCGCTGCCGGTGATGCCGATATCGGAATATCCTGAAGTCGTGCCGCCGTCGGTGATTGTGAGCGCGCAATTTCCCGGCGCCAATCCGAAGGTGATCGCCGAGACCGTGGCGATGCCGATCGAAGAGCAGATCAACGGCGTCGAACGCATGCTCTATATGAGCAGCCAGGCCACAACCGACGGCAAGTTGACACTCACTGTCACGTTCAAGCTCGGCACAGATCCCGACAAGGCCCAGCAGTTGGTGCAGAACCGCGTCGCGCAGGCCGAGCCGCGCCTGCCCGAGGAAGTGCGCCGGCTGGGGATCACCACCATCAAGGCCTCCCCCGACCTCACGATGGTGGTGCATCTCCTTTCGCCGAACGATCGCTACGACATGACGTACCTGCGCAACTATGCGGTGCTCAACGTCAAGGATCAGCTGGCGCGGATCGATGGCGTCGGGCAAGTGCGGATCTTCGGTGCCGGCGACTACTCGATGCGGGTGTGGCTTGATCCGCAGAAGGTCGCCGAGCGCGGCCTCGCGGCGAGCGATGTGGTGCACGAGATTCAGGCGCAGAATGTACAAGCCGCTGCCGGCGTCGTCGGCGCCTCGCCAAGCCTGGCCGGTCTCGACCTCCAGCTCTCCGTCAATGCACAAGGACGGCTCCAAACCGAGGAGGAGTTCAGCGAAATCGTTGTGAAGACCGGTGCCAATGGCGAGATCACGCGCTTGCGCGACATAGCCCGCATCGAGCTCGGCGCCTCCGAATATGCGCTGCGCTCACTGCTCGACAACAAGCCGGCGGTCGCTATCCCGATCGCCCAGGCGCCGGGCTCCAACTCGATCGCTATCTCGGACGGTGTGCGCCGCACTATGGCCGAGCTCAAGAAGAACATGCCGGACGGCGTCGACTACAAGATCGTCTATGACCCCACCCAGTTCGTGCGCGCCTCGATCGAAGCGGTGGTCCACACGCTGTTGGAGGCGGTTGCGCTCGTCGTATTGGTGGTGATCCTGTTCCTGCAGACCTGGCGGGCGTCGATCATTCCGCTCATTTCGGTGCCAGTCTCGATCATCGGCACGTTCGCGGTGATGTATGTGTTTGGCTTCTCGATCAATGCGCTCACGCTGTTCGGGCTGGTGCTGGCAATCGGCATCGTGGTCGACGACGCCATCGTGGTGGTGGAGAACGTCGAACGCAACATCGAGGCGGGCCGCACGCCGCGCCAGGCGACCTACCAGGCGATGCGGGAAGTTTCGGGGCCGATCATCGCGATCGCCCTCGTTCTGATCGCCGTGTTCGTGCCGCTCGCCTTCATCAGCGGGCTCACCGGCCAATTCTATAAGCAATTCGCGCTTACAATCGCGATCTCGACGGTGATCTCGGCGATCAACTCGCTCACGCTGTCGCCGGCGCTCTCGGCACTTCTGCTCAAAGGACACGATGAGCCGAAGGATGCGCTGACGCGTGTCATGGACCGATTGTTCGGCTGGCTGTTCCGCGGCTTCAACCGGATGTTCAGTCTCGGATCGCGCGGCTATGGCGGCGGAGTGGCTAAAGCTCTCGGCCGCAAGGCCGCAATGACGGGCGTCTACCTTGCGCTCGTCGGCGTCACGTTCGGCCTGTTCAAGGCGGTGCCCGGCGGATTCGTGCCGGGGCAGGACAAGCAGTATCTGGTCGGATTCGCGCAACTCCCTGACGGCGCCACGCTTGACCGCACCGAGGACGTGATCCGCCGCATGAGCGACATCGCGCTCAAGCATCCGGGTGTCGAGAGCGCGGTGGCGTTCCCGGGCCTCTCCATCAACGGCTTCACCAACTCGTCGAATGCCGGAATCGTGTTCGTGACCTTGAAACCGTTCGATGAACGCAAGGCAGCTGACCTCAGCGGCGGCGCGATCGCGCGTCAGTTGAACCAGAAATTTGGCGCGATCGAGGAAGCCTTCATCGCGATGTTTCCGCCGCCGCCAGTGCAGGGGCTCGGCACGATCGGCGGATTCAAGCTGCAGTTCGAGGATCGCACCGGGCAGGGCTACGAGGCGCTCGACGAGGCCGTCAAGGCTTTCCTGGCGCGCGCCAGACAGACACCCGAACTCGCCGGCCTGTTCTCGAGCTTCCAGGTCAACGTGCCGCAGCTCTATGCCGACATCGATCGCACCAAGGCGCGGCAACTCGGCGTGCCGGTGACCGACGTGTTCGATACGATGTCGATCTACCTCGGCTCCGTCTACGTGAATGACTTCAACCGCTTCGGCCGCACCTACTCCGTGCGGGTGCAGGCGGACGCGCAATTCCGCGCACGCGCCGACGACATCGGGCAGCTCAGGGTGCGCTCACGAACGGGTGAGATGGTGCCGCTTTCGGCGCTGCTCAATATCAAATCGAGCGGCGGTCCCGAACGCGCCATGCGCTACAATGGCTTCCTCTCGGCCGACGTAAACGGCAGCCCGGCGCCAGGTTATTCGACCGGGCAGGCGCAGGCCGCGGTCCAGCGTATCGCGGCAGAAACGCTCCCCAAGGGTTTCGATTTCGAATGGACCGAACTGACCTACCAGGAAATCCTGGCCGGCAATTCGGCGAATTGGGTTTTCCCGCTCGCGATCTT
>DATGVJ010000405.1:0-8326 GCA_035300505.1 Xanthobacteraceae bacterium
TTTTCGTATCGCCGAAGAGGATTTGCGTTTGCGTGGTGAGGGCGATGTCCTCGGCACGCGCCAATCAGGCCTGCCGGGATTTCGAATCGCACGATTGGAACTTCACGGCAAACTGATCAATACGGCGCGCGACGACGCGCAACTCATACTGAATCGAGACCCGAATTTGACTTCACCACGCGGCGAAGCGCTGCGTCACCTGCTCTATCTGTTCGAGCGTGACGAAGCGATCCGATTGCTGCGGGCGGGCTAAAGGCTCTACTTAGCCGGCGCAACAGGCCGGCTGGCGGCCTGCGCAACGCGCGCAACCTCGGCAAGGGCTGAGAGACGCTTCTGCGAATCGGGCCCACCAGGCTGGACCGTTCCGGCGGACATCAACAACGTCATTGCCGCCTCGACACTGATGTCGAGCTCAACCAGGTCTCGGCGCGGCACGTAAAAGAAAAATCCCGTTGTGGGGTTCGGCGTACAAGGCATGAACGCTGCGATATGTTCTGTGTCCGGCAACCGCGCCGCAATGTCCGGACTTGCCGGCTGTGACAAAAAAACAAGCGACCACATGCCGGGGGAGGGAAATTCGACCAGAGCGACGCGCCGAAATCCAGTCCCGCTCTTTGACAGAAGAGTTTCGAATATCTGTTTGAGACTCTTGTAGATGGGTCGCACGATTGGCATCCGATGAAGGATGTTTTCGCTAAACTCCACGAGCTTGCGCCCCACCAGGTTGGCGGTAAGGAACCCAAGCAGAGTCAATACGGCAAGAGCGATGACCAGACCGGTTCCGGGTATCTTCAAAGGAAGATATGTCTCGGGCCGATAAGCAACCGGAATGAAAGGCCGCACCAGATCGTCCACCCAATTGACGAACCACCAAGTCAAATTGAACGTAATGTAGAGTGGCCCAACCAGGATGAGCCCGGTCAAGAAATAATTGCGAATTCGCGCCACGATACCTTGGTGGAACAGTTCGGGCGCCGGTACCGATTGGCCACCCGGTACTGACGTACCTAGAGTACTTTTTTCAGATTCACTCATACTTGCTCGTGCATTTGCGGAATTCTTATCGAACCGATTTCAATGTGGTGCAATTAGCGCAGCCAACTCCTGAGATGAATATGCTCCAAAGTCGCACCACGCGATTCACTCCAGTTTATTCGACAGTAACCGATTTGGCGAGGTGGCGCGGCTGATCGACGTCTTTCCCCAGAAATGCCGCGACATGATAGGCGATCAGTTGCACCGGGATGGCCAGCACCAGCGGCGCCACCGTGGCGGGTACGTCGGGAATGACAATCTTGGCAAGCAAAGATAGATGGGCCTCTTTTGCCCCCTTTGGATCCGTTATCAGGACGATCCGCCCCCCGCGGGCTTCGACCTCCTGCATATTCGACATCGTTTTCTCGAACAGACGGTCATAAGGCGCAATCACAATGACAGGAACGGTTTCATCAATGAGCGCGATCGGTCCGTGTTTGAGTTCGCCAGCCGCATAGCCTTCGGCATGAATGTAGGAGATTTCCTTGAGCTTTAGCGCGCCCTCCAATGCCAGTGGATAGTTCGTGCCACGCCCCAGATAAAGGACATCGCGACACTTGGCCAAGTCTCGCGCAAGGCCTTCGATCTGCGATTCTCCCGCCAGTGTTTCCGCCATAAGGCGGGGGACCTCGATCAGCGCCCGCACGAGAGTTTTCTCGTCCGTGTCGGAGATAACACCACGCGCTCGCCCTGCCCCAACGGCCAGCGCCGCAAGCGCGGCGAGTTGGCATGTGAACGCCTTGGTCGAGGCGACACCGATTTCCGGCCCCGCCAGCGTCGGTACGACAACGTCGCTTTCACGGGCGATTGTCGACGTCAACACGTTGACCACGGAGAGAATGTGCTGCTTTTGCTCCTTCGCATAACGAAGGGTCGCCAAGGTATCGGCAGTCTCGCCCGACTGCGACACCGAGATGGCGAGCCCCCCCGGCCGCATCGGGGCCTCGCGATACCGGGCTTCGGAAGCGACATCGATTTCCACCGGCAGGCGCGCAAATCTCTCGAACCAGTACTTGGCGACAAGTCCCGCATAGTAGGCGGTGCCGCAGGCAGATATGGAGATGCGGTCAAGCTCCCGAAAATCAAATGGCATATTGCGCGGCAGCACGACACGTTCGGCCGCCATGTCGATGTAATGTGCAAGTGTATGGCCCACCACTTCCGGCTGCTCGTATATTTCCTTTGCCATGTAGTGACGGTGATTGCCCTTATCGACCAGGAAGGCTGACGCCGACGACTTCACCACCGGGCGCTGCACCGCCGTGCCGGTTGCATCGCGAACATCGGCAGTCGTGCGCGTCACGACGACCGTGTCGCCGTCCTCAAGGTATGAAATCGTATCTGTGAAAGGTGCGAGCGCGATCGCGTCTGACCCGAGGTACATTTCTCCGTCACCGAACCCCACCGCAAGCGGCGAGCCCTTGCGTGCGCCGATCAAAAGATCGTTTTCACCGTTGAACAGGAATACGAGTGCAAAGGCGCCTCGCAATTTCGGCAAGGCTAATGCAACGGCTTGCGCAGGGCTGCATCCCGTTCTCAATTCTTGAGTTACAAGATGCGCAACGACCTCCGTGTCGGTCTCGGAACTAAAATTCGCTCCTTTCTTTTCGAGCCCGTCGCGAAGCTCGCGAAAATTTTCAATGATCCCGTTGTGCACAACGGCCAGGCAATCGGTCGCATGAGGATGCGCGTTTTTTTCGCTTGGCTTCCCGTGGGTGGCCCAGCGCGTATGCCCAATCCCGATTGCGCCTTGAAGCGGATCGTTCTTCAGTCGGCCTTCGAGGTTGCGGAGCTTTCCTTCCGCTCTCCGGCGCGTCAACTGTCCGTCTTCCAGGGTCGCCACCCCAGCAGAGTCATATCCGCGATATTCCAGGCGTTTGAGCGCATCGATGAGATGCGCCGCGACCGGTTCGCGACCGAGTATGCCGACAATCCCGCACATAGCGGATTACTCCTGCTCTAGATATCTTGCGGCCAGGTTATCACGGCGATCTTATACCCCGCGTGAATGAAAATGCGGCAACAAAGGCCAGATTCAAGGTGAGATTTTGCTGGGCCTTTTTAGGGCTCGCAGGCGGGCCGCCCTGTTTTCCTTAACGACCTGTCGCTGACGCGCGATGGCGAGGCCGTCCGGTGGAACATCGTGGGTGATGACAGAGCCCGTCGCCACATAGGCTCCGTCGCCGATCTTGACCGGTGCAACGAGTGACGCATTCGAGCCAATGAAGCTCCCCTTGCCGATGTCGGTGCGATGTTTCGCGACGCCATCGTAGTTGCAAATGATGGCACCCGCTCCAAAGTTCGAACCTGCTCCAAGGCGCGCATCTCCGATGTAGGCGAGATGATTGGCTTTGGCTCCATCTTCAATCACAGCCGCTTTGATCTCGACAAAATTACCGATATGGACGTTTTCACCAAGATGCGCGCCGGGGCGCAGACGCGCATAGGGACCGATTTGTCCGCCTTTACCCACGTGTGCATGGTCGAAATGTGAAAACGATCGGATCAAGGCGTTATCATCAACCGTGACACCAGGGCCGAACACGACGAATGGCTCAACGACGACGTCCTGGCCGAACTTGGTGTCGGCCGACAAGAACACAGTTTCAGGCGCGATCAACGTGACGCCGGCCTCCATTGCAGCGGCGCGCAATCGACGCTGCAGCGCGGCTTCGGTTTCGGCGAGCTGTGCCTTGGTATTGATCCCACGCACGTCATCCTCGTCGGTTTCGATCGCAACGGTTTTGAGATTGAGCGAACACGCAATGGCAACCGAATCCGTCAGATAGAACTCGCCCTTGCGATTCTTGTTTTCGATCCGCTCCAAAATCGAGAGCGCGACTTTTCCCGCTATGGCCATCAAACCGCCGTTGCAAAATCCAATGGCGCGTTCGGCGGCACTCGCATCCAGCTCCTCGCGAATGGCGACGAGCGTCCCCTCCTCCAGGATCAGCCGACCGTAGCCGGTCGGATCGGCCGGACGAAACCCCAATACCGCCAGCGCGGCGCCCTCAGCCAGAGCCTGCCGCATACGCGATAACGTCTCCGGCCGGATCAACGGCGTATCGCCGAAGATAATCAAGATATCGTCGGCGCCGCGCCCGATCGCGCCCTTGGCAGCAAGCACCGCATGTGCGGTGCCGCGCCGCTGCGCCTGAACAAAAATCTCGGGCGAATGGATCACGCGCTTGGCCTCGGCCGTAACCGCGTCGGCGCCTGGACCGACCACGACGGCTGTCCTTGCGATATCCGCAGCAGCCACCGCACTCAGCACATGGGCCAGTAGACTTCGCCCAGCGATCTCGTGCAGCACCTTGGGGCGCGCCGAGCGCATACGCGTACCCTCGCCGGCAGCAAGGATAATCGCGAGGCAGTTCCGCTCACTCATCTCATCCAATCCTGGTTTGCAACCCTGCTTTGATCGACGGACGGCGTCGTCATATCCGAGCGTCGCCTTCCGGAAAAGCCGAATTGGATCGCGCCGGCAAAATTGCAACAGCATTATGAATCCGAATTATAAACGATTTCAAAGAGATGCTGAACAGTCTGCACGCCAGGATCGGCACATTGTGGCTCAGCGAAATTGGCGCTTGTGCTTGCATTCCGCAATAGGGCAGACATCTCCTCGGAAAGGTCCGATCCTTGGAAAGGTCCGATCGATGCCCAATCACGAGCGCGCGATGCATTATCCCGTATATTCCCCATCGGCGCGGCAGGTTTGTTGGTTGCTGATTGTTGGATTTCTGGCCGTTGGCGAGGCGCTTTACCTTCGTTACCTTGCCATCGAACATGCCCCCGTGTCGCTGGCCTGCCAGGCCGGCCAGGCGAGCTGGCTTTGTTCGTCGTTCCGGCTGGTGATTGTCCTCTACAATAATAGTGTGTTCGGCTGGGTCGCGCTCTTGGCGGCGCTCCTCAACCTGATGCGGCCATCCATAGTGCTGATTTCGGTCACGCTTGCCGCGGCAGGATTCGGGCTCGTCCTCCACAATGCCGGCTTGGCCGGCCTGGCGGTCGCGCTGGCGATCCTTAGCTTGGCTCGTCCCGCACCTGCGCCAGAATAAGTGCAAGCCCCAACAATGCCATGCAAAACCAGGCTGCCTGCCAGTTTTGGGCCGTTTCATTGAGAAAAACATAGATTGCGGCAAGTGCCAAAATTACGGCGGCCACTATCTCCGCGCTGGCACGCCAGCGCGGGAATGACATACGCCAAGCTGTCGTTACCAGAAATGGGACAAGCGCGCCGGTCAAAGCCGCAAATGGAAAGTCGCGGTAGCGTGGATCGAAACCCAGCCCCAGCGCAGCCTCGACGGCCAGAACCGTCAAGACGACCAGCAAAGCCCCGAAAACATTTTGAACGCCCATGGGGACGCGATCCGGCGGCCGTCCGATCACGCGAGCAAAACTCGGAACACCATTGCCGGCCACAATTGCAATTGCGCCGACGATAGGTGCCAGAATTGCCACGGCTGCCCACGACAGTGAACGCAACCAGTCGCCAATGGTCAAGCTTTCGACCTGGGCTTTCTCCACGGTCCAGCCAATCAACGATCCCGCCACAACCGCGCAAAATCCAATGGCAAGCCATTTCCGGACAGGTTGTGGCTGCGCCGATCGCCCGGCAAACAGCCCTGCTCCGAAGACCAGGGCCGCGAGCCCGATCCCCATCGCGGCCTGAAACTGCCAGTTCGGGTGGTTCGAGATCGGCGCGCCCCAGATGAATTTCAGTTTTCGGTCATAGCCATCGAACAGGCCCCAATGTCCGCCGACCGCGCCTTCAAGCTGCCGTTTCCAGGGCTGGTCATAGGCCTCGATGAGATTGACCCGAAAACTCTGGCTCCGGGCGAGCGCCAAGACCTCATGCAGGCTGCGAGACTGGCTTGCGGGCGAGGGCAGCGCACCCTCCCGCATCCGGCCGGCGCTGGGCCAGCCGAACTCCCCAATGAACACTTCCTTACCAGGAAATGCCGCCGTGACCTGATTGCGGATCGCATCGACATGCGGCGCAGCGGCCGCGGCAGGTATCGGTATGTCTTCCCAGTACGGCAGGACATGGATGGTGATGAAATCGACCGCAGTGGCGAGTTCTCGATTCCGCAGCCAGAATTCCCAGACATCCGCGTAGGTCACCGGCATGGGTACCTGGGCCTTTACCTCACGGATCGTTTGCGCAAGGGCTGGAGCGGACATTTCCCCGCGCAGCAAAACCTCATTCCCGACAATCACGGACTGGATGACATCGGGAAACCGGTTGGCGAGGGCCACCGCCCCCTCGATCTGCTTGCGGCTCAAATCCGGCAGGCTCGACAGCCACAAACCCTGCATGACCTTGAGGTCGTGACGGCGTGCGATTTCGGGGATCTGGTCGAGCCCATGATCGACCGAATAGGTCCGGATACAGTCCGTTATCTGCTTGAGCGCCGCCAAATCCTCTTCGATCTGGCGGGGGTCGATCGGGACATCGGGACCAAATGGATTCTGGTCTCCGCGGAAAGGTGCATAGGAAACGCAGGCAAGTTTCTCGGTACCCGCAAACGGACCTGGCGGGTTATCCACAGGCGCACCGAGCCAGCTCCAGAATGCAACGATCGCCCCCGCAACGACGGTAAAGAGCGCGGCCGCATGTCCCATCATACCCCCCTCACCCACCCTCACCCGCCCTAACTACCGTCGGCGATCATGCTGTATACTTGTTCATTGAAAATATTATTGACTGTGTCGGGAACTACACTTGTTCGACACAGTTGTCCCCATATATACCGCGGCGTTCGCTTACTACTTGATAGTGAGCCCTCAAGTAAGTTAAGCTGACATTATTGGGCCACGCTTGAGCCTAGGGGACGGGTTTCGAGCCATTTCTTGCTGCCCCGTGTGGTTGGATTTTCATGCGCTCCGTCGTTGCAGTTGTCGCGCTGGTTGCATGCGTGCACGCTGGGCTATGGACATTGTTCCAGCGGGAGGAAGCGGGGGCCAAGATCGTTGGCCCGCTCTCGAGCCTTTCATACAATCCGTATGGCCGTACGCAAGACCCGGAAAATGGCGACCGCGCAACTGCGGAGCAGATCAGGTCTGACCTGCGGCTGCTGAGCCCTTATACGCGTGCAATCCGTACCTATTCGTCGACACAAGGAGTTGAGCAGGTCCCCGGCATTGCCGCCGAATTCGGGCTTAAGGTCACGGTCGGTATCTGGCTGGGCAATGAGAAGGACAAGAACGAAGACGGGTCGGTCAACAAGAACCAGCAAAAGAATATCGAAAAAAACAAACGCGAAATTAAACAGGCTATCGAACTCGCAAAACGCCACAGAAACGTCAATGCCATCGTGGTGGGAAACGAAACGATCCTGCGTGGCGACAAGACAGTCGACGAACTCGTTGAGATCATCCAAGAGGTCAAGCGCCAGAGCCCGGTCCCGGTTACTACCGGCGAGACTCATGATCGATGGCTCCCAGACCGTACGGACCCAATAGCCGATGAGATACCAAAATTGGCGGCCGCGGTCGATTATATCGCGGTTCACATATTGCCCTATTGGGACAAATACCCTGCCAGTCAAGCGGTAGATAAAACCATCCAGCGCTATGAAGACATTCGCCGCGCCTATCCACTCAAACGAATCGTCATCGCAGAGTTCGGCTGGCCGAGCGCCGGATACAATCGTCATGCTGCTATACCCGGCCGCATCGAGCAGGCGCAGATCATCCGTGACTTCATCGCCCGCGCCAACGCTCGTGGTATCGACTACAACATCGTTGAGGCAATCGATCAACCTTGGAAAACCAGCGAAGGCAGCGTCGGCGCCTATTGGGGCTTGTTCGATGCATCGCGCCAGGTGAAGTTTGCCTGGTCGGGTCCTGTCAGCGACCCCGAACACTGGAAAATCGGCGGATTTGCAGTTTTGCTTGGCCTGCTGCTCTCGTTGGCAGCGGTCGCAAAACCGCGTACCACGATAAGAGAAACAATTGTATTTGCCGCGGCAACCAATGCGATCGGAGCCTGGTTCGCCATCGTCTTCGCGTTCTGGAACACGCACTACTTGGTCTGGGGCGCTGCCTTTGCGCTGGGTTTCGGCGTCTTGCTTCTTGTTCCGCTGGTTCTCATTGCGCTTGCCCGCATTGAAGAAATCGCGGCAATCCTGTTCGGCCGTGCGCCACAACGGCTGATTGGTCCAAACACGCCGCTCGCGGAAGGCTTCTACCCGAAAGTCTCGATTCACATTCCGGCCTATCGCGAACCGCCGGAAATGCTCAAGCAGACGCTCGACGGAGTTGCGCATCTCGAATATCCGAATTT
>DATGVJ010000406.1:0-5585 GCA_035300505.1 Xanthobacteraceae bacterium
GGCGCAAGCTCGAGATAGAACCGCTTGACGTCTTCCACGCTGTAGCCGAGCGCCAATGCGCCGGCGATGATCGAGCCCGTCGATGTGCCCCCGATGAGATCGAACCAATCGCCAAGGGGTACGTGCCTGCCGAGGCGTTGGTGGAGTATCTCTTCGATCCGCTCCAGGAACGCCACCGTGATGGCGCCGCGCACGCCGCCACCGTCAAGCGTCAGCATTCGCTTGGGGCCCGGGCCGAACAGATGCCTGTCCCGTTCGCGTGCGACTGATGCTGGTTCGGACACTGATCAATTCCTGTGCGGGGGTCCAGCGCAGCCTGTTATTGCGCCACAAGACGCCAAACCGCGCCGCACTTGGCACATAATGTCAAATCGGTTCGGCGAAACAAGACTTCCGGTGCTGCCGGCGGACGGGAGGGAAAAAGACGCAGGTAATTCCATGCCGCAACGCCGGAGACTATGCTATCTTGGAAAACTTGACTCTGGAGTGAAAAATGCGGTGCCTATTCGTCGCCGACCTGCACTATTCGCTGCCCCAATTTGACTGGCTGTTGAAGGCAGCTGCCGGTTATGACCTCGTCGTGCTGGCCGGAGACGCGCTGGATATCTCGTCAATCGTCGACTTTCGGGCGCAGACCCTCGTCGTTGGCAAGTATCTTCATCGCCTCGCGGGCGTGACCCGGCTTATCGTGTGCTCAGGCAACCACGATCTCGACTCGCGCGGTGAGGCCGGAGAAAAGGTGGCCCGCTGGATCCAGGAGGCGCGCGCGCTAAACATTGCCATAGACGGCGACGGGCTTGTCATCGACGACACGCTGTTCACGATATGCCCGTGGTGGGACGGACCGGTGGTCCGTGGGGCCCTCCTTGCGCAGCTTGAGGCCGATGCGTTGCGCCGGCATGGAAAACGCTGGGTTTGGATTCACCACGCGCCCCCGATCAATTCGCCGACGAGTTGGACCGGCAGCAAGTCGCTCGGCTGCAAGGACGTGGAGCAATGGATAAAACAGTACAGTCCTGACATCGTCGTCGCCGGCCATGTCCACCAGTCGCCATTTGTGAACAATGGCTCGTGGGCGGATCGCATCGGCACAACATGGATATTCAACGCCGGCCACCAATACGGGGCGCCGCCTGCCTATGTGGTGCTTGATACCGATGTTGGTGAAGCTGTCTGGGTTTCGGCCATGGGGGTTCAGACAGTGCGTCTTGACGCGCCCCTGCAACGGCCGATTCCACCCGCGAAGGCTCTGCCGAAATGGCTCGACGCGAGGGTGCCGGCTGCCGTCGCGACTGCCGCGATGTCGACTGCCGGGGCCGACGAAGCCGTTAAACTCGCGGTGGAACCGGTCGGTCCAATCTGATTGGTTGGAGCCTGGTTGTGATTCGATGAACTCGAAACAAATTCGGTGTGACTCCCTCTCCCCTGCGGGGGCGGCAAAGCCGCCAAGAGGGTTGGGGTGAGGGGGCACAAAAGGTCGATCGAACACGGCAGCCCCAAGCCAAAGTTCGGACGATTGGAAGTCGGATTTACTTAAACTCGCCAAGCAATTGAATGACCGAAGTTGGATAGATGCAACCTACGTTGGGTAGCTAGATTCGAGGTCAATTCTAAGACCGGTAACCCCCTCACCCCAACCCTCTCCCTCAAGGGGAGAGGGAGCAGACCGAGTGCGCCGTCCGGTCATCGGCCCACACAACTGGCAATCATGCGCGACCGGGATCCCGATCGGACCCCGGACGGAAATCCCGTTCTTGCTGGTGGAGGAGCGTTTCCAGCACTTCGCCAACCATCTCGAGGTGATCGCCATGATTGGCGAACTGGCGCTTGAGGTCGACGAGATACGTCGTCGCGGCGTTGAGGCGGTGTGCCAGGAGGCGCGCAACGAGCCATGCAATGCCGGGATTTGAGCCGAAAAACGCTTTTCCATCCTTGACGAAATGGACCTTTGCATCACCCAATGTCCGGGCCGTAGCGGTATGTGGCGCATCGAGGAGGACCGACATTTCGCCAACCAGCGATCCTGGTTCATCGAGAACGGCGATCTGGGTTTTGCCCCGTAGCACCTCGATCTTGCCCGCGGCGAGTATATAGATGCGACCGGTGAGCTGGCCCTCTTCGAGCAGAACAGTTCCGCCGGCCACGTGTTCCAAGGGGACCTCGCCGCAGTGGTTGAGAATTTCACGCATCAGTTTGTCTCTGTTTCTCCGGCGAGGGCGTTCCAGTCATCTAGCCAAGTGACAGGAAATCCCAGTAAAGAACAAGCCCTATAGCGGGTCAACGGCTGCCGCGCTGGACTGCCGGCTGGAGACAGAGAGAACATGGTCGATCGAGGCCCAGCCGAAAAGTCAAAAGGCGACGACCCGTCACGCGCGCGGCTGCGGCAGAAATTTCCGACCATCGATGACCTGCGCCGCCGGGCACGAAGGCGTGTGCCGCGTTTTGGTTTCGACTTCGTCGACGGCGGCGCAACCGAAGAACATTGCATCAAGCGCAACACGGACGCGTTTCAGGAAGTGCACCTGCTGCCGCACTACTGCGTCGAGGGTCGGGCTTCGACCGAGACCGAACTGTTCGGGAAACGCTATGCGGCACCGATTGGTGTTGCTCCGATGGGCTCGGCCGGCCTGATGTGGCCGGGAGCCGAAAAGATCTTTGCCGCCGAAGCGCAGAAGAACCTGGTCCCTTATATTCTGGCCACGCCCGGCAATGCGTCGATCGAAGAGATCGCCAAGATCGCGCCTGACGTCTTCTGGTTCCAGCTCTACCGTTTCCCGTACGACGATCACGCGATCACTTTTGATCTGGTGCGTCGCGCCGATGAAGCAGGCGCCCATGTGCTGGTGCCGACCGTTGACAGCGCCGGCAAGTCGAAGCGGCCGCGCGACATCCGCAATGGGGTGCGGGTGCCATTTCCGATCAATCCATGGACGACCTATCAGGTGCTCTCCTCGCCGGCGTGGACGATGGCGCTGTTGCGCAACGGCATGCCGATCACCGCCAACCTCGCCCCCTATGCCAAGAAGGCAAACCAGGTCGAAACCGCCAAAACCATGATTTTGCGCAGCGGCGGCAGCCATACCTGGGATGAGCTCAAGCGCCTGCGCGAGCGATGGAAGCGCAAGTTCGTCGTCAAGGGCATCCTGCATCCCGAAGACGCCGAACGCGCAGTTGCGATGGGGGTCGATGGCATCATCGTTTCCAACCACGGCGGCCGCCATTTCGACGGCGCGCCCGCGACCATCGACATTCTGCCGGCGATCGTATCGGCGGTCGGTTCGCGCACCACCGTGATGATCGATTCCGGCATTCGCGGCGGCCTCGACGTGGTGCGGGCGCTCGCGCTCGGCGCCAAATTCTGCTTCACCGGGCGCTGTTTTGCCTATGGATTAGGCGCCCTTGGGCCCGTCGGCGCGGCGCACGTGATGGAGCTTTTTTTTGACGAAATCCGCACCGAAATGCTGCATGTCGGTGCCGTTACGGTCGAGGAGACGGCGAAAATCACGGCGCGCCATCCGGGCGCCTGGCGTTTCGACCACAATTATCGTTGAGGAACTACTGGCCGCTCACCATGCCGCGGCCGATGGCGGTCACCACGAATCGGATCTGTTCGCGCAACACGGGCAGAGGGATTGGCTGCAATTTTGACTCAAGGCCAATCGTCACAAGACCATGCACGGCTGAGAACAGCGAACGCGCCAGCAAGGCGCGACGCACGCGTGTTTCCCGTGCCTGCAGTTCGACCAGGAGGCTTTCCACTTCATCGAACAGCCGTTGCTGCTCCTGGCGGTACCAATCCGGCACCGGCTGGCCCTGCGGCATGGAGTGATCGAACAAGGCGCGCCAGAGGGGCATATGGGTGGCGGCAAAATCCAGGTAGGCGAGCGCCATCTGCACCAGCCGGGCAATGGCAGCGTCGAGCCCTATGAATTTCGCCTCCGCGGGAGCGTCGCCTGCTCCGATCGCACTTTTCAAAGCAGCAAGTGTCTTGGCATTCACCAGCAGCACAAGATCGTCGAGATCCTTCACGACATTGTAAATTGCACCGACCGCACAGCCAACTTCTTGGGCAAGCGCACGGGCGCGCAGGCCCGCGAGACCTTCCCGCATGATCGCGCGTTCGGCTGCGGCCACCAAAGCAGCTTTTAGCGTGGCGCGGCGCTCGGCCGTCGCAGTTCCTTCAGCCGGTTGATTTAAAGTCATAATTTACCATGCCCCTGAATTTTGAACAATGTTCAAAAAATATCTTGAACACCGTTCATGGCCGTGCTTAGACGTGAACGTCGTTCATAGCAATGGAGTATGTACATGTTCAAGACCATAGTTACTTTGATGCGCGGGGCTGCGGCGGCTGCTGAAGAGCAGGTCGTCGATCGGAGCGCCCTTCTGATTCTCGACCAACAGGTTCGCGACGCGGCGGGCGCCATTGAGCGCTCGAAGCGGGCGCTCGCGATTGCGATTGCGCAAGATGAGGCGGAAGGAAAACGGCTCGAAACGACGCTCAAGGGCATCGCCGATTTGGAAGAGCGCGCGACGGCGGCGCTCGCCGGTGGACGTGAGGACCTCGCTGCCGAAGGCGCCGAGGCCATCGCCCTCATGGAGGCCGACCGCGACGCAATTCGCGAAGCGCGTGCGGCCTTCGCGTCCGACATCAGTCAGCTCAAGGCGACCGTTGCCAATGCGGGTTACCGCCTGGCCGAACTCGAGCGCGGTCGGCGCATTGCGCATGCCACCGAATCCGTGCGTCGGCTACGGACATCGAGCAGGCCAACGGGACCAGACGCGGCTTCGTTGAGCGAAGCGGAATCCACCCTCAAACGCCTGCGTGAACGTCAGGCCGAAGATGCGGCCGCCGCGGCCGCCTACGATCGGCTCAATCCGGGACTTGATGCGGGCAATACGGCAAGCCGCCTTGAAGCGGCTGGCTTCGGCCGGCGCACGCGGCCGACGGCCGCCGATGTGCTGGCACGATTGCGCGAAAAGGCGCGGCCAACGCCCCCGGCCGCCTGAGATGTCAAACCTTTAAGAAATTCGAAACCGTACGAAATCTGAAATCTACAATATCCACACAATCACAAACATAACGGAGTAGTGACAATGGCAATGCAAAATCAAGACGCCGCCCATAATTCCGGTTCCTGGATCGCTTTTACCTATGCGTCGTTCTTCGGTGCCGCCGCGATGGTTGGCGCAGGAGTATTTTTCGCGCCAGTCGATATATGGGTCAAAGCCTATCTCGCCATGGGCACGATCTTGCTGATCCAATCCTGTATCACGCTGTCCAAGACTCTGCGCGATGCCCACGAGAGCACCCGATTCGTGAACCGCATCGAGGATGCCAAGACCGAGCGCCTGCTCATGGAAATCGAGCGGGGCAAGGACTGAAACATCACATTTCAATCGTGATCCCCGACGCGATCCGTTGGGGATCACGCGCCCACAGGCAAAATTCAAGAATGGCGCCGGCTGCCCATATCGATATGATGGGCTGCCAAGAGGGGAATAAAGCCTTATGTCCACGTCCTTACTGACGACGCGGCGCTTTGCGCCACTTTTCTGGACGCAGTTCTTTGCGGCGTTCAGCG
>DATGVJ010000407.1:0-5345 GCA_035300505.1 Xanthobacteraceae bacterium
TACATAAAAATGAACAACCAGGCGGCCGGCGATGCCGATCTTGCTGCCGCAATCGCGATCGAGCCGGAAATTGCGACTCAATTCGCGCAGTATGGCATACCGTAAGCTATTGGCTCGGAACCAGAACGACAATATAAATGAGATAGGTCAAGTGATGCAGCCATTGGTCGATGCCAAACAGCCGCCAATACTGATTCTGCGTTATGTTCAGCTTAAATCGCGAACCGAGCCGCTCTTTGCTCCAGTCGATGTGATAGTGAAGCAAGAATTCGCCCACAACCAGGAGCGCTGCCACGACAATCGTTGCGGGGAATATCAGGAAGACAACACAGCTTCCAACAGCATGAATTGCCGAATGCAGCATGCCGATCGGATGCGCATAGATCCCCTTGTACTTCAATTGGCGTTTCGACTGAAGAAAGAAATCCGCGAACAGATGCTTCGTTTCAAGCAATCCAATCGCCGCCACAATCAAGTATGTTTTATCGCTCATGATGTAAAAACGGTCATTAAGGGCCAGCGGATTGTGCCGCCTTTCTGGCGACTACCGTTGCGATTAGGGCAGTCATGTCATCAAACTGCGGTGTTGTGCCGGCAAAATTGTCGACCCGTTCGACAAGCTTGCCAATGAAATCTTGCGAAGGGAGGGATCGCAATATTGCAACCGTTTGCTCCAATCCGTCGTCTCCGAAACGCTTGTCGTCGCCGTCCACGGCATCAGTAAACCCGTCGGTGAAGAAAACTATCCGATCCCCAGGTGTCAAGGTCAACGAGTTGGTCGCATATTTGGCCGAAATCTCTATGCCGAGGGGCAAGCTGCGCGTAGATATTTTTTCCACTTGACCGCCGCTCCGCAGGATCAATGGCGAGTGATGGCCGCAACTGGACCAAGAAAGAACGCCGGACCGCAGATCGAGAATACCACAGAACCACGTCGTGAACATTGTTTCGGGGTTGTCGGCGGCCAACAAGGCATTGCCGGCGGTTGCCGCCGATCCGACGTCCGGCTCGTGACGCAGCATGTATCGCATGACCAGCTGCGTCATCGCCATGAACAATGCGGCTGGAATGCCCTTGCCGCACACGTCCCCAACCGCCAGTGCCAAATGATCCTCATCGACCAGGAAGAAATCGTAGAGGTCGCCGCCGACGTCCTTTGCCGGCCGCATGAAGGCTTGGACATCGACATACCCGCTGCAACGCTCCAGCAAGTGCGGGCCCGGAAGCATGCCGGCCTGGATGGCGCGGGCGTTTGCCATCTCGGCACGTTGTGCCCTGCGAAGAAGGATTTGCTGAGCAAACCTGAGAAACGACCGGGAAAAGTCGGCAAGTTCCGGGAGCGGCTGCGTCAATTCATCAAGCAGCTTGACGTCGAACTCATTGCGTTCGAGCGCTGCCAGGGCATGAGAATAAAAGCCGATCGCCTTATTGACGGTCTCAAGCCGCCGGCCCAGTTGCAGCATCATTCTGGACAGAAAAGCCGGATTTCGTTGCCCGAATTCGTGCAGTTCGTCGCGGCCAAGCCTGACGGCGCGTATAGGCGTCTTGGCCTGGATGGATGCGGTGCGTCCCGCATTCGTGAATACGCCAATTTCGCCCACGAGTGCAGGTGCCTCCAGCGAGGCCAAATTCGCTGTCCCATATGTCGTTTCAACCAGCACATCGGCGGCGCCAACGATAAGAATCAGGGCGAAATCGCTCGTATCCCCTTGCCTTATGAGGAACTCGCCGTCTTGGTATTCTACGAGCGCTCCTCCTTGGACCAGGGCATCTGTCGCCTGTTCGGCGAGTCCCGCGAAAACTGCGAGTTTACGAATGACTTCGCCGATGTCATGTGGGTCAATACGAATGGTCATGGCCGAGGCCGAAAAAGTAACGGGCAAACGACTTGAATATTAAGTTGGCCCAATGCGCAAGCATTAAGAGAAGTCGCTCCGCATGAATGTGATGGTTTCAACAATAGCCCGTATTGCCAAATCACGCAGGAGCTTTGGACTTTTGCTGTTGGGCATACTTATTGCCGTCCGCCTCTCCGATCCCGCCCCCCTTGAAGAATTGAGACTGCGAAGTTTCGATTTGTTTCAATCGCTTCATCCCCGGGATACGAAGGCTCGTCCGGTCGCGATCATCGACATCGATGAAGCAAGCTTGAGCGCATATGGCCAATGGCCATGGCCGCGGACGCTTATCGCCGACATGCTGAACCGCCTGTTCGAATTGCAGGCATTGGCCGTCGGATTTGACGTTGTGTTTGCGGAACAGGATCGGGCTTCGCCGGCCGAAGCGATGAAGCACTTTCGCGGTCTTGGCGATGAAGCGCGAGCTCACCTTTTGCAGTTGCCCGGCAATGACGATGTGTTGGCCAAGGCGATGGGAGGCGGCAAAGTTGTTCTCGGGCAGTCGGGCACACGTGCCGACTACGCAAATGCTGCGGATTCAACGCCCGGAACAGCAGTCGCAACGCTAGGTCCAGATCCGCGTCCTTATTTGATCGGGTTTCCGAAATTGCTGCGCAATCTTCCGGTCCTGGAACGAGCGGCCGCAGGTCGCGGCCTGTTCAGCATCGTGCCCGAAAAGGACGGGATTGTCCGACGGGTCCCGGTCGTCATGAAGGCGAGCGACGAACTGGTGCCCGCGCTTGCTTTCGATATGTTACGCGTAGCGTCGGGCGCGCAGGCGATGTTGGTTCGTTCTGATGCATCCGGAGTGCAAAGCGTGGCGATGCCGGGGCTTGAACTGCCAACCGATGCGAGTGGTCGAGTATGGGTCCATTTCAGCCGGCACGATCCATCGAAATACATATCCGCCAAAGATCTAATCGATGGAAATGTTCCGGCAGAGAAGGTTGCGGGAAAGCTTGTGATCATTGGGACATCGGCTGTCGGTCTTCTCGATATCAAGACGACGCCGGTCGACGCTGCGATGCCGGGTGTTGAGATCCATGCCCAACTTATCGAGGCGGCGCTCGCCAACTCACTGCTCAACGCTCCAAGCATATCCCTTGTGCTTGAAATCTTCGGCACCACGATCGCGGCCCTCCTGCTCCTCGCACTTGCACCGATTGTCGGCGCACTCACGCTGTTTCTCACGGCGGCTCTTGCAATCGCGGTTTTTGCCGGCACGTCCTGGGTTCTGTATGCCCAATACCAGACGTTGCTTGATCCGACATTCCCGTTGATCGTGACGCTAACCATTTACATCGGCTTGACGTTGATCGGCTATTTCCAGGAGGAGGCCAATCGTCAGCACATGCGCGCGATTTTTGAGCAATATCTGGCGCCTGACTTGGTCGAGCAGGTCGTGCGTTCCCGTCAAAAGGTCAAGCTTGGCGGTGAAGTGCGCCACATAACCATTTTGTTCAGCGACGTGCGAGGTTTTACCGCCGTTTCCGAAACGTTTGCGAATGACCCGACGGGGCTCACCTCGTTGATGAACCGATTACTGACGTCGCTGACGAATGCCATTAAGGCGCGCCGCGGGCTCATCGACAAATATATGGGTGACGCCGTCATGGCACTTTGGAATGCGCCGCTCGAAAACCAGTTTCATGAGAAGGATGCTTGCTCCGCAGCGCTTGATATGCTCGATGGCGTTAACGAGTTGAACAGGGCGCGACAACGTGAATCGTCTGAATCCGGACTTCCTTTCGTACCGATCAGGGTTGGAATAGGGATCAACACCGGTCAATGTGTTGTCGGAAACATGGGATCGGAGTTTCGACTCCAATATACCGCCATGGGGGACGCGGTAAATCTTGCATCGCGCCTCGAGGGGCAGACGGCGACGTATAATGTGCCGGTCATTGTCGGGTCGAAGACGGCGGAAGCCGTAGCGCGGGATTTCGCAATGCTTGAAGTCGATATGGTCCGGGTCAAGGGTAAGTCCAGACCGGAAGTCATCCATGCGATCATCGGTCGAAGTGAAGTTGCGGACGATGGCGAGTTCAAACTGCTCAGGGACCAATGGTCAATTCTTCTGTCGTGCTATCGCAAGCGGGATTGGAATGGCGTCATTGAAATGGTTGATCGGTACCGCGAACTCTGTGGCAAATTCGGATTGGATGGGCTGGCCAATCTTTACGTAGATCGTTGCCGCAAGTTCAGTGCCGTGCCGCCTCCGAGCGACTGGGACGGGGTCTATACGGCGGAAACAAAATAAGCGCGGGTTCTTTCGTCCATATCACTCAATTGCAATCGCGCGCGCAGCTTCGACGACATCGGCGGGGCTTGCGTAGATTTCTTCGACGATCTTGAGCGCTGAGTCGCCGATTGTCGGGCTGATATTCTGGCGCACCTTGTCGGCGTCGGCCAGAAATGCCGGGTCTCTCATCATGGCCGCAAATGCATTGCGTAATATCTGCACGCGTTCATCCGGAACCGTGAGATGCGACACCAATGGCTTGCCGATTTCGCCGGCAGCCGAAAGCGCACGCAATATCTTACGGTCGCGCTCGCGCTCGAGAAGGTCGAAGGCGCTCGGCACGTACGCGGGCAAGTCGGGCGCGGTCGCGGAGGTCACGCGCATGATCGGCGTGATCTTGTTGCCGCTGATCCAGGCCGGCGGCAGGCTTGCCCAGGTCATGCAGCCGCCTTCGAGTTCGCCGCGCTCGACCGCAATGAAGGCTTCGGCGCTCCCCCCATAGCCGGCGACCGAGTGCACATTGACATTGAAGAGCTTGCGCAGGATGCGCTGTTGCGTGTCGGAAGAGGTGCCCGGGTTGGTGCGGCCCATGTGGATCTGCGGCAGACGCTGCAGGTCGGCGATGGTCCGGGCCTTGACGGTGTGCCAGACGTAACAGACTGCGAGGTCCTGCGCGACGCTCCCGATCCATTTGAACCTACGGAAATCGATTGGCACTTTGTCCGGGGTAAGCAGCGAATTGGTGATCTGCGTGTAGTCGAACATGTTGACGACCGTGCCGTCGCGCGGCGCGTGGCGCTCCAGATGTTCGATGGAGCGCAGGCTGCCGGCCCCCGGCATGTTGACGACGACCACGCCGGGATTGCCGGGAATGTGCCGACCGAAATGGCGTGAAATGAGCCGTGCATTGATGTCGTAGCCGCCGCCCGCCGAATAGCCGACAACGAGGCTCAGCGTCTTGCCCTGGTAGAAATCATCCGCCTGGGCCGGAGCGCCAAAGCTTGCGGTGGCCAATAGCGTGAGCGCGAGGATGCGTGCAGCGTTCATTCAACGACCCCATTTGAAGCCGCCAATTCTGCACCGGAAAGCGAACGACTGCACGGGAAAAAACTGCAAAGATGGGATGGTGAATTACTTAAGCAAGGCGTGCGTCTCTCGCGCCGCTTGATGCGGTGCCGCTTGATGCGGTGCCGCTTGATGCGGTG
>DATGVJ010000408.1:0-3956 GCA_035300505.1 Xanthobacteraceae bacterium
ATCGGCTATACGGCGAACAACTGGCTGCGTTTCGATGTCACCGGTGAATATCGCGGCAAGGCTGGGTTCCATGCCCTCGATCACTATGACGATGGGGCGGGGAATACCCTCACCAACAACTACACGGCCAGCAAGTCCGAATGGGTCGGGCTCGTCAACGCCTATATCGATCTCGGCACGTGGTGGTCCATCACGCCCTATGTCGGCGCCGGCGTCGGCGTCGCGTCGATTCGGATCGACCATTTCCGCGATCTCAACTTGATCGCCGGTGGCGGCGGCTATGCGCCCAGCGGTACCAAGACCAATTTTGCCTGGGCGCTGCACGCGGGGGCTTCCTACAAGGTGACATCGAACTTCGCCCTCGACTTCTCCTACCGATATCTGAATTTGGGTAGTGGCGAGTCGGGCCTATTGCAGAACTTCGATCCCCTTGCGTCGGGCGCACAACCTCCCTTCTATCCGGTCACCTTCAACAGGATCCAGTCGCATGACCTGATGTTGAGCGTGCGCTGGATGCTGCAGGCGGAGCAACCGGCCCCAGTCTATGCGCCGCCGCTGATTCGCAAGGGATAGGCGCTGCCCTTGATGGCCAAGCCCCAAGAGCGCGTTCCGGTCCGATCGGAGCGCGCTTTTTGGTTTATTCATATGCGACCGCCTGGCCGCCCGTCGGCGTGATCATTGCTAAAAAAATATTAACGAACGCCGGCAAGGCGCGGCCCGACACCCAAAAACATCGCAGATTTTGGATCACGGATCGGGCGAGCTAACGATCCATTAAGGTTAATCAATCATGATTTAACGCATTCGATCGTTGCGCTCGAGAAGCAAAGGTGACTGTCATGCGTCGTTGGGTCGTTGCACTTGGATTCATTGCGCTGACATTACCGGCGATTGCAGCCGACTTTGAGCCATCGATCTTCAATAGCTCCCCCTATGTGGCAGGGCCACCGACCTACACCCGCTGGACGGGTTTCTATGTCGGGGGACAGGCCGGCGGTGGCACAACCCTGAACAATTTCAGCGGTTTTGCGGCGCTGGGGCCTAACGACCCATTCCTGGCGCCCTATGGTGCGGCTTCCGGATGGGCACAGTTTAAAAAGGATCGTGCGACCGCGGCCAGCTTTGGTGGTTTTGTCGGTTACAATGCCCAATGGGACGACGTCGTCATCGGCATCGAGGCGAACTATAACCACACGTCGCTGAGCGGCAGCTCTTCGGCCTCCCGCTGCTACCTGGCGGACAATACCAGTACATCGTGCCGCGTCGCCATCACTTTGGGCAACCAGGGCGTCTACTACGATACGACCATCGACACTTCCGTACACTTCAAGATTACCGACTACGGCGTTCTGCGTGGCCGTGGTGGATGGGCTGTCGATAACTTCTTGCCTTATGTGACGGCGGGATTCGCTTTCGGGCATGCTACGTCCTCCCGCTTGACCACGACGACGGGGGTTCCCTCACCCGCGGCGCCCGGGGGCGGAGCCAATCCTCCTGTTACCATCCCTCCCACTGTCGCGAGCCCCTTCAGCTTCACCGATACCGACCAGGGCACTCAGTTCCTTTATGGTTATGCGGCGGGCGCCGGCCTCGATTACATGTTGTCGCCTACATTCTTTCTGCGCGCCGAATACGAATTCATCCAGTTCATGCGCGTCGTCTCTGGCAATAAGAGCACCATCAACAGTGTTCGTGGCGCGATCGGCATCCGATTCTGAGCTAGCCTTACTGTGTCAGAAAGTTTCAGGAGTCTCACTCGGAACTCGTCCCGCGGCGCCAAGCCGCCGTGAGGAGGCCGCGTTCTTCACGCGGCCGTCTCGCGCCGGCTAAGGCGCCGGAAGGACGTCGGCCTGGTACCGTCCTGCATGGTTCGAGACGCGCACCAAGGGGGTGCGCTCCTCACCATGAAGCCGGAAGAGTTCCGCGCTTTTGACACAATAGTGCTAGTGTGCTGCGTCATTCAAAATGAAGGGGTTCTTTGTAGGGGCGGGTTTGAAACCCGCCCCTACGAAATCAGAGGTCTTGCATCCCCTCAATTTGATTGAAGCGGGCAACTAGTGCGACGCCGCGCCTAAGTGCGACGCCACTTTGATATTCGCACGCCCCGCTTGACGACAAGCCACTCCTTCTTTATCTGCGGTCCCGGGACACCCCTCCCCACCGAGGGGCTGCTATCTGGAAGGATAGATCATGACTCATCCGACGCCCGGCGTGCGGCCGGCTGTTCCGCACTTTTCTTCGGGCCCCTGTGCCAAGCGCCCCGGCTGGAACCTCCAAAACCTCAAGGACGCCGTCCTCGGACGCTCCCACCGATCGAAGATCGGCAAGGCGAAGCTCAAACGCGCCATCGACCTGACCCGCGAAATACTTGGCGTTCCGGCGGATTACCGGATCGGCATCGTGCCGGCATCGGACACCGGCGCGATTGAGATGGCGCTGTGGTCGCTGCTCGGCCCGCGGCCCGTCACCATGCTGGCCTGGGAGTCCTTCGGGGAGGGCTGGGTCACGGACGTCACCAAGCAGCTCAAGCTCAAGGACGTGACGGTCCTCAAGGCCGGTTACGGTGAACTTCCCGATCTGTCCAAACTGAACCCCGCCAACGATATCGTCTTCACCTGGAATGGCACGACATCGGGTGCGCGTGTTCCCAATGCCAACTGGATCGCGGCCGACCGGCAGGGACTGACGATCTGCGACGCGACCTCGGCTTGTTTTGCGCAGCCGCTTGAATTCGCCAAGCTCGATGTGGTGACCTTCTCCTGGCAAAAGGTTCTGGGTGGCGAAGGCGCGCATGGCATGTTGATCCTGTCGCCGCGCGCCGTTGAGCGTCTCGTGAGCTACACGCCGCCCTGGCCGTTGCCGAAAATTTTCCGTCTCACCAACAACGGAAAGCTGATCGAGGGCATCTTCGAGGGCGAGACCATCAATACGCCGTCGATGCTGTGCGTCGAGGACTATCTCGATACGCTGGACTGGGCCAAATCGATCGGCGGTCTCAAAGGTGTGATCGGACGATCCGACGCCAACTCCAAAGTTGTTGCCGACTGGGTGGCGCGCACGCCCTGGATTGATTTCCTCGGGAGCGATCCCGCTATTCGCTCCAACACATCCGTGTGTCTCAAGGTTGTCGATCCGGCGATTACGGCGCTAGCGCCTGACGCGCAGGCGGCGTTCGTCAAGACCTTGGCGTCGGCGCTCGAAAAGGAGGGCGTGGCTTACGACATCGACGCCTATCGGGACGCTCCGCCCGGATTGCGAATCTGGTGTGGGGCGACCGTGGAGGCGCGCGACGTCGAGGCGCTGACGCAATGGCTTGATTGGGCCTTCGCCAAGACAAAAGAGGTTTTGGCCAAAGCGGCTTGAGCGCGACTGCCGTAACGGCAACTGGCGTTGCGGCAACTGGCGTTGCGGATTCCCGATTGATTGCAGGCCCGCTGCCTGCAGTTCTCCCAAACGAAATGCCAGCGTGCGGCGGCCGGAAAAGCTCCGGCTGCCGCAATACCGAGACAGGACAGGAACATGACTCCAAGGGTACTCATTTCCGACGCGCTCTCCGATGCGTCCGTTCAGATTTTCAAGGATCGCGGCGTTGAGACGGTCTTCATGCCGAAGCTCGGCGGCGACAAAGACAAGCTCGCCGAAATGATCGGTGATTTCGATGGGCTCGCGATCCGCTCTGCCACCAAAGTCACCGCCAAACTTCTTGAAAAAGCTAAGAAGCTGCGGGTCATCGGGCGGGCCGGGATCGGCGTCGATAATGTCGACATTCCGACCGCGACTGCCAAGGGCGTGATCGTGATGAATACGCCGTTCGGCAATTCGATAACGACCGCCGAGCATGCCATCACGCTGATGCTCGCGCTGGCGCGCCAGATTCCGCAGGCCGATGCGTCGACCCAGGCCGGCAAGTGGGAGAAGAACCGGTTCATGGGGGTCGAGATCACCGGCAAAACACT
>DATGVJ010000409.1:0-33761 GCA_035300505.1 Xanthobacteraceae bacterium
AAGCCGCGCCGCTGCTGCGAATTGAAGTGAACCCCGTAGCGGTTCGGAATGCGTCGGAAATCGAACGCGCAATCGAGGTGTTTGCACGCGAGCCGGATTCCGCCATGATGGTTGCGGGAAGTTCACTCGCAGCAGCTCATCGCGATTTGATCATCACGCTCGCGGCCCGGCATCGCATGCCGGTGGCCTATTCGGACAGCGCTTTCACCAGAAGCGGCGGATTGTTTTCTTATGCCATCGATCGCCCGGATAACTTCCGGCAGGCCGCTTCTTATGTCGACCGCATTCTTCGCGGCGAGAAGCCAGGCGACCTGCCGGTGCAGACGCCGACGAAATATGAGCTTGTAATCAACCTCAAAACCGCGCGCGCGCTCGGCCTTACGGTACCACTGTCATTGCGTGGGCGGGCGGACGAGGTGATCGAATGAAACGGCGCGAATTCATCACTGGTCTCGGGATGGCGACGTTGTCTTCATGGCCGCGCGCCGCGCGCGCGCAGCAGCCGGCGATGCCGGTGATCGGATATCTCCAGACCGGCACACCCGACTCGAGCACGCATCAGTTGTCCGCATTTCGACAAGGGCTCAGTGATGCCGGCTATGCTGAAGGCCGGAACGTGATGATCGAATACCGCTTCGCGCAAGGCCAATACGATCGGCTCCCCGCCATGGCCGCCGAATTTGCCCGCCGCCGCGTGACCGTCATCGTTGCGGTCGGGGGTGCGCGTCCGGCCTTCGCTGCGAAAGCCGCCACCAGCACGATCCCGATCGTGTTCGCGATGGGCGATACCGACCCCGTGCAGGCGGGCCTTGTCACCAGCCTGAGCCGTCCCGGCGGCAATTTAACCGGAGTCGCCGCGATGCTTGGTGCGTTGACAGCCAAACGCGTTGGGCTGCTGCGTGAGTTGATCCCGAAGGAAAGCGCCGTCGCCATGCTGGCAAATCCGGATACAGTGAGTGTCGCGGCACAGATCGAAGAGGCGCAGAAGGCCGCCCGGACGATCGGCATCGCACTTCACGTTGTCAATGCCAGTAACGAGGGCGACTTCGAGACGGCATTTGCCGTCATGGCGCAGCGCAAGGTCGGTGCGCTCCTGGTCTCGGCGGACGCCTTCTACGGCAGCCGTCGCCCACAAATCATTGCGCTGGCAGACCGTCACGCGATCCCGGCGAATTACTATCGACGCGAATTTGTGGAAGAGGGCGGCCTGATGAGCTATGCGGCGCCGCTTGCCGATATGTATCGGCAAGCCGGACTCTATGCCGGCCGGGTTCTCGGTGGCGCCAAGCCCGCCGACCTGCCCGTTGTCCAGCCGACGAAATTCGAACTGGTGGTCAACCTCAAGACCGCAAAATTGCTCGGCCTTGAAATTCCGACCATGCTGCGAGTTCTCGCCGACGAGGTGATCGAATGAGACGGCGCGAATTCATCACTGGTCTCGGGGTGGCGACGTTGTCTTCATGGCCGCGCGCCGCGCGCGCCCAACAAAGCGCGATGCCGGTGATTGGCTATCTCAACGCTGGATCGGTTGACAGCCATATTCAACAACTGCGCTTCTTTCGCCAAGGCCTGAACGAAGCCGGATTTGTCGAAGGCCGCAACGTAGCGATCGAATTTCGTTGGGCCGAGGGCCAATACGAACGATTGCAAACGATGGCGACCGAATTGGTTCAGCGGCGCGTAAGCGTGATTGCGGCGACCGGCAGCACGGCCTCGGCATTGGCCGCAAAGGCAGCATCGACAGAAATACCAATTATTTTTTCCGTTGCAGCGGACCCGGTCGAGGCAAGGCTTGTGACGAGCCTCAATCGCCCAAGCGGAAATCTTACAGGTGTTACGACTCTAAGTGCCCCGTTGGTGCCAAAACGCCTTGAACTACTGTACGAAGCCGTCCCGACCGCCACCACGATTGCGGTGTTGTTGAACCCGACTAGATCCAATCGACAGACTCCTCCGCTTGAAATCCAGGCGGCGGCGCGTTCTTTGGGATTGCAGCTCCAGCCCGTCTTCGCAAGCACTGAACGCGAATTCGATTCAGCTTTCGAAGCCGTGCAGAAAATGCGCCCAACCGCGCTTGTATTTGCAGCTGACGCGCTGTTCTTCGATCGACGGTCTCAATTGGGGGCGCTGACGCTTCAACACACTATTCCAGCCATTCACGCATATCGCGAATTCGTCGCGGCCGGCGGGCTCATGGGCTATGGTGGCAACCTATTGGATGCTTCCCTGCAAGTTGGCCGCTACACCGGTCGAATTCTCAAAGGTGAGAAGCCCGCCGATCTACCAGTACACCAGATCACCAAAACCGAGTTGATCCTCAATCTCAAGACCGCAAGGGCGCTTGGCGTTACCTTTCCGCTGTTGCTGCGGGGCCGCGCCGACGAGGTGATCGAATGAGGACCCGTAGGGTGGGTAAAATCTCATGCACCGATCTTGCGCGTGGGAACACCAGGGCGTTTACGCCAGTCTTCGCGGTCTATAGCGCGCATGCGATTTTGCCCACGCCGATGGACCGAGCAGCGCGCCTTTGCCCACCCTACGGTTCCATCGAGGTGCGCGCATGACCGATGCCACGAACGGCATGCTCACTCGACTTAAGCCGTCGACCACGCTGCGCCAGATCAACGGGCCTTTGTTCCGCAAATATGTGGCGCTGTTCCTGGCCGTCGTAGCCGTGGTTCTCCTCACCAACATCGCGTTCGAAATCGCCTTCTCGTACCAGGAGCACAAGGTCTCGCTCATTCGCATCCAGCGCGAACAGGCGGAAGGCGCCTCCACCAAGATTGGGCAGTTCATCAAGGAAATCGAGAGCCAGGTCGGCTGGACCACGCAGCTGCCGTGGTCGGTCGGCACGATGGATCAGCGCCGTTTTGACGGCTTGCGATTGTTGCGCCAGGTGCCGGCGGTCACTGAACTCGCGCAGATCGATTCCTCCGGCAAGGAACAATTGCGCGTGTCGCGGCTTGCGATGGATGTGATCGGCAGCCAGACCGATGTCTCGCGCGAGCCGAAGTTCACCGAAGCTGTTGCCAAGAAGGTCTATTACGGACCGGTCTATTTCCGCCGCGAGTCGGAACCCTATATGACGCTGGCGCTTGCCGGCACCGGCCGCGACGCCGGCGTGAGCGTCGCCGAGGTCAATCTCAAGCTGATCTGGGAAGTGGTCTCCGGGATCAAGGTCGGCGAGAACGGACAGGCCTATGTGATCGACGAGCAGGGCCGCCTGATCGCGCATCCCGACATCAGCCTCGTGTTGCGCAACACCGATATGACGCAGCTGGCGCAGGTGAAGGCCGCACGCGCCGCCGGCACCGGCGCACCGGTCGAGCCGGTGCAGAGCGCGAAGGATGCGCGCGGACGCGACGTGCTCACCGCCTATGCGTCGGTCCCGCCGCTCGGCTGGCTCTTGTTCGTCGAACTGCCCGTCGACGAGGCCTATGCGCCGCTCTCCGAGGGAATCAAGCGCTCGAGCCTGCTCCTGTTGGCAGGTCTGGTGCTCGCCTTCTTCTCGGGCCTCTTCCTGGCGCGGCGCATGGTGGTCCCAATCCAGGCCATCCGCACGGGTGCCGCCCGCATCGGCGGCGGCGACCTCACCCAGCGCATCTCGATCAAGACCGGCGACGAACTCGAAGCCTTGGCTGACCAGTTCAACAGCATGGCGGCGCAATTGCAGGAATCCTATGCGGGCCTCGAACGCAAGGTCGAGGAGCGCACCCATCAGCTCGAACAGGCCAATCTCGCGAAATCCCGTTTTCTTGCCGCCGCGAGCCACGACCTGCGCCAGCCCCTGCAGGCGCTCGACCTGTTCGTGGCGCAGCTGCAGGAACAGATGAAAACACAGGAAGGCACCCGCTTGGTCGGACGGATCGATGCGGCGGTCGCCTCGATGAACGAATTGTTCAATGCGCTGCTCGACATATCGCGGCTCGATGCCGGCGTGCTCACCACCAGCATCCTCGACATGCCGGCGTCCCGCCTGTTGACGCGCATCGAGGACACGTTCGCGGGCGCAGCACGCAAGAAGGGACTCACGTTCCATGTGGTGGCGAGCAGCCTGTGGCTGCGCAGCGATGTCATCCTGCTGGAACGCATCGTGCTCAACCTGGTGTCCAATGCGGTGCGCTATACGTCGTCGGGCGGCATCGTGGTCGGCTGCAGAAGGCGCGGTGATCAAATCCGCATCGATGTTTGCGACAGCGGCCTGGGCATTCCGGAAGAACAGCGCCGCAATATTTTCGGCGAGTTCTACCGCATCCAGAAAGGCGACAGCCATGGCGGCCTGGGCTTAGGCTTGGCCATCGTGGAGAGGCTGTGCCGGCTGCTCGGCCATCCGATCGAGCTCACCTCGACGGTCGGCAAGGGTTCACGATTTTCGGTGACAGTCCCGTTAGCGGCGGCACAAGCACAGTTCAGCGAGCCGCAGGCCGCTGAGCCGACGGCGCCGGACGTATTCAACGGCAAGCTCGTCGTCGTCATCGACGACGAAGCGCTGGTGCTCGAAGGCATCGGCGGGATATTGCGGACGTGGGGCTGTCGCGTCATCGCGGGGGCCTCATGCGATGCCGCGCTCGCGTCTGTCGGCAAGGATCACTGCCCCGACCTGATCATCTCCGATTTCCGGCTGGGCGATGGACAATCCGGCATCGTCGCGATCGCGCGACTGCGCGAAGCGCTGGGGCCTGACATTCCGGCCTTCCTGATCAGCGGCGACACCGCACCCGAACGCCTGCGCGAAGCGCGCGCCAGCGGCCATCATCTGCTGCACAAGCCGGTGCGTCCGATGCGGCTGCGCGCCATGGTAAGCCAGCTTTTGCAGAACACGGACGTTGCCGGCGCGGCGTAGGGCGCACCCAGTGTGAGAAATTCGGGCCACCCGCGGCTCGGAGGGTCAGGGGTGGCCGGGAAGGTCTTCGCTAAATCAGCCGATCGAGACTCGTTGACCGCGCCTATTACGGGCCCACGAAGAACGGCGAAACTCCGCTTCCAAACACGTCGATGAAATCAAGCGTCGCGCCCTTGGCCGTGTTCGCCTGCACAGAGTTTGCTTGGCCACTCGCATAGAGGACGGTTCCTTCGAGCAGCAGATTGGGGTTGACGAAATATCGACCGGTGCCACGCACAAACCAATGATGATAGGCATCGACGGAGGAAGAGAGTGGGCCCGGCACCGTCGTATCGTAGCCGACCTGCGCATATAACGTAAATTGGTTCCAGTAAACCTGAGCCTCGGCACCGATCATGCCGTGGCGGACACCATGGGCATCCCCCGCCGCGCCAAAAACGCCGACCAAGCTACCAGAGTTCCGCCAGCTTGCATGTCCGCCAACGAGATATGCCACGTCGGAAAAGTGAAACACACCATTTCCAAAGTCGGCCTTGAAGCTTGTTCCCTCTGCCTGCGCGTCTAGCTGCAGGCTGGCGCCCGGAGACCACCAGTAATTGACGCGGCCAGCACCACCGAGGACCCAACCATGGATTTTATCCGACTCCTGGCTACAGGGGCCTTCGAAATCGCAGAATGTGTTGGAAAACTTATTCTCGGCCCCGCCGCCATAGAGTTCGACATAGCCAGTCACCTGTTGCGAAGCCGGCGGCGGCGCCTTCAAAACCTCCATATCGGCAGCGCGTCCAGCCGTGGTAGCGCCCATCATAGCCGAAGCGCCAAGAAGTGCGGCACGGAAAAGGCGGTTGAGATTCATGAGGTCCCCCAAATTGGGGACCGCAAATTAGCCTTTAGGTTACAAGGGACGCAACCCGGAATCCGCCGCCGCTTGGCAAGCGTCCACAGTTATACCGGCAGAACCCGCAATCATGACGGGGATCGACGAGGCGAGGCCCCGAGCGCCATTTGATTTTAAGTATCCCCAGGCTTTGCCGGAGGATACTTACCCTGCGGTCCATCTGGGCTACGCTTGCTATTTAACATGCAGCATCCGTTGCCAGCCCGTTCCAAAAAAAGCGGATTGGTGAATTAGGAACGCGACGGGTTTTTCGTGGGTGGGCGCATCGATCCGCCTGGCTCCCTTTCGAGAGTCTCGTTTTGATCAATGGTCTCCAGCCACGGCAACCGCTTTGTCAGCACCCGGGTCAAGGGCGCGTCGGTAATCTCAATTTCAAAATTCAACAAACGAACTCCGGGGAAATGTTGCTCCATGTTTTCCGGGTCTACTTCTTCGATGGTTCGAGGATCTCTTTCATTTTTGAATGTAACCATCGCCGGGCTTCTGATAACAAGGCCTTTTGGATATTCCGGTCGCCTCATTTCCGGTCGCAGGAGCTGAAGAGGCCTGCGCCCCTTTGCATTGCTGATTTGTCTCATA
Source organism: Xanthobacteraceae bacterium (assembly GCA_035300505.1). Taxonomy (GTDB): domain Bacteria; phylum Pseudomonadota; class Alphaproteobacteria; order Rhizobiales; family Xanthobacteraceae; genus VAZQ01. The sequence continues at coordinate 6,321 of DATGVJ010000409.1, forward strand.
TCCTCCTTGGTCAAGCTGTGTAGTTTGTTTTCAATTCCGAGGGTGTAGAGGAGGCAGATCCCATGGAAGTCCGAAAACCCCATGCTGCCATGCACGGTCGGCAGGATGAATACCGTCCCGCGCCCTTTCAAATCCAAAATCAACGCTTCGGCCGCGTGATCGATGGCCGTGATCCGCGGGTTGATGTGGGTCAAGAATTGAATGAATGTGTCCAGGAAGTGGGGGTCCATATGAAAGTTTTTGTAGTGTATCTCCATCACGGTCGATCCTTCGACCTTTTGTCCATCGATTTCCACCGTGGCAATCAGGCGATAACGCAATGTCGCTTCCCGCGTATCATCATCGCAGCTTACAAGCGTCACACAAATCAGCACCGCGAGAATAAAGCGGCCCATTTCAAACCTTCCATTTCAGGCGGCACCCGAAGTTATCGCGCGCCAGTGAAATTAAATAAGACCTCAGATCGATCGCGGCAGTCTCTCATGGTGCTGTTAATTTATGCTGATCCGAAAGCTGTCATCATCCGAGCGCCAAAGGCGGCGCCCCTGTGACTGCCTCCTTATCCGCGGCCATCGCACATTCAACGGACGTTCGCTGCCCGAATATCGCGCCAAACGCGTTGCGCAATGTCTCGTGCCGGAACTTGAAACCGCTCACATCCGCCTTGTCGGGCAACACGCATTTGCCGCCGAGCAACAATTCGTCCGCAAGTTCGCCCGCAACCGCATGGAGCAACCAGGCGGGCAACCGCAGCAGCGCCGGGCGCCCAAGCGCGTGTGCGAGTTCAGTGGTAAAGTCCGCATTGGTGACGGGGTTCGGGGCGGTCGCATTGACGGCGCCGGTGAGCTGCGGCGTCACCATGGCATGCGCGATCAACCGCACCAAGTCGTCAAGTTCGATCCAGGACATCCATTGCCGGCCGGATCCGATCGGCCCGCCGAAGCCAAATTCGAACGGCGGCAATAGCTGGGCAAGCATACCGCCGTCCGTGCCAAGCACCAGTCCGATGCGCAGCCGCACCACGCGTGTGCCGAACTGTTCGGCCTTGCGCGCCGCACGCTCCCAGGCCTCGCAGACGCGATGGCCGAAACAGCGCTTGCCGCCGTCGAATTCGGTGAGGCGCTCGTCGCCCCACGTCCCGTACCACCCGATCGCCGAGCCGCTGACGAGCACCGCTGGGCGCTTCTCAAGCCGTGCGATAAGACGGACCACGTGCCGCGTCATGCGCAGGCGCGAGATCAGAATGCGCCGCCGTTTGGCGAGCGTCCAAAGCCCATTCGCAATCGGCTCCCCCGCGAGATTGATCACCGCGTCGATCGGCGCATCGTTGGAGATCTGCGCAAGGCTCGTCACCACCCGCAGCGGCGTCGGCAATGCCAGCGCCTTGCCGGGATCGCGCACCAGTACCGTGACATCATGGCCGGCACCCACGAGTGCTTGCACGAGGCGCGTGCCGATGAACCCGGTCGCGCCGGTGATCAGGATACGCTGACGGGGCGGCAGGACCCGCGCGAGTTCAGCTGCATCGCCCGAAACAAGCCGCCGCGCGCGGCGTGCCGCATGAACGTCGCGCAATCCGAACATGATCACACCAAGTGCTGCCCCCGGCGCAAGCCAGGTCACGACCCCATAGTAAACTGGCATAAAGGCGCTCGGCAGAGCCGCCCAGCGCGCAAGCAGCGGAGTCACCAGAGCGAGCAGCGCACCGTAATTGATGGCGAGCAGCGTATGGGTGACGCGCTCGCTTGCGGGCAGCTTGCGGCTCATGTCCTCTTCGACAAAGTCGACCAGCGTGACCACGACCTCCGCGCCCATGAGCGCAATGATGAGTGCCGCCCAGACGCCGTGCGGCTCGAACCATCCGAGCACGATGAACAACACCGCATAGATGAGATTGCGCATCCCGTGCAGGATCAGTTCGCGTCGCTGCGAAGGCCGCCAGGCCAGGCGCTCGGTCATTTCGTGGTGATAGACGATATCGAACAGTCCCATGGCGAGCTGCAACGCGATCAGGATCCAGAGCACATTTGATGTCATGATACTTGAAGTCATGTCACTCAAAGGCATGTCACTTAAGGTCATGGGGTGGCCTCCCGAAAGATCGCCATCTGGCGCAGCAACAAACCAAACCGGGGATGTATGATCTGCAGCGTGAAGCTGAACTTGCCGTCGGGGAGTTCGGCATGAGTCACATAAATTGCGCCGGGCGTCAGCCAGGACGGCAAAACAAGGCGCCATCTCCCCAACTCGAAAAAATACTCAGCGCTGCGAAAGATCAGCGCGCCGTCGCGGGCATCGACAGTCAACGTCATGCCGACCCCGCGGCCGACGTATTCTTCGAGGCCCGTGGGCCCGGCAAAGCGCTTGATGGAGTGAACGACCTGCGGAAATCCAGCGCGTCGGCCGTATTGCCGCGTCCACGTCTGGCCGCCGTTGGTCTTGTCGGCCGTGACGCTTACGACACTCGGCACGTGGGCGTCACGATGGAGCGGCAGCGGACCGCCGACGAGACGGGCCATTTGGGCAAGCAACCAACCACCGCGGCTGAGATAAGTGTCCACCACTTCCCCCACAAAGACGATCGCTTGCCCGCTGGCGATATCCTTGCAAAAGCGCCGTTGAATCGCGGCTGGCAGCGAATCCCATTCTTCGCAGCGCATCAGGGCCCGGAAGCGAAGATCGAGCACCTTGCCGCCGGGCGTACGGCGGGGGGCGAATCCGGTGTCATATCCAGGGTCGCGTTGCGGCCCTGATGGCGGCGGACTTTCGAGAGCGAGTATGTTTGCGCGCATGACCTTGATCCCGCTTATGAGCGTTCCTGTTTGGCTTTCCCGAGCGGCAAAAGGCTGATAACCCGGGCACCGAGCCGCATCAGCGAAGCCAATTTGGGTTTTGGTATCGTGAGCATCTGCGCGTACCAGCGGTCCATCGTTTCGACAAAGCCGAGCATGTCTTTGAGCCGCCGGGCCGCCACGGAATTGAGTTTGGGGTCGCGATCGGCGTCCGCCACGCAGGCCTTGAGCGCGTCGATCGCGGGATCGAACTCGCGTTCCTTGCGAACAGCCGCGATCCGCATGGCGATTTCCCAGACCTCGGTTTCGGCCTCGAAATGCTCGCGCCGGTCGCCCCGCACGGGAACGCGCCGGACGAGATCCCAGGCCATGAGTTCGCGGATCGAGTTCGACACGTTGGAGCGCGCCAGCCCCAGCGTGGCGGCGATTTCCTCAGCCGTAAGCGGGCGTTCGGAGAGGTAGAGCAGGGCCTGGATCTGGGCGACCGAACGGTTGACGCCCCATTGCGAGCCCATGTCGCCCCATTGCAGGACGAAGCGCTCCACCGCCTCCGGGAGCTTGACTGCGTTTTCCGTTTTTTCCGTTATTTCTGTCATGACAGAACTATCGGAATAAACGGAAGGAATGTCAAGGGGAAGGTGTAGGACGCAATCGCTTTATTGCGCCGCTGGGCCCCTCGGTCTTGCAGGTGTTGGCCGACAAGCGGCGCAATTAAGCGATTGCGCCCTACGCACTGCGGTACATCTTGCCTCAAACAAACTGGCGGGATCGTAAGGTAGAGACCATCAGGGCGTATACGCAGCCATCTCACGCGGCAAAATCAAAATCCGCATTGAACTCCTCGCCGCTTATCAGTTGGGGCCAATCCCGCATTGTCCGAGGCAGCCAACATCCTTGGACATTGCCTCCTTGCTGTGATAAATTACAGAGATGGAAAACTCTCAGAAACCCCTTGAACGGGATACAGTGGTTGTTCCCGTGGTCACTTTGGAAGAGGTTCCCGTTCCGACTGAGGAGGAACAGGCCGAACTTGTCGCGTCCCTCAAGCAGGCCGAAGCCGATGTTGCCGCGGGCAGGACAAAGCCATTTGATCGCGAAACGTTAAAGAAGCGATTTTTGGCTATCTGCAATGGCGAAATTGCCTAAGCCCTCGAATGGTGTTTCGCGTTGACATTACGGACCGCGCTCAACTGGATATTGACGATCTTGCCCGTTATTGCCGTAACTACAGTGTTGCCTTTTGGGAAGAGCAAGAAGCGCGGTTAGCGCGTGTATTTGAGACGTGGTTGGCAACGACACCGCACATGTGGGTTTTTTTCTTTCTTACCGGAGCGCCATATCACGCCTATCTCTTTGTAATCGGGGACCGAACCAAATATTGGATCGTTTATACGATCGATAACAAGGCACGCATCGTAACGTCTTGCGTGTTTGGAACGCATCTCAAAATCCTAAGCAGTTTCGAACATGACTTTCCCGAACGTTGGTTGTGTCCAATAATTTTTTGCTCCGGGTCAAGCGGAAAGTGTGTGGGACGCAATCGCATTCTTGCGCCATTGACCCAGACGGTCTTGCAGGTGTTGGCCGACAAGCGGCGCAATAAAGCAATTGCGCCCTGCGCGCTGCGGTACAACTTACCTCAAACAAAATGGCGGGCTCCTTGGGTGGGCAGAGGCGCTGGCACAATGGTCGAACAAACAAATGGTCTATCGTGGTGCCGTACCCACGCGTAGGCGGTGCGGGTGGCGTGGCCCGACGTGGGCAAAGGTGTCACGAAGGGTCGTCGCACGCACCAGCATTGTGCCAGACGCCTTTACCCACGCTACGAATGAAGTTTTATGCAGCGCGGCAGGTCGTCAGCAATGGCTAGGATCGGGAATCAATTTCATTAATATCAATGTCGCACTAAGGTGCAATTGCCCTGTCTACCTCCAAGGAGCAACTCATTTCGACTTTGTGCTCGTATTCGACGTAGCCTCCGACACCATTGTCAATCTCTTCCCTGGACACTCCGGTTGCCATAACGTCAACTCTACCGACCAAAATTTCGGGCGCTTGGCCATCGCTGCTTCGGACCATTTGGGTCAAGTCAATGGATACCTCACCCGGCGCCTCGTATTTAAGCGAGGCTGAAGCGACTTTCTTCAGCGGAGCGTTTCCGCCAGTTCTCACAACGAGAAAATCGCGATCGATTCTGATCGATTGAAAGACGCGATCCGTGTGATTATCGCTCTCGCGATACTTCCGGCGCCCCGCAACATTCGGCGACGAAGCGAGGACTGAAATCTCGCCATTCACGATGATGCCAACGATCATGAAATTCTGAAAGCACGTGCCACTAAGATTGCTTTTTGAGACGAGTACTGGATTTGGCCTTGTAACCGCCAACTTTGGCTTTTCCAGTTCACGGGGAATAAGTTCAATCATCCAATGGTGGAAGGCCGGCGAGAGATACGACAAAATTACGCACAACATGAACGCCCCAAAGACCGTCATGCCGGCCCAGGATTCCCAGTCCGCGCATCTCGCTTGATGCAAGAGTGTCCGGAGTGTGGTCAACATCGGCAAGCCACCTGCGATACTAGCATTGGTACAATTCGACTATTGATTTCAAATTAACCATGATTTCACTAACATGGGAATAGGGGGATCATTTGGACCCGTGATCGCCCTTCTTTGGTCAGCCGCCGAAAGTCCTCACCAGAAATCTTCTTGGGGCCATAGACGACCAGCACGGCCTCGTTATGTCCGGTCGCTCCGCTACAGACCTCCTGGCAGGTCGGATTGGGCGTGAAACCCGCCCGCGTATCCGCAGCCAAACTGATTTTACGGGCCGGTCAAAGGTCTTCTGCGTACGCGCCATGGCTCGATGATCGTGAGGCAGCCAGGGCATTGATCGGCGATTTCCGCGACCTTCTCGACCGCGTAGCTATCGCGCGCGGCGCCCGACAAAGCGTAGAGCGACAGGATGATGACGCCGGCAGCAGCCTGACCATGCCGAATTGTCATCTCGCCAAATCCCCAGTCGTGGGTAATGACGACACGTCCGGCCGCCTCCGCCAGTGCGAGAACACGCTCGTCGCTATCGCCTCGGCAGACGTCCTTGGCATCGACGACGTCGAGGCCACGCTGGATCAGCCCTTCGACGACTGCCCGGGCGACGCATTCATCCGCGAAGAAGGTCGGCATGCCTGGTTCACTCGGCTGCGACGATTCCTTCGTGGGCTAGATAGTCGGCCGCATAGGCCTGCGCCGCGCGGATATCCTCGACGGTGAGATGCGGGTAGTTGGCAATCATGTGCTCGATGGTATCGCCAGCAGCGAGGCAGCGCAGGATGTGTTCGACCGTGATCCGGGTGCCGGCGATGACCGGCTTGCCCATCATGACTTTGGGGTCGCGCTTGATGCGTGGTTGGTCCATGTGTCAGGCTCCTTGGATTGCAACAATAGCATGAGCCAGGCCGCCGGTCGCGGATTCGCCCGGCGTTTTTACTCCGTAGATTTGGTCAGGAGCCGGTCCTCACGTGCCCCGCGACCCAACAATTCGTGACGTGTAGGGCGCAATCGATTTATTGCGCCGAAAGCCCACAACGGTCTTACGGGTGTTGGCCGACAAGCGACGCAATAAAGCGATTGCGCCCTACGCGCTGCGGTACATCTTGCCTCAAACAAAATGGATTTGGTCATCCAATCCGGGTGGTCGCGATCGACCGCTTCGATCCGCGACACGAAATTTTCGTAGCCGGAGAAAATAACGATCAGCGCAACATTGGCCGCGCAGGCGAGGTCAATGGGCCGCGACACCTGTGCCGATGGGGCAGCTCACGCCGGTGCCGCCGAGGCCGCAATAACCCATGGGATTCTTCGCAAGATATTGCTGATGGTAGTCCTCGGCAAAGTAGAACGGCGGTGCATCGAGAATTTCGGTCGTGACGGCATCGAAACGTTTGGCTTTCAGCGCCTTGTCGTACATGGCCTTCGAGGCTTCGGCAGCCCGCCTTTGTGCATCGTTGAAGACGTAGATGCCGGAGCGATATTGCGTGCCTGCGTCGTTGCCCTGGCGCATGCCTTGGGTGGGGTCGTGGTTTTCCCAAAATGTCTTGAGCAAGTCCTCATAGGAAATCTTCTTGGGATCATAGACGACCAGCACGACCTCGTTATGTCCGGTCGCTCCGCTGCAGACCTCCTGATAGGTCGGATTGGGCGTGAAGCCCGCCGCATAACCGACGGCCGTCACATGAATGCCGTCACCGAGTTCCCAGAACTTTCGCTCAGCACCCCAAAAGCAGCCCATGCCAAAGATGGCGGTCTCGAATCCCGCCGGATAAGGCCCTTTGAGCGCATTATGGTTGATGAAATGGTCTTTGGCGGTCGCAATGGCGGCCGAACGTCCCGGCAAGGCATTGGCGGCGGAGGGAATCTCCAGCTTCTTACGCAGCGAAAACATGGCACTTTTTCTCCCGTGAACAGGATATCAGCGGGCAAAGCCGATGAGCGGTTTCGGTTTGCGGCCGACGAGGATCAGGATTGCCCCGACACCCAGCAACGCTGCCCATGAGGGCGCGTTGAGCACATTGACGAGGATCGGATCCCAGAGCACGCCCGCGACGCCTTCAAGCGCCGGCCGCAGGCCGGTCAGGCTTGGCTCATGGAATGTAATCCAAAGATCGCTGACTTTGGTGATGAACCAGCGCTGATCAGCAATCGATTTGGTACCGTCATGGACCAGGATGATGAATCCCAGGGCCAGGCACAAAAGACCAACGAAGCGAAAAACGAAACGGATCATGGCACAGTCGCTTTATGTCGAAGCATTTAATGTCGAACCATTTTGCCGACGGGTGTCGATGGCGAACCATTATATATGGGTATGTGGCTTAGACGCGACCACGGGTCCCGATCAAGCCATCAATCTTTATCGCCTCCCAAATCTTTATCGCCTCCCTTGAGTGCTCGCCGCGCAATCGCTACGTTGGACCGGCTAAAGCGGCGCCTTCGCGTCTGCGAAGCGCCAAGGGGTTGAAATGTCTGACAAAGCTAAGGGCAACGTTACGCGACCGATCATTACGGACCAGGAAGCGTTGCTTTTCCACAGCGAGGGCCGGCCCGGCAAGCTCGAAGTCGTTGCCACCAAGCCGATGGCGACCCAGCGTGACCTTTCGCTGGCCTATTCCCCCGGCGTGGCCGTCCCGGTGCTCGCCATCGCGAAAGACGAGAGCCTCGCCTACGACTACACCACCAAGGGTAATTTCGTCGCCGTGATCACCAACGGCACTGCGATCCTCGGCCTGGGCAACCTCGGGGCGCTTGCGGCCAAACCCGTGATGGAAGGCAAGGCCGTCCTGTTCAAGCGCTTCGCCGACATCGATTCGATCGACCTTGAAGTCTCCAGTGAAGACCCTGACGAGATCATCCAATGCGTCAAGCTGCTTGGCAAAGGCTGGGGCGGCATCAATCTTGAGGACATCAAGGCGCCGGAATGCTTCATCATCGAGCAACGCCTGCGCGAACTGCTCGACATTCCGGTTTTTCATGATGACCAGCACGGTACCGCGATCATCGCGGCGGCGGGTCTGCTCAATGCGCTCGACCTCACGGACCGCGACATCAAATCAACCCGCCTGGTCTGCAATGGCGCGGGTGCCGCCGGCATTGCCTGTCTGGAACTTCTGCGCGCCATTGGTTTCGCTCCCGAAAACCTGCTCCTGTGCGACACCAAGGGCGTGATCTACCAGGGCCGCACGGACGGCATGAACCAGTGGAAGTCAGCCTATGCGGTGAAAACTGGAGCACGCACCCTCGAGCAGGCGCTGATCGATACCGACGTCTTCTTCGGCCTCTCGGCCAAAGGTGCGGTGACCCAGGACATGATCAAGATGATGGCACCGGACCCGATCATCTTCGCCATGGCCAATCCGGATCCCGAAATAACGGTCGAAGAAGTGGCTGCGGTTCGCAACGATGCCATCATGGCAACCGGCCGTTCCGACTATCCCAACCAGATCAACAACGTCCTGGGATTTCCCTACATCTTCCGCGGCGCGCTCGATGTGCGCGCCAAGACGATCAATATGGAAATGAAGATCGCAGCCGCGCACGCGCTGGCCGCATTGGCGCGCGAGGACGTGCCGGACGAAGTGGCGGCCGCCTATGGGACGCGCCCGAAATATGGTCGCGACTATATCATTCCTACGCCATTTGATCCGCGGCTGATTTCCTCCGTTCCTCCCGCCGTCGCGCAGGCCGCGATGGACACCGGCGTCGCACGCAAGCCGATTGTCGACATGGATGGTTACCGCCGGCAATTGAGCACACGCCGGGATCCGGTTGCGAACATCCTGGAGCGCGTCCACGAACAGCTGCGGCGGCAGCCGCAGCGCGTCGTATTCGCGGAGGGCGAAGAAGAACAGGTCATCCGCGCCGCTTCGAACTATGTGCATCAGGGATTGGGCACCGCAGTGCTGGTCGGCCGCGCGGAGCGCGTGCGCGAAACCGCAGCGGGTATCGGGGTCGAACTGGGCAGCGGCATCGAGATCATCAATGCGGCCTTGTCGCAGCGCAATGATGCCTATGCGGACTATCTCTATCAAAGGCTGCAGCGCAAAGGCTACCTGCAACGCGACTGTCATCGGCTGGTCAATCAGGACCGCAACCATTTTGCGGCCTGCATGGTGGCGAATGGCGACGCCGACGCGATGGTGACGGGCGTCACGCGCAATTTCACGGTGGCGTTGGAGGACGTGCGGCGCGTTATCGACCCCAAGCCAGGTCATCGCGTCATGGGCTTCTCGCTGGTCTTGACGCGCGGCCGCACCGTGCTGATCGCCGATACCGCGGTCGCCGAGTTTCCGGACGCCGAAACCCTCGCCGACATCGCCTGCGAGGCGGCCGGCGTTTCGCGTCATCTTGGCTACGAGCCGCGGGTTGCGCTGCTTTCATTCTCGAACTTCGGACATCCGCCAAGCGAACGGGCTGCCTATGTTCATGACGCGGTTCGCATTCTGGACGAGCGGCATGTCGACTTCGAATACGATGGCGACATGACCGCCGACGTCGCACTCAACGCCGAACTCCTGCAGGCCTATCCGTTCAGCAAGCTCAAGGGCCCGGCGAATGTTCTCGTCATGCCGGGGTTCCTCTCGGCGTCGATCTCGACCAAACTTCTCCAGGAGCTGGGCGGCGCGACCGTCATCGGCCCGATCCTGGTCGGATTCGACCGGCCGGTGCAGATTGTAACTCTGGCAGCCAACGATCGCCAGATCGTCAATATGGCCGCGCTCGCCGCATTCGACGTGAACGGATAGCGTTAGGCAGGAGAGCCTCATTTGGCACAGGGACTTCAAGGCGTCATCGCCGCGGTCGCGACGGCCGTCGATCAAGCGGGCGAACCCGATTGCGCGCGCTCGACGGCGCTTGCCCGCTACCTTCTCGACAATGGATGCGACGGGCTCAACGTGCTCGGCACCACGGGCGAGGCCACATCGTTCTCGCTTGAACAACGCAAGCGCGTCATGACTGCCTATCGTGATGCCGGCCTGCCGCTCGACCGCCTGATGGTCGGCACAGGTGCCGCCGCAGTTGCGGATGCGGTCGCGCTCACGCGCCACGCTTGCGATCTCGGCTTTGCGGGGGCGCTGCTACTGCCGCCATTCTATTATAAGGGCGTGCCGGACGATGGCCTGGCGAGCTATGTGGCGACAATCCTGGCGGCGACCGCCACCAGACCGATCCCCATTTACCTTTACCATTTTCCCTCCCAATCCGGCCTGCCCTGGCGCGTCGACCTCATCGGCCGGCTGCTTGCCACCCACGGCCGGCGTATCGTCGGCTTGAAGGATTCATCCGGCGACATGGACTTCGCCCGCGCCGCAGCCACAGTGTCGGCGGATTTCAAGGTGTTCCCTTCAACCGAAGCCGCGTTGCTCGAGGCGCGAACGGGCGCCTTCGCGGGCTGCATTTCGGCAACCGCGAACCTCAATGCGGATCTGTGTTCGCGGGCTTGGCGCCATGGGGATGCAGCGGCGCTCGACGCTGCTGTGGCGATCCGCAAACTCTTCGACGGCCGGCAGCTCGTTTCGGGGGTGAAAGCGCTCTTGGCGCATATTCACCGTGACCCGAAGTGGGCCGAGGTTCAGCCGCCGCTCGCACCGTTTGGTGCCGCGGATCGGGCGGCCGTGGCCGCGGGCTATGACCGGGTGCGTGCGTCGTAATAAGGCCGCTTACGCCGAAATCCTTCCTGCCCAATCCTTTTGCGCAACCCTGACCATGTTTCGGTGGGTTGACCAACTGAAGCCAAAGTTTCACGCGCAGCGTTGACGCTCCGGAATGGCACGACTATAAACCGCGCAAAGGGGCGGCGAGGTTTCGCCGCCAATGTTTTTTGAATATTGCGGACCGGTTGTAGGTGCCCCTCGCGGCCCCTGAGGACGTCCAGCAGACAGGACCAAAATGGCAAATACCTCTTCTGCCCAGAAAGCGATCCGCGTCATTGCGCGCCGGACGGCAATCAACAAGGCCCGTCGCTCGTACTTGCGCACGATCGTGGGCACGGTCGAAGACGCTATCTCGTCGGGCGATCGGACCAAGGCGGTGGAAGCCCTGAAGGCTGCCGAGCCTGTCATCATGCGGTCGGTGCAAAAAGGCGTCGTGCACAAGAACGCGGCGAGCCGAAAGGTATCGCGTCTGACCAAAAGTGTGGCCAAGCTCGGCTGATAACAAGCTCGGCTGATAAGCCGTCCACGCGGATGGCCAGATTAAAGACGCCGGGCGGCCACAAACAGACCATTCGTTAGCTTCGAAGGAGCCGACCGGGGGCCATTGCAACCGGGATCGCCTCCGTATGCGTTGTTGTGGAAATGCTGTAGATAACCTTGTTTTTTGAACCCCAATATCTTGATCGTTTGCCGCCATGGCTTACTTTAGGTCGCAATTGGGGCTGGTTAAGCTCCAGCATGGGGTTTCCCTTTCAAGCAAGATCGAAATTCCTGACAAGCGCGACGGAAACGGTATTCGGCTGTTGCAAAAGTGTCACGGTCACAAACAATTTTTCCGCGCCTTGCCTCTTTAGCTATTTCGTTACCTTTTAGCGACTTTTTTGCCCAGATTCAGCTGGGCCGCGGCCGGGCTAGGCGACCCCGACGCACAGAAAAACAACTGATAACAGAACCGTTTAGCGGCAATATCAATATGAGGACTTACAAAGGACGATGAGCGTCCACTCGCCTGCCCTGAAAGGGTTTGCCTCAATCGTTAACTTTCCTCCCCTCCTTCGGACCCGCCAAAATCAGAATTAGATGATATTTTTCAATTGATTATCGTTCCCCCGCCAAGGGCCAGCAGGGCGGGATGGTTGGAACTATTCCAGCCACAGACGCGTCAGCCATTTGACGACCCGGATGGGGGCGTTGCGCGCGGTGGCCATGGTTGATATTGTTTATTTGTCGCAACGGGGGAGCCTTCAAATGTTCGTTTGGTATTCGAATCCATCGGCGTGGCGTAGGTAAGTTTACCTAGGACACCCCGAGCACGAAGGTAAGATTTCGGCGGATCGGAGCGAAGCGAATAAAACGTAGGCGCCAGCTATATCTCCAGTAACTCTTGAGACTGGGTAAGAGTACCCAAGAGATACTGTAGAAACCCTGGAGATACTGCAGAAGAGCATGTGTTTTATTTGGCTTGTGTAACCATCGTGGAGCGGCGGCGACGATGGCATTTTGGGGGGACACGATTATGACGACACGACTATTCCTCGGGTTGCTGGCGAGTCACAACGTAGCCTGTTGTTTTGTGAGGCCTGCGGTTCCCAGCATCGCCATGCGCCAGATCACGATGTGGCCTGTCATCGCGATCTGCCCTTTGCGATTTGTTAGTTGACATTGCGCTGTCTGGGCGCGCGTGACGCGCCCCCTCTGTTTCATATCAACTTCAGCGTCTGAGTTCGGTCGCGTCCCCTCGTAGCAGGTGTTTGGCGTTGGATGTTTTCGTCGCGTCCCCAACTTGGATTTCAACGGCAAAGCAGAAATCGAAAATGACCACTCCAGATCAGGATCGCTGGCAACGCGCACGGGAGCGCCTTCGTGCCGAAGTAGGCGAGGAAGTATTTACAAGTTGGTTTGCCCGCATGGAGCTGGAGGCCGCCGAAGGCGATACGTTAAAGCTTTCGGTCGCCACGCGCTTCCTGAAGAGCTGGATTCAATCGCACTACGCGGAACGCCTGATGGCCTGCCTGCAGGCGGAGTTTGCCTCCGTGTCGCGCATCGAGATCACCGTGCGCTCAGGCGTGCTGCGCACGATGCCGCCCAAAACCAAGTTGGCAGAGCAGACCGCAACGGTACGAGAGCCCAAGAGTACGGGTATTGAAGTACGCACCCCGGCGGCACCCATTTCTGCGGCTCATGAGGCGCTCGGCGGCTCGCCGCTCGACCCTCGGTTGACCTTCGATACTTTCGTGGTCGGCCGCTCCAACAGTTTGGCGCATGCCGCCGCCAAACAAGTGGCGCAGGCGCGCCGTGGCGATAGCGTGATGTTCAACCCTTTGTACGTTCACGCCGGTGTCGGTCTCGGCAAAACCCATCTGCTCCAGTCACTGGCTTGGGCCGGCAATGCAAGTGCCGAACGCAAGGTGCTCTATCTCACGGCCGAACGCTTCATGTACGGTTTTGTGGCGGCGTTACGGGCGCAGAACGCACTTGCGTTCAAGGACGCGCTGCGAACAATCGACGTCCTGGTGATCGACGACCTGCAATTTCTGCAAGGAAAGTCGACACAGGTCGAGTTCTGCCACACCCTCAATGCCCTGATCGACGCCGGCCGGCAGGTCGTCATCGCCTCCGATCGCCCGCCTTCAGAGCTCGAAAGCCTTGACGAGCGCGTACGGTCGCGCCTAGCCGGCGGCTTGGTGGTCGAAATGGGGGCACTCGGCGAAGACATCCGTCTGGAAATCCTCAAAACCCGGGTGGCGGCCGCCAAGCACTATCACCCAGGGTTCGACGTACCGCCTCCTGTGCTGGCGTTCATCGCCAAGACCGTCACGCACAATGGCCGCGACCTTGAAGGCGCGCTCAATCGCCTATTGGCGCACAGCCAACTCACTAGCCAGCCCATCACGCTCGAAATGGCCGAGCGGGAGGTCCGCGACCTGATCCGCCCGCAAGAGCCCAAGCGCATTAGAATTGAAGAAATCCAGCGCATGGTTGCGCGTCAATACAATGTGAGCCGCGCCGACCTCCTCTCCTCAAGGCGGACCGCGAATGTCGTTCGTCCCCGCCAGGTCGCGATGTATCTTGCCAAAACCCTGACATTGCGTTCGCTCCCCGAAATAGGACGGCGTTTTGGGGGACGCGACCACACGACCGTCCTGCATGCCGTGCGCAAAATCGAAAATCTGGTGCACAGCGACACCGCCTTGGCGGAAGAGATCGAACTTTTGAAGCGACAGTTGCAGGACTGACGCCCGGTTCGCCGTAGGGCGCAATAGCCCATAGCGCCCTACGAGCAGGCTGGATTTACAGGGCCGGTACGCAGATTTGGCGATTCGCTTGGAAAACCCGCCGGCAGGGCGCCATCGGCCTTGCGTAATGGGCGCTACCGCGTCACTTTCTGGGCCCCCGGGGCCCCCCCGGAGTGAACGGGATCACCCATGAAGGTTACGGTCGAACGCGCAGATCTCCTGAGATCGCTTGGCCACGTCCATCGCGTGGTCGAAAAACGCAATACAATACCGATCCTGGCCAACGTGCTCATCAAGGCGGACCAGTCACGCCTTGCGTTCAAGGCCACCGATCTCGATCTTGAAGTGACGGAAACGATTGCCGGCGAAGTGAACCCGGGCGGCTCGTCCACGGTCCCGGCCCACATGTTCTACGAAATTGTTCGCAAGCTTCCGGAAGGCTCGCAAATCGTGCTCGAAGCGTCCGGGGACCGCGCCGTCCTCGCCATCAAGGCGGGCCGCTCCCGCTTCACCTTGCAAACTTTGCCCGAAACCGACTTTCCCGACCTTGCTGCCGGCGAGATGACACACAGTTTCAAGATCGGTGCAGCTGATCTCAAGCGCCTCATCGACAAGACCCAGTTCGCAATCTCGACGGAGGAGACGCGTTACTATCTCAACGGCATCTACCTCCACGCAGCCGGTGGCGAGAAGGCTCCAACGTTACGCGCCGTCGCAACCGACGGCCACCGCCTCGCACAGGTCGAATTGCCGCTCCCCGAGGGCGCCGGCGGAATGCCGGGCATCATCCTGCCGCGCAAGACCGTCATCGAGGTACAGCGCCTGATCGAAGATAATAGTGTCGACGTCGTTGTCGAATTATCGCAAGGCAAGATCCGGTTCACCTTTGGCGACGTTGTGCTGACCTCCAAACTCATCGACGGCACGTTTCCGGATTATGGACGCGTCATTCCGGCCAATAACGACAAAGAACTGATTGTCGACAAGAAGGAATTTGTGCAAGCCGTGGACCGCGTATCCACGGTTTCGAGCGAACGTGGCCGCGCCGTCAAGCTGTCGGTGACCAGCGGACGGTTGACGCTTTCCGTAACGAATCCGGATTCCGGCAGTGCGACAGAAGAAATCGAAGTCGACTACGCGGCCGACCCGATCGATATCGGCTTCAACTCACGCTACCTTCTCGACATTGCGGGCCAAATCGAAGGCGAAGCGGCCGTCCTGCGGCTCGCCGATCCCGGATCACCGACACTGATCCAGGATCGGAACGCCAAGGGCGCGCTCTATGTGCTCATGCCGATGCGTGTTTGACGCGCAAGTAAAACGAGGATGGGTAGCTCCGTAGCCCAGCATTAGGGCGTTTACGCCCCGTCTGCGACGGACTATGGAGCCATCTGCGCGTCCTTAAGGTCGCGCAGATGCATAATGCGGGACGAATTTGCCGTAAGGAAAGAATCCCGGATTGCCCTTCGCATCGCCGCCAAGGCGGGGTATGCGAAGCTCCATCCGGGCTACGATTCTCAACTTGGCGCTCCACACCCCATCACACGATGACCGCTGCTCGCATCCGGCGCCTGACGCTGACGAATTTCCGCAGCTATCATGCGGCACAAATCGATATCGGCCCCGGTTCCGTCGCGCTGACCGGAGCCAACGGCGTCGGCAAGACCAACCTGATCGAAGCCATATCGCTGCTGGCGCCAGGACGCGGGTTGCGGCGCGCAACGCTCGATGAGGTCGCGTTCACGGAAGGCGACGGATCGTGGGCCGTCTCGGCCGCAATCGAAGGGGCGCTGGGTCTTGCCGCGCTTGGCACCGGGATCGAGGCACCGGGCCCGGACGGCACGCCCTCATCCCGCAAATGCCGGATCGATCGCGAGCCGGTTAATTCCGCGGCGGCCTTCGCGGATCACTTGCGCGTGCTCTGGTTGGTGCCGGCAATGGACCGGCTGTTCAATGGTCCGGCGTCCGAACGCCGGCGATTTCTCGATCGGCTCGTACTCGCGGTCGACGCGGAGCACGCGAGCCGTGTTTCGGCGCTCGAGCGCGCATTGCGCTCGCGCAATCGACTGCTCGAACAGCCACGCCCCGACACGCATTGGCTCGATGCCATCGAGCGCGAGACTGCGGAGCTCGCGGTCGCGGTCGCGGCTTTGCGTGCCGAAACAGTGGGCCGCTTGCAGGCCGTGCTGGCGGCGCGCAGCGATGCGCATGCGCCATTTCCAGCCGCCGAAATCGCGCTTGAGGGCTGGATGGAAAAACTCCTCCCGCACCATCCCGCAGTCGAGGTTGAAGATCGCTATCGCGAGGTGCTCAAGGACAATCGCGGGCGCGACGCCGCGGCCGGCCGCACGCTCGATGGCGCCCATCTCACCGATCTCTCCGTCGTCTATGCCGCCAAGCACATACCGGCGGCTGACGCTTCGACCGGTGAACAGAAGGCCTTGTTGATCGGCCTCGTGCTGGCGCATGCGGGCCTGTTGACCGACATGACCGGCTGCGCCCCCGTATTGTTGCTCGACGAGGTCGTGGCGCATCTTGATCCCGCGCGCCGGCGCGCGCTCTATGGCGAATTCGAGCGGCTCGGCGCACAAGTATGGATGACCGGCGCCGACCCGGTCCCGTTCAATGATATCCCGCCAGGCACGGAACTCTTCGAAGTCTTATCAGGCCGCCTGGAACGGCGGCGATAAGCAAACTTTCCTGCCATCGAAGCAAGTGTTCACTACCGTAGAGTTCGATTTTGCCACGTTGGCGCATCGCTTACGTGAATTCTCCGACCTCAATTCAGGCGTCACCGCGGCTCTTTCCGACGTGCGGCAAGCGGTGGAAAACGCGAGGAGTTTCGCCACGACGGCGGTGTCGAGTAACACCCCGGAGACGAGCTGATTCGCGGCTCTCGCAACACCCTCGAAAAGGATCACATTTTTACCTCTCAAAGCCTTGAAAAATATAAATATAACAATATCTTAACAGAACCATTTTGTCCTGTACGGCACGCTCGTTTCGTGTCACATCAATACCCACGAATCGCGTGCATTTCACGCCCCATTTTGAAAGTTCCCGATGGTTGAACCCGCCCGCCAAGAGGCCCACTTGGACCCCTCTCAATTGGACCCGACTAAATTGGACCCCTCGCAATTGGCGCCCTCTCAATTGGACCCCTCCGACTACGGTGCCGACGACATCAAAGTGCTCAGAGGCCTCGATGCCGTGCGCAAGCGCCCCGGCATGTATATCGGCGATACCGACGATGGCTCGGGCCTTCACCACATGGTCTACGAAGTCGTCGACAATGCGATCGACGAAGCGCTGGCCGGCCATGCAACGCAGGTCCTGGTGACACTTAATCCCGACGGCTCCTGCACGGTGCGCGATGACGGCCGCGGCATTCCGACCGACATCCACACCGAGGAGGGCATCTCGGCAGCAGAAGTCGTCATGACCCAGCTGCACGCCGGCGGCAAATTCAATCAGAATAACTACAAGGTGTCAGGCGGCCTGCATGGCGTCGGCGTCTCGGTGGTCAATGCACTCTCGACTTCGCTCAAGCTCACCATCTGGCGCAATGCGCTGGAACATTTCATGGAGTTTCACGACGGCGACGCGCAGGCGCCGCTCAAGGTCGTGGGGCCAGCCCCGGGCAAGCGCGGCACCGAGGTGACGTTCCTGCCGTCGACCAAGACGTTCACCATGACGGAGTTCGATTTCGCCACGCTGGAACATCGCCTGCGTGAACTCGCCTTCCTCAATTCCGGCGTCACCATTGTGCTTTCCGACATGCGGCACGCCGTCGAGAAGCGCGAGGAGCTGCGTTACGAAGGCGGTGTCGAGGCCTACGTGAAATATCTCGACCGCAACAAGACACCGCTGGTGCCTTCCCCCATCATGATCAAATCCGAGCGCGACGGAACTACGATCGAGTGCGCGCTGTGGTGGAACGACGGTTATCACGAATCGGTGCTGTGCTTCACCAACAACATCCCGCAACGCGATGGCGGCACGCATCTCGCGGGCTTCCGTGGCGCGCTGACGCGTCAGGTGACCGCTTATGCGGAGGGCGGCTCCATCGCCAAGAAGGAGAAGGTCTCGCTCACCGGCGACGACTGCCGCGAGGGCCTCACGGCCGTGCTCTCCTGCAAGGTGCCGGACCCGAAATTCTCCTCGCAAACAAAAGATAAGCTCGTATCCTCGGAAGTGCGTCCTATTGTTGAAGGCCTCGTCGGCGACGCTCTCAATGCCTGGTTCGAGGAAAACCCGTCGCAGGCCAAGATCATCGTCACCAAGGTGGTGCAAGCCGCGCAGGTGCGCGAAGCGGCACGCAAGGCGCGCGAGATGGCCCGCAAGAGTGCGCTCGGCGTATCGTCGCTCCCCGGCAAGCTTGCCGATTGCCAGGAACGCGACCCTGCGAAGTCGGAACTCTTCATCGTCGAGGGTGATTCGGCCGGCGGTTCCGCCAAACAGGGCCGCAATCGCGAATTCCAGGCCATCTTGCCGTTGCGCGGCAAGATCCTCAATGTCGAGCGCGTCCGGATGGACAAGATGCTCTCGAGCCAGGAAATCGGCACGCTCATCACCGCGCTCGGTACCAGCATCAGCGACGAGTTCAACATCGACAAGCTGCGTTACCACAAGATCATCATCATGACGGACGCCGACGTCGACGGCTCGCACATCCGCACACTCCTGCTCACGTTCTTCTACCGGCAGATGCGAGCGCTCATCGATCGCGGCCATCTCTTCATCGCGCAACCCCCTCTCTACAAAGTGAGCCGCGGCAAGTCCGAGCAATATCTCAAGGACGAACGTGCGTTTGAAAACTTCCTGATCGACACCGGGCTGGAGGATTCCGTGTTGCGAACCGCCAACGGCACGGAACGCGGCGGTGCTGATCTGCGGCATCTGGTCGAGGAGGCGCGCAGCGTGCGCGCCGTCCTGAAAGGATTGCACAGCCGCTACAAGCGTCACGTCGTCGAACAGGCCACTATCCTGGGCGTCCTCAACGCGAACATTTTCAACGACATCGAGAAAGCGACAGCCGCCGTGCCCTATATGGCGCGGCGTCTCGACGCCTTGTCGGAAGAGACCGAACGCGGCTGGCAAGGCGAGTTCACCGAAGGCGCCGGCTTCCAGTTCGAGCGCACCGTTCGCGGCGTGAAGGAAGTCGCTTTTATCGATCACGCGCTTCTCGGTTCTGCCGATGCCCGCAAGCTCGACGAACATGCCGCCTCGATGCAGGAGGTCTATCAGCGTCCGGGCGTCTTGCGGCGCAAGGATGAGGAGACGTTGATCTACGGGCCGGTCGGCCTGGTCGAGGCCATGATGGCGGCCGGACAAAAAGGCCTTTCGCTCCAGCGCTACAAAGGTCTCGGCGAGATGAACCCGGAACAGCTTTGGGAAACCACGCTCGACACCAATGCGCGCTCGCTGCTGCAGGTCAAGGTCAAGGAAGGCGAGGAAGCCGACAACGTCTTTGCCGAACTGATGGGCGACCTGGTCGAACCGCGGCGCGATTTCATCCAGAACAACGCGCTCTATGCGACGGTCGATGTGTAGCGGGCAAGAAAGGTGGCGCTGAAGTCAGCGCCACCTTTAGCTGCTTTGATACAGTTCGATGAACTATCGACTGGCTCAGTCTGACTCCCTCTCCCCTGTGGGGGCGGCAAAGCCGCCGAGAGGGTTGGGGTGAGAGGGAGCGATCTCTCGATAAGTTTAAGCCCCCTCACCCTAGCCCTCTCCCCAGAGGGGAGAGGGAACAGACCGTCCGCGTTGTTGGATCGTGCGCCATCTCCAGACCGCCCGGGTCGTTCGATTGTGCCCAACTTCCGCACGACAGCATCACACTCAGTCGCAATACTCAAACCGCCCATACCCGAGCGGAATCACGCATCGCTGCATTCGGCCATAGGGCACGACTGCCGGCGGACGCGGTGCGTAGTTGTCTTCGTAGACCCGCACATGGGCCGGCTTGACATAAGGTCGCGGCGGAGCCGCTTGGGCGCGGGCCTGGCCATAGGCCGAAACCGGCGGCAGACCATAGGACGGGCCCGGCGGCAGATAGGCCGGCCCTTCATAAGTCTGCTGCGGCACTGCATAGCCTGGTGCATAACCTGGCGCATAGCTTGACTGCGGCGCACCGTAGGGGGCCGGAACCGGATATGATGGATCATTCGCCGATGGTGCCACGTAGACCCGTGCAGAGTTGATGTAGACTCCGCCCGGCGCAACATAGACCGATCCCAGATCCGCAGCTGTAACTTGTGTCGACCATAGAGCCGCAAGAGCAAGTATTGTTGTTCGGACCATTTTTGAAACTCCCTGTTATGGAAGCCCTCCAGCCCGGACAATTGTCGCAGGTTCATCATCACTTGCAATCGAAATGCGACGGTTGCGAATTGCGTGTCCCATTTCGGGATCGAAATTATGAAAAAATGGTAAACATTTGAAGCGCTGTGTTCGTGATGTGATCCTGCTTGTCAAAAAAATTGATATGGCAAGCGCCCCGATGAGTAGGACCAATGAGCAGGACAATGCATAAGATCGAGATCAGGCCCGGCGTATCGATCGCCTATGAGGATCATTGGTTCGGCCGCCCGTGGACCGTGCCCGAGACGATCGTCATGGTGCACGGCAATTCGGAATCCTCGCGCGCCTGGATCCCCTGGGTGCCGCTGCTTGCGGGCTCCTATCGCGTCGTGCGCCTCGACCTGCCGGGCTTCGGCGCATCAAGCGAACCACCCGATTACCACTGGAGCACAGCTGAAATTGCCGATGATATCGTTCGCTTCCTTGACGCCCTGAATATCCCGGCATGTCACCTGATCGGCGCCAAATATGGCGGCTCGATTTCGCTGCAACTCGCCAGCGTCGCTGCACAGCGTATCATGTCGCTATGCATTTTCGGCTCGCCGGCGCGCGGCGTCGGCACCGGCAATGCCGACAAGATCCGCCTCAAAGGCGTCCGGCAATGGGCCGCCGAAACAATGCGCTCGCGTCTCGGCAGCACGGCGACGCAGGCGCAGATCGACTGGTGGACCGACCTCATGGGGGCGACCAACCAGCGTGCGGCGTTCGGATCTTCTTCCTCCCTCGTCGCCATGAATCTTGACGAACGCCTGCCGCTGATCACAGCTCCAACCCTTATCGTGACCACGCAGGAGAGCGGATTGCAGACGGTCGAAGCCGTCAAACAATATGCGGCGCGCATTCCGGACGCCCGTGTGATCGTCGTCGACGGCGACAGCTATCACATAGCGGCGGTAGAGCCGGAATTGTGTGCCGGGCATGCGTTGCGTTTCATCCGAGGGATCACGGCATGACGATTTTGACATCACGACGCAGCTTCTCCCGCGGATTGGCAGCCACTGCCGGACTAAGCGCGATGTTGCTGCCGACGACACCGGCCCACGCCCAGAGACCCGTGCGCATGGTCGTGCCGTTCGCGCCCGGCGGCGGTGCCGACTTGATCGCGCGAATGCTGCAGCCGCATCTGCAGCAGATCCTCGGCCAGTCTTTCTTTATCGAGAACCGCGCGGGCGCTGCCGGCAGGATCGGGACGGATGCGGTGGCCAAGGCCGAGCCCGATGGCCATACGCTGCTCATGACGACGGAATCCTCGCTCGTCATCGCGCCGCACATCGGGGTTGCGATGAGTTACGATCCGCTCAAGGATTTTGCGCCGATTTCACTGCTGACACGCAACACCGTCGTGCTGGTCGTGCATCCGTCCGTGCCCGCCAACACGTTGGCGGAATACATTGCGCTCGCGCGCTCAATGCCGGGACAAACGTTCTATGCTTCCTCCGGTGTCGGCGGCCCGAATCATCTGGCGGGCGAAGTCTTCAAACAGATGACCGGCCTCGACATCGTCCACGTTCCCTACTCGGGAACCGGCACCGCCATTCCGGCCGTTATATCCAATCAAGTCGGCGCCATGTGGGGCTTTCTGGCGGGCCTCGTCCAACATATCCGTGGTGGCACGCTCAAGGTACTCGCCGTCGGCAGCAGGGAGCGCTCACCCATTCTTCCCGACGTGCCGACCGTCGCGGAATCCGGCGTCCCGGGCTACGAAGCAACCTCCTGGATCGGACTATTGGCGCCTGCCGGCACGCCGCAGCCTATGACCGAACGGCTGTGGAACGCGGCCACCTCGGCGATACGGCTTCCGGCCGTGCAGGACATTCTCACGCGCGACGGATCGGAAACCGCCGCGACCCGACCTGAAGTTTTCCGACAACAGATCGAAACCGACTATGGCAAATATGGAAAGCTGCGCGACCTGCTCAAGAGAGTGCAATGACACACATGACTGATCACGCACCAACCCGCGCGCTCGCCGCCTTCGCGGCTCATTTCGATCCCGCAACATTGCCGGCGGACGTCCGTCAAAAGCTCGGATGGCTGCTCATGGATTACCTGCGCGTCTCGTCGATCGGCGCGCGCTTTGCCTGGAGCGACTGGGGGCGCCGCTATGTCGACGTGGTGGGCAAGTCCGGCGCCGCGCATGTCCTCTATGGCCCCACCATGCTCAATCCGCAGCATGCGACATTCCTCAATGTCACTTATGGTTCGAGCTTCGATGCCGACGACACCCATGTGGGCGCCATGCTGCATCCCGGCATTGCGGTCTGGTCGGCGGCGCTTGCGACCGCGCAACACACCGGCGCCAAAGGTGCCGACGTCCTGGCAGCCGTCGTTGCGGGTTATGAAACCATCATCCGCATCGGATTGGCGCTTCAGCCGAGCCATTTCAAACGCGGATTCCAAAGCACCGGCACCTGTGATGCCTTCGGCACCGCGGCGGCGGCCGGCCGCATCCTGTTCAAGGCTGCGGACGCCGAACAAAAGATACTCGACGCCATCGGGCTCGCGGGGAGCTATCCGAGCGGCGTCGCGCAATTCTACTATTCGGGCTCATCGGGCAAGCGCATCCAGGCCGCACATGCCGCGCAGTGCGGTGTTGCTGCCGCGCTGCTCACGCATTCCGGCTTCGGCGGCCCGCCCGACATTCTCGAAGGCACCGGCGGCTTTGCCCGCGCTTACGCGGACGGCTGGAATCCGGCGATCATCACGGAGGGTCTCGGCCAGCGCTTTCATCTCATGGACGTGCTGGTCAAATCCCATGCGGCGGCGGCGCGCGTCGCCGCCGGCATCGACGGCATGCTGGCCTTGCGGCAGCAGCACGGCTTCAACGGTGATGACATTGCGCAGATGCATCTGGGGATTCCGCGCATCATCCAGGGACGCTTGACCAATCCACATCCGGTCGACCTGCAGGCGGCGCAGATGTGCCTGCCATTTTGCGTCGCCGTCGCCTCGAAGATTGCGCTGCGCGCCGGCGAGGTGCCGAGTGTAGCAGTCGCGGATATCGAATCAGGACTTTCGGACCGCAGCCTCTACGATCTGGAAGAGCGCACGACCATCGATCTTGACGAGAAAGTCGAGGCCGCGAGCAATGCGCTCTCCACCGCCGCCAAAGTGAGCGTGCGGCTGCGCGACGGCCGCTCCTTGTCGATCCTCGTCCCCGCCCCCAAGGGCAGTCCGTCGCAGCCCTTCACGGCCGCCGAACACGAAGCACGGTTCACGCAGGAACTTTCATCGCGCGTGTCGCCGCAGCTGTGCGCGGAGATTGTCGGCATGTCGAAGGATCTCGATGGCCTGGACCCACGGCAGTTGGGGCGGATGCTGGGTAAATCGTAGCCCGGATGGAGCGCGGGCACGCGCGTTTTATGGTTCTACATCCGGGCTACAAGAGCCCGTAGACCATCACAACCCAAACCGCGCGCGCGCCGTCAGGCATTCATCATCACCCGGCTGGCACGCCCGGCACACATCCGGCCGCACGGCGTAGATCGTGCAAGCCGTTGCAACGCCGACGACGCCCGCAAGGGCCGAACAGCGGTCGCCGATGCATCGCATGCGTCCGAGATTCTCGTCGACAAATTGCTCAGGGATCAGCGCGAGCGCGCTGTCGTCTTCGAGCGAAAAGCGCGGCCACTCGGCAGAATATGAGCAGCAGGCCCCGCAGGTCTGGCAAGTCGACGCGTCGAGCATCCCGCTCACCCGATGTCGCGCTTGGCTTCGGCGAGGATGGGAGCGAGTCCCTCTGACGTGGCGCTTTCGATCGGGGCCGCAACGACCGCGGTCTTCGGCGGCGCAATCTGCCGATGCCTAAAGATGCCAAACCCGGTCGCCACGAGAACGACCATCGCCACAGCCGCCGACACGCCCATGTCCGGATGGAACATGCACAGGAAGGATATGGCGGCGAGCAGGCACCGCAACATGATGTCCACGGATGCGTTCTCGTGACACCGGCCGAACAGTGCAAAAGTAATGCCGCAGGTGCTCACCAGCACCAGCAGTGTGTCGGCGATCTGCAGCCATCCGGTCGTCACCACCATGTTGGGGCGGGTGAAGATCGCGAAGGTCATCAAGGTAATCGGTGCGCAGATCTTGAGCGCCTCGTACATTGTTCGGAGAAACGACGCATTGGCGATGCGAGCCGAGACGGCCGCCGTCAGCGAGGTCGGCGGCGAGAGTTCGCCCCACACCGACATCAGGAACACGAAGAAGTGCGCGATCCAGGGATTGATGCCGAGTTCCTGCATGGGCCGCACGATGACGACCGCACCGATGATATAAGTTGCGGTCGGCGGCAGGCCGGCGCCGGCAAGCCAGCCGAATATCCATGACATGAAAATCATCGCGATGAGGTTTTTGGCACCGAGGTCGAGCAGCATGCCGCCCATGCGGTTGATGAAGCCCGTCACCGTAAAGAGGCCGATCATGATGCCCAGCGTCGCCAGCAGCAGCGCCAGGTAGCACGTCATCTCGGCATGTGTCTCGACGGCACGCCGCAGATTGCCAAAGAGTGTTTCGTCCTTGAGCGAAGGCTCTTTGAGCCTGTGCTTGAAATAGAGAAACGCAATGATCAGCAGCCCCAACATGAAGGCCGTGGTCTGCAGCGCAGCCAACAATTCGCCGGTTCCGCTAAACCCCATCAGATAGAGCAGGAAGAGTACCGAGGAGAAGAAGATCCCGGTCTTGATCCGGTCATAGAGAGGCACGGGCGGCGCTTCGACCGGCTCGGAGGGCAGGAGCCGCACGCACAGCAGATAGACCGCAATGCCGATCGACGCATAATACACGAACGCCAGTCCGAAGCCGCGGAGCACGACTTCCCAGTAGGGAACGCCTAAGAACTCCGACATCAGGAAGGCGCCGACCCCCATCATGGGCGGCATGATCAGACCGCCCATTGAGGCGGCAGTCTCGACGGCGGCAGCGAATGTCGGCGGCACGCCGTAACGGATCATGAGCGGGATCGTGATCGTTCCGACCACAGCCGCATTGGCCGATCCGCTGCCGCTGATCATTCCGATCGCGCTCGACCCAAGCACGGCGGTCTGTGGAATCATCTGCCGTGAGCGGCCCGCGATCATGCGCATCACGTTGATCATGGCGCGCTGGGCCTCGAAACCGTTGGCGGCGCCCGCGAGCAGCAGGAAGGCCGCAATCAGCGTGAGCGCCAACTGGCCGTAAATTCCATATATGCCGGTCGAGAGCTCCACCGTGCTGGAGGTGACGACCCGATAGAATGTCGTGCCGGGATGCCAGAAAAAATCGATCGGACTGAGGTAGCCGTAGAGCGTGTAGAAAATCAGGACCACATTGGTCCAAAACAGCACTGAATGAACGATGCGCGACAATTCCATGACCAGGAGGAACATCAGCAGGCCGACAATGAAGTCGTTTTGCGTGTACGAGCCCTGGCGATAGATCGCGATGTCTTCGAATTCGTACCAAAAGTAATAGAATGCATAACAACAGATGCCGATATAGATCGCAACGATGACCCGATTGGCCATCGGCGGCAGCCATGTGTAGATATCGCCCTGCTGATACATGAAGAGAATCTGCAGGATCAGCGCAATCGACATCACGAACGCGACAAGCTGCTGCGGCCCGCCAAGTCCCGTGTAGTAATACCAGACCAGCCAGACGAGCTGGATCAGCGCGAAGGCAAATATGAGGTTGGCAAGATTAATGTGTTTTTTGATCATGCTCTCGCGCCGTAGATCATTTGAATTGAAACGACAGATGAGCCGCGCGTAGGGGCGGGTCTTGTGCCCGCCCGTCGCGTTGCGAGCGCGGTGGGAAGGTTCTTGCGTCGGACCGACGACCCGCATGCGCGGAGGCCGGGCGGGCACAAGACCCGCCCCTACGCAAATCACGCATTCCTGTCATTTTAGCTAACCCAACCGACTACCCCGCCCGTCCCGCAATCTTCCAGCTATTATCCCACGCGTTCTTCTCTTTCAGGAACTTTGCAAGTCCCGGATGCACCGCAACGGCCGGATTGGCCTTGATGCCGTTGACCTGCATGCCGACGAAATCCTTCGCCATGGGCGCAAAGCCGGCATCCATGGAGGCAAGCTTACCCTTGTTGGCCTCGAAGGCGTTGAGAATCTTGTAGACGACGTCTTCCGGCAAGTCCGGCCGCGCGTTGTAGGCAAACAAAATCGGCACGCCCTGGATCTGGCTCACGCCGACGTTCTTGCTGAATGCATTCTTGGGGTCCACGGTTTCGATGGCGAGGCCGCCGGCCTTGAGCTTGGCGACTTCGTCCGGACACGGATTGACCACCGTGACATCCATGCGGACTTCGGTTTCCTTCCAATAGGGAACAAGCGAGGTCCCCGACGTCGTATAGGCGACCGCGCCCGCGATCGTGCCCGCCTGTAAGGCATCGGATTGCGACTTCGGATCAATCTGCAGATGTTTGAAGTCATAGCCGAGTTTCTTGTAGGCCCGGCGGAAGTTCAGCCAGTTCATGAACCCGGCCGGCGTATAGAACACCGGCTTGCCGCTGAAATCCTTCCAGCACTTGTACTTATCGGCATTCTTGGCGGCGACCGCCATGAACGATTCCATCGGATAAGCGTACCAGGTGTGCACCAGCAGGGATTTCGAAGGCTTGTAGTTCCGGAAGCCGCCCTCGCCGGCATATAGCTCTTCCATGCCGACATCGGCCGTGTAGCCGATCTCGCCGTCGCCATCCATCGTCGCCTTCATGGCGGCCGTGGTGGACGGATAGGGGTTGACCGTGACGGTATATTCGCCGCCCAAAGCCTCCTCGATCATCTTGGTGACCGAGGCTGCGACCTTGTAGCTGTAGGTATCGATGCTCGCGACCGCCCA
>DATGVJ010000410.1:0-2511 GCA_035300505.1 Xanthobacteraceae bacterium
GGCGACTACGGTTCGCAACGCTATTCCAAGCTCACCCAGATCAATCGCGACAATGTCAAGAACCTGCGGCTGTCGTGGGCGCTGGCGCTCGCCGGGATGCAGAATATCGGCCAGAACGGACCCGACAACCAGGTCAACCCGCTGATCGACAACGGCTTCATGTATACGAGTGACGGCTGGGGCGGCGTCTACAAGATCGACGCGCGGCAGCCCAATCAGGGCACGTTTATGTGGTACAATGACCTCGGCGTCCGCCGCGAAGGCAACATTGCGCGCACCCGCGGCATCGCGCTGTGGGAGGACCTGGTGATCGCCAACACTCCCGACGGCCGCGTGGTCGCCGTTAACCGCGACTCCGGCGAGATCGTGTGGGACAAGCTGATTGCAATGACCAACGAGTTCGGCACCAAGGAGCGCTTTAATTCTGCCCCGCTCACGGTCGAGGGCAAAGTCCTGGTCGCACAAGGCGTCAGTACCGGCTTGCGCGGCTGGCTGGCAGCGCTCGATGCACGCACCGGCAACGAGCTATGGCGCTGGTACGCCGTACCGGCGCCCGGCGAGCCCGGCAGCGAGACGTGGAAGGACAAAAACAACGCCTGGAAGACCGGGGGCGGCGGCATGTGGCAGACCGGCTCCTACGATCCGCAGACCAAGCTGACGATCTGGGGTACCGGCAACCCGGTGCCGGATTACGACCCGATGGCACGCCCGGGCGACAATCTCTACACCAACTCGGCGGTGGCCATCGACATCGAGACCGGCAAGCTGGCCTGGCATTTCCAGTATACGCCGAACGACTCGTGGGACTACGACGAAGTCGGCGTCCACATGCTGCACGACACTGTGGTCAATGGCGAGAACCGCAAAGTAGTCACCCACTTCGCCCGCAACGGTTTTTTGTACACGCTCGATCGCAACAACGGCAGCTTCATCAAGGGCAGCCAGTATGTAAACGAGCTGAACTGGACCAAGGGGCTCGACCCGAAGACCGGCAAGCCGCTCGAATACAATCCCGCGCTCGATGTCCAGCAATACAACCCGGCGGCGCGGCCGCTGCGCGGCGACGGCCCGAAGCGCACCTGTCCGACCTGGCACGGCGGCGTGGCGTTCCAGCCGACTGCCTATAATGCGGTCAAGGGCATCGCCTATTCGGTCGGGGTCGAAGGCTGCCACACCGCGAATGGGTTCACGGCGGCGTTCAAGGGCCCCGATGGCGGTCTCGATCGCGAGCGATTCAGCCGCCGCACCTACACCAGCGACCTCTACTACGGCTCGGTCACCGCGTACGACGCCAAGACTGCGAAAGTGCTGGCCAAGGCCGTCACCGACGTCGAGATCCGCTCCGGCGTGCTCGTTACGGCCGGCGGAGTTGTATTCACCGCCCTGCAGGACGGCTGGATCGTCGCTTACAACGACGAGACGCTGGAGGAGCTGTGGCGTTTCAACGTCGGCACCCCGCTCAAGGGCTCACCGGTGACCTACGCCATTGGGCCGAAGCAATTTCTCGCGGTGCAGTCGAGCGGACGCCACGTGCATCCGGTGAAATACGATAATCTGCAGTCTTCGAGCTATCTGTTCGTGTTCGCGCTGAACTGAGAGAAACCTGTCTCAGCGCCCCGTTGCTGAACAAGCGACGGGGCGCGTAGCAGCCATCATAAGCTTACAATACCAACGCGTAGGGCGGATTAGCGAAGCGTAATCCGCCGCTTTGTCCGACAGGCGTTCTATGATTGCGCGACTGGGTAATGTCCAAGGCCAGTTCTGCCGTCATGCAGGTGCGGCTAACGCACGAACACAAGCCGCTTCAAGAACCGCTCTCGATATTTTGGGACAAGCGGCGCTCGCTCGCGCGCTATGCGCAGGACTTTTACGAGTTGTTGGCGGAACATGTCCGAAAGGTCAACCCGATCCCTCGGTCATCGTCCGGCTTCCGGCGTTCACGCGCGAAACGCAAATAATGTTTATACGGAGGAAGGCATGAGAATTGTACAAACCGGCGCCGCAGCACTGTTCAGCCTCGCCGCGCTCCTCGTGGCAGGCGCGAGTGAGGCAGGCGAGATCACGGTCATGTCGACAGTGGCTGTGAGAGAACCCTATATGGAGCTCGTTCCCGCATTCGAACGGGCAACGGAGAATAAGGTTACGACGATGTGGGTTGGGGTCAGCACCCAAAACGAGCGGATCAAGGGTGGTGAGATCGTCGACCTCGTGATCGGCACGGCAAGCGGCATCGATGAATTGAACAAGCTGGGCCACCTCGTATCCGGCGTCGCAATGACAAAATCCGGGATCGGCGCAGCGGTCGCTTCCGGGGCACCTCGGCCTGACATTTCATCGGCTGAAGCCCTTAAGCGCGCTTTGTTGGCGTCGAAATCAATCGCATTGTCGGCCGCCGGGCCAAGCGGCGTCTATCTTTCGGGCCTGTTCCAGAAATGGGGCATTGCCGATGAGCTCAAAGCGAAGATCAAGCAGAGCCCGGGACAAATCGGTGACGTTTTGGCGCGCGGTGGC
>DATGVJ010000411.1:0-11395 GCA_035300505.1 Xanthobacteraceae bacterium
CCATCGCGCATCGCCTGTTTGCGCGCGGTCCGAGCCATGTCGGCATTGCCGGAAATGTCGCCCACGGCAGGATTGAGTTGGGCGATCGCAATCGCAAGGTGGCCAGGAGGTCGGGTGTTCATGGGATCAATCCAATGCGCTCCGCGAGTGCGAGCAGCCAGATGGCACCTGCCATCAAAAGCGCAATACCAACGGCAGCCGAGCCCATATCCTTGACACGCCCGATTTGCGGTTCTCTCTCAAGACTGACGCGGTCCGCGAGCTTCTCGATCGCCGTGTTCAGCAGTTCGACCACGAGCAGAAAAGCAACGACGCCCACCAGGGCGAGCCGCTTCCAGGCCCCCTCGGTGACAACGAACGCGAGCGGAACCGCGAGCGCCAGCACAACCAATTCCTGTCGGAACGCGGCTTCGCTGCGCGCGGCGGCGCGCAGCCCGTTCCAAGTATTGATCGTGGCACGATAGAGGCGATCCATATTTCGAACACGCCGTCCGTTCAAAGTCCCGACACGGCAGATAGAGGCTGCGCCTTGCCGACGCGCTCCTTCTTGATGAGATCAGCCAGAAGGAATGCAAGATCAATCGCCTGTTCGGCATTGAGCCGCGGATCGCAAACCGTGTGATAGCGGCCGTTGAGATCCTCGTCGGTGATCTGGCGCACTCCGCCCGTGCATTCGGTGACGTTCTGGCCGGTCATCTCCAGGTGCACGCCACCCGCATATGTGCCTTCCGCGACATGGACCTGAAAAAAGGTACGGACCTCCTTGAGGATCAGGTCGAACGGCCGTGTCTTGTAGCCGGACGTCGACGAAATCGTGTTGGCATGCATCGGGTCACACGACCACACGACCTTGCGCCCTTCCTTTTGGATGGCCCGGATCATGGGCGCCAGGAGATCCCCAACCTTGTCGGCACCAAGCCGGCAGATCAGTGTAAGACGGCCAGGCTCGTTGTCCGGATTGAGAATGTCGATGAGCCTGAGCATTTCGTCGGTCTTGCTCGATGGCCCACATTTGAGGCCAAGCGGATTTTTGATGCCGCGGCAATATTCGACATGGGCATGATCAGGTTGCCGCGTACGATCGCCGATCCAAACCATGTGTCCTGAAGTCGCGTACCAGTTTCCGGGCCGCGTGGAGTCTTCTCGCGTCAAAGCCTGCTCATAACCCAGAAGCAGCGCCTCGTGGCTGGTGTAGAACTCGGCCGTGCGCAGCTCGGGGTGGCTTTCGAGATCAAGGCCGCAGGCCTGCATGAAGCCGAGCGTCTCGGAAATACGGTCGGACAATTCCGCATAGCGCCGCGATTGCGGTGAGTCCTTGACGAAACCCAGCATCCACTGGCGCACATTGCCGAGATTGGCATAGCCACCATGCGCGAAGGCACGCAAAAGGTTGAGCGTCGCCGCCGACTGCCGATAGGCCTGCAACTGACGGACCGGGTCAGGAATGCGCGCCTCGGGGGTGAACTCAGTGCCATTGACGATGTCGCCGCGATAGACCGGCAGTTCCACCCCGCCCTTCTTTTCAGTGGGCGACGTGCGCGGCTTGGCAAACTGGCCCGCGATCCGGCCGACCTTCACCACCGGTGACGCCGCCGCATAGGTGAGCACCACCGCCATCTGCAGGAAGACGCGAAAGAAGTCGCGGATATTGTTGGCACCGTGTTCGGCAAAGCTCTCAGCGCAGTCGCCACCCTGCAGGAGGAACGCCTCCCCGGACGCGACTTTGGCAAGAGCCTTGGTCAGGTTGCGTGCTTCACCTGCAAAAACCAGCGGCGGAAACGTCGCCAATTGCTTTTCGACGTCGGCCAACACCTGTTGGTTGGGGTATTCGGGATTTTGCAGGATCGGTTTCTTACGCCAGCTGTCTGGCGACCAACGCTCGGCCATGACGCGGCCCTCCAACTCGTTAATTTTTGCAATCGCTTTGCACTCCGGCAGGCCGGCGCGGTTTGCGCGGGCCCCTGCGGCTGGTGCGATTGTTCCGGCGGCTTATACACGACGGTGGCCAAGAAAAACCAGCAATAATCGGAAAGCCTTACTTCGCGGCCGCTCGCACGTGGCTTGCCGTCTTCTGCCGCATGGTGACCAGTTCTTCGGCTGCCGTCGGATGCACCGCCATGACGGCGTCAAAATCCGTCTTGGTGGCCTTCATCCTCACCGCTATCCCGACAAGCTGGATCATCTCGCCGGCGTCGTGCCCCACGATATGACAGCCGACCACGCGGTCGCTGGTGCCATCAACGACGAGCTTCATGAGGACGCGGGTGTCGCGTCCCGACAATGTCGCCTTCATGGGGCGGAAGCTTGATTTATAGATATCGACCCTGGGCAGGCGCTCACAGGCTTCCGCCTCGGTAAGCCCAACGGTGCCGATTTCGGGCTCTGAAAACACCGCTGTCGGCACGCCGGCATGGTCGACCGCAGTCGGCCGCCCGCCAAACACCGTGTCCGCAAAGGCATGGCCCTCACGGATGGCGACCGGGGTCAGGCTGATCCGGTTCGTCACGTCGCCAACGGCATAGATATGCGGCACCGACGATTGGGAGAACTCGTCGACCGCAATGCCCTGCTCGTCAGTAAAGCGCACGCCTGCCGCTTCAAGACCAAGTCCGGTGACATTGGGCCAACGCCCAAGCGCGAACATGACCTTGTCGGTCGTGATCACGTGGCCGTCCCACAGACTCGCCCGAAAGCCGCCTTTTGTCGCCTCGACGGCCGTGACCACTTGACCACAGATGATTTTGATACCGCGTTTTTCCATCTCCGTGTGCAAATGGGCGCGTACGTCGTCATCGAAGCCGCGCAGGATCTTTTCCCGACGATACACGAGCGTCACATCCGCGCCGAGCCCATGGAAAATGCAAGCGAACTCGACCGCGATATAGCCACCGCCCTGGATCAAGATATGCTTGGGCAAGCTATCCAGATGGAACGCCTCGTTCGAAGAGATAACGTGTTCGATACCCGGAATTGCCGTCCCGACCCAGGGCGCGCCGCCCGTGGCGATCAGAATATGTCGGGCGCGGAGGCTTTCCCCCGTCGCCAGGAGGCGCACCGTGTGGGCATCGACCAGCACGGCGCGGCTTTTGACAGTTTCGACGTGCGCGCGTTCCAGGTTTGAAGTGTAGGCCGCCTCGAGGCGCGCGATTTCACGGTCCTTGTTGGCGATCAGCGTCGGCCAATCGAAGACCGGTTCCGGGACGCTCCAACCGAATCCGGCCGCGTCCTCGAAATCGCCGGCCATGCGCGCCGCATAGACCAGAAGCTTTTTCGGCACGCAGCCTCGGATCACACAAGTGCCGCCGACGCGGAATTCCTCCGCCACCACCACCTTGGCGCCGTAGCCGGCAGCAATCCGCGCCGCACGCACACCGCCGGAGCCTGCCCCGATGACAAAAAGATCGACCTCACGCTCAGCCATAAAATGGCCTGTGCGGCATGGCAATCATGAGCCGTTCGCCACCACTGATAATTGTTCTCAAAGATTGCGCCCCTTCCGACGCATTTCAGCGCGGATTCGTGCGAACACCTCTTCAGAAAACTTTGCGGCCCAGGATTCCGAAAATTTGACACTTTGATCAAGAATGGCCGGCTCCTGCAGGATGATCTTCTGGCCTACGGGAGACTTATAGAAGGCGAGCACATCCTTTAGCTCGGCCTCGGTAAATCGCGCCGCATAGAGCCGCGCAACTTCGGCCAAGAGTTCCGACACGCGTGGCGCATATTCCTTCCTCAATCTCTCTGCGACTTCATCCAATTCCTTGAAGAGCATCGGGTTCGTCTGCATCAACGTGCCAGTCGTACGATCGACGACCTCGACAATCACCGGATCATACATCTTCGCCGCCCCCTTGACGTTGATGATCTCACGGGCGAGCAGTAGCGCGTTCCTGGACGGCTCTTGCGCTTGCGTGACCAGTGGCATCGCGATAACCGCAAAGGCCGCCGCGACCATTCCGGCACGAATTGACCAAGCAAATCTTTTGGCCATCACATTGCCCATCATGACGTATCTCCCCTTCTATCCAACGGATCCTATCATTGATTTGATGCCCCACGAGACGGATTTAAAGCCCCCTGCTACCGTTCGACGACGCGGACACCCGCGGCGTCTGCAATGATCGCGGTCTGCGCCAGTCCGATAAACAGGCCGTGTTCGACAACCCCCGCAATGGCCGAAAGGCGATCCGCAAGCCCCTTCGGGTCGGCAATTCGTTCAAGCGCTGCATCGAAAATCCAGTGTCCTCCATCCGTGACGAAAGCGTCACCATCAAGGCCCCGTCGTAACAGCACCCTCCCGGGCGATCCGGCCGCCGCGCACGCCGCTTCCACGGCCCGTTGCGTGGCCGTGAGCCCGAATGGAACGACCTCGATCGGTAATGGGAAACGGCCAAGCACCGGCACATATTTGGATGCATCCGCGATGACGATCATACGCGCAGAGGATGACGCAACGATCTTCTCGCGCAAGAGTGCCCCGCCGCCGCCCTTGATGAGGACGAGGTCCGGACCAATCTCATCGGCACCATCGACCGTCAAATCGAGCTCTGGCGTCCCGTCCAGCGTGCTCAGCGGAATTCCGAACCGCTCAGCGTCGAGCCGGGTCGCCTCCGAGGTGGGCACCCCGACGACCTTGAGGCCGTCGCGGACGCGCTTGCCAAGAAGCTCCACGAAGTGACGCGCGGTTGAGCCCGTGCCAAGGCCAAGGCGCATTCCAGGCTCGACGGCTTGCAGCGCCCGGGCGGCCGCGGCGCGTTTTTGTGCGTCAATGTCCATGCCGAACCCCTTATCAACCTCCTGGGCCGCCGCAAAGCCAGCGGTGCTGCAAAGCGAACAGCTTATTGCCGCCAAAGGGTTTTACCTTGTCATCCCCCGGGTGTGCGGGCTACGCCAGTCCATTCATGAGAGCCCCAATGCCACCCCCCAAATCCCCCACCAAGTCACGCCCCACCATCGTTTTCGACCTTGACGGCACCCTGGTCGATACCGCCCCAGACCTTGTCGCGACGCTCAACCACATCCTGACCCGTGAGGGACTGGGTCCCTTGCCCTATGACGCTGCGCGCAACATGGTCGGACGCGGCGCCCGGGCGATGATCGAAAGCGGTCTCAAGGCAAGCGGGCGTATGTTACCGGCTGTCGAGGTCAACCGGCTGGAGCACGACTTCATCGACCATTACGCGGCCAACATTGCGGTCCATTCCCAACCGTTCGCGGAAGTCGAAGCAATCCTCGGTCGGCTTGCCGACGACGGCTATCGGCTGGCGGTTTGCACCAATAAGCTTGAACGGCTGTCGATCCAGCTGCTTGACGCGCTTGGGCTTTCAAGGCGCTTCATCGCTATTTGCGGGCCCGACACGTTTGGCTCGCCAAAACCGAACCCTAAAATTCTTCTTGGAACGATCGAACGGGCCGGAGGCAGCCGCGATCTCGCCGTCATGGTGGGAGATTCGATCACCGACATTTCGACCGCGCGTGCAGCCGCAATACCCGTCATAGCCGTCGACTTCGGCTATACCGATATTCCAGTGCGAGACCTCAACGCAGACCACATGGTTAGCGCTTTTACCGAATTGCCTTCGGCCGTCAATGGCCTTCTGGGCCAACCTGTGGGTAACATTTGATCAAAATTCTGTTGAAAATTAAATGACTTAGGGTCCATTAGCGGATTTCTGACATCGTTTTTCCGCTGCATCGGTTGCGCCCCCGGGTCGACGCTCGTAAGGTCAGGCTCCGACTGTGCGTCCAAGGGGCGCGTAACGTGTCAAATCGCTGCGTAGAGTGAGAATATCCATGAGCCGCGTAATTGCCATTTTGGCATCAGGCTTTGTTCTTGCCGCTTGCTCCATGTCAATGCCGAGTATGGACTTTTTCAAGTCGGGTCCATCTACGGACGTATTGCGCGTGGAGTCTGACCCACCCGGAGCGGATGCGAGGACCTCGGAAGGCCAGAGCTGCCGAACTCCATGCGAGCTGACGGTTGCCGTAACGAGCGACCTCACGGTCACGTATTCACTCAACGGCTATCAGCCCCAGACATCGCAGGTTCGGACTGACCCCGATGGGGCGCGGCTGCAACCCAATCCGGTCTTTGCCGAGTTGCAGCCTTTGAAGCCGGTCCCCGCTGGCAAGAAAAAGTCTCCTGCACGGAAGGTGGTCGCCAAGAAAAAAACCACCGATCAGGCGCAAAGCGGCTTGCCCGAGCAGACCTCAACGTCGAGTTCACCATCGGCCTTCCCGTGGCCAGATCCGCCGAGATAATTGGATTGGCAGCGTCGCTGGTAACTTTGCGTCCTGAAACGCACTTTTCGCTCTGGTCGGCGGCGGTCGGAGGCCCTACATTCGATTGAATGGAGGCCGGTCGCTGAAGTGGACCGGGAAAGTGGAATGATCGTCCAAGAACACCCATCCGTCGTCCCGCCCGGTCCGGCCATAGCCCAGCCGGTGCGCATGCTTGTCGATCCGTTCGATCGTGCGATCAGCTATCTTCGTGTATCCGTGACGGATCGTTGCGACTTCCGCTGTGTCTATTGCATGTCGGAGCACATGACGTTTTTGCCAAAGGCCAACCTTTTGAGCCTCGAAGAGCTTGATCGGTTGTGTAGCGCGTTCATTGCCAAAGGCGTGCGAAAACTGCGGTTGACCGGGGGCGAACCCCTGGTACGGCGCGGCATCATGACATTGTTCGCCTCGCTTTCCCGCCATCTTGCCGAGGGGAACCTCGACGAATTGACGCTGACCACCAACGGGTCGCAACTCGCCAAACATGCTGCCGAACTCTTCAGCCATGGGGTGCGGCGGATCAATGTGTCGATGGACACCCTCGACCCCGACAAGTTCCGCGCCATTACGCGCTGGGGTGATCTCGACAACGTCCTGACCGGCATCGACGCCGCACAGGCAGCCGGCCTGCGCATCAAGATCAATGCGGTCGCGCTCAAGGGCGTGAACGAAGACGAACTCGCCGATCTCGTCGCCTGGGCACATGGCCGCGGCATGGATATCACCCTGATTGAGGTTATGCCGCTCGGTGACGTTGGTGAGGGGCGGCTCGATCAATACCTGCCACTGTCGATCGTGCGCGCAAAACTTGCCGAACGGTTCACCCTTGATGAGATCGACTACCGGACCGGCGGGCCGGCACGTTACGTAAAGGTCGCGGAGACCGGCGGAAGGCTCGGGTTCATCACGCCGCTGACCCACAATTTCTGCGAATCGTGCAACCGCGTGCGCATTACCTGCACCGGGACGCTGTTCATGTGCCTGGGCCAGGAAGACGCCGCCGACCTGCGCACCCCGTTGCGCGCCTCGGAGGGTAACGCCCTCCTCGATGCCGCGATCGTAGAAGCGATCTCGCGTAAGCCTAAGGGGCACGACTTCATCATCGATCGCCGTCACCAACGCCCTGCCCTGTCGCGCCATATGAGCGTCACGGGAGGGTAATTTTCTAGCTTCAGGACCGGTTATTCCAAATGTTTTCGCGGCGCCAAATCCTGTCATTCGTCGCGGGCGCCGGCTTGATCCCGGCTCTTCCGGCGGCTGCACAAACGTGGAAAAGTTTTCGCAACGCCCGATTTGGGACGTCGATCGAATATCCGGATCGGTTTCGCCCAGGCCGGCCACCTGAAAATGGCGGCGGACTTTCTTTTGCCGGCAATGATGGCGCGAACTTCCTTATTTATGGCAGCCATAATGCGCTGGAACACGACCTCGCGGGCCTTGAGTCGTTTATCAAGGAAAACCGCGAGAGCGGTGAAACCATTACTTATGAGACCCGCGGCCCCAACTGGTTCGTGATCTCCGGCACAAGGGGCGATACGGAGTTCTATGAGCGCTACCTGCTCTCGCACAACCGCAGCATCGTTAATGGTTTTGTGATTACGTACCCGGTGCGGCTGCGCACAGCCTACGATCAAATTGTCACGCGCATGTCGCGCTCCTTCCGTGCCGGCCGCGGCAACGACACCGAAGGAACGCCCTGAAACCGACGTACGGCGTTTGTGACTTTCATTTCCTGAACGAACGATCTTGGCGGTAGCCACAGATTCGGCCATAAGCGTCCTTGCAGGCCATCACGGGTCCTCGA
This sequence comes from Xanthobacteraceae bacterium, assembly GCA_035300505.1. Classification (GTDB taxonomy): domain Bacteria; phylum Pseudomonadota; class Alphaproteobacteria; order Rhizobiales; family Xanthobacteraceae; genus VAZQ01. Next base: position 8,087 of record DATGVJ010000411.1, read on the forward strand.
CGGCCCTGGGGAGGGGAGACGTGGACAAGCTCCTTAGATTGAGCCGGATTATCGATGCTGTGAACGACCGTTTCGGCATCGTTGCGATCTGGCTCGTATTGATATGTTGTGTGGTGAGCACTGGCATTGCGATCAGCCGCTATGCGCTTTCCATCAGTTCGAACGCCTGGATCGAAGCCCAATGGTACATGTTCGCCGCCATGGTCTTCCTGGGCGGCCCAGTGACACTCAAACTCAACGAACACGTGCGTGTCGACCTGATCTATTCGATCGTATCGGAACGCACGCGCATCTGGATCGATATCGTGGGTGGTTTGCTGTTCTTGATGCCTATCTGCATCATCCTCATCTATTTCACCTGGCCGTTCTTTCTCGATTCCTGGCGTATCAACGAAGGCTCGCAGAATCCGGGCGGCCTTGTCCGCTGGCCGGTCAAGCTGCTGCTGCCGGTGGGATTTGCGTTGATGGCATTGCAGGGGCTCTCCGAGATCATCAAGCGTATCGCCGCCCTGACTGAGAGCTACCGTATCGAATACGCATACGAAAAGCCCCTGCAATGAGTCACTTCGTCAGCGAAAACATGGCGCCCCTGATGTTTGCAGGGCTCATCGTTTTCATGCTGATCGGCTACCCGGCTGCATTTTCACTTGCTGCCGTCGGCTTGGCATTTGCATTTCTGGGCATTCAGCTCGGCCTCATCGAACCGAACTTTCTCGGCAACCTGACCTATCAGCTGTTCGGGATCGTTTCAAACGATCAAGGCATGCTGCTTATGTCGATCCCGTTTTTCACATTCATGGGCGCGATCCTGGAACGCTGCGGCCTGGCCGAGGACCTCCTGGAGTCCATCGGCCAGCTCTTCGGACCCATTCGCGGCGGTCTCTCCTACGCGGTCATTTTCGTCGGCGCCATTTTGGGTGCAATCACCGGAACGGTTGCCGCCTCTGTCATTGCAATGGGCGTCATCGCCCTCCCGATCATGATGAAATACGGCTACTCGACCCGCCATGCGACCGGAGTCATCGCGGCGTCCGGCACGATTACCCAGCTCATTCCGCCCTCGCTCGTCCTGATCGTGCTCGCGGACCAGCTTGGGCGTTCGGTCGGCGACATGTATGCGGGCGCAATCGGCCCGAGCCTCATCCAGGTCGCGCTGTTTTGCATCTGGGTGCTGATTCTGAGTTTTATCCGGCCGCAGGAAGTACCGGCGCTGCCGGTAGAAGCACGGACATTGCGCGGATGGCCGCTTTACGCCAAATGCCTGCGCGGAATCGTTCCCTCCGTCGCATTGATCTTTCTGGTGTTGGGGACGATTTCGCTCGGCCTCGCGTCACCGACGGAAGCCGGCGCCATGGGCGCCGTCGGTGCCATCCTTCTCGCCGCGCTAAACCGCACGTTGACGCGGCCCCTTGTCTATCAGGGCATGAGCACCACCATGCGCATAACCGCCATGGTGATCTTCATCCTGATCGGCGCGCGCGTGTTCAGCCTGGTCTTCCAAGGCGTCGGCGGCAAAGTCTGGATCGAGGACCTCCTCGGCAACTTGCCGGGGGGCCAGGTCGGCTTCCTCCTGTTTGTCAACGCCTTCATTTTCGTGATCGCATTCTTCCTCGATTTTTTCGAAATTGCTTTCATCATTATCCCGCTGCTGGCGCCGGTCGCGACCAAGCTCGGGATCGACCTGATCTGGTTCGGCGTGTTGATCTGCGCCAATATCCAGACGAGCTTCATGCATCCGCCATTCGGATTTGCACTCTTTTATCTTCGGGGAATTGCACCACCGAGCGTCAAGAGCAGCGACATCTACTGGGGCGCCGTCCCCTGGGTGGTGTCGCAGCTCGTCCTGGTCTTGATCATCATCCTGTGGCCACAGTCCGTGACCTATTGGATCGACCGCGGCCCAAAGGTTGCGCCGCCGCCAACGACAATCGAATTGCCGCGGGACTTGCCGCCACCGCCGCTGCCCGATTTCGGCGCGCCGGGCGGGCGGTGAGGAACCATCAAGTGCGCCTGCGGTTGCGTATGAGGAAGTCGTCGTAGGCGTATTCGCCCACCTGCCACCACAGGTACGCGTCGTTACGGAACGCCAGCAGATTTTCCCAGACTTCCTTGAAGGTGGCGTTCGTGGAAGAGACTTCGGCATAGACTTCGAGAGCGGCCTTGAGGCATTCGTCCATGACCGGCAGCGGGAATTGCCGGAACTGGACGACGCCTTCCCGCAGCATCGTTTTGAGCGCGGCCGGATTGACGGCATCGTATTTTGCCATCATCCATTCGTTCGCAACCGAGGAAGCGCTCCTGACGATCGACTTGTAGGCTGGCGGCAACGCATCCCATTTGGCCAGATTGATGAAATTGTGCAGCATGGCCCCACCCTCCCACCAACCCGGGTAGTAATAATAGGGTGCGATTTTTTGGAACCCCAGCTTCTCATCATCGTAAGGCCCAACCCATTCAGCCGCGTCGATCGTGCCTTTTTCGAGCGCCGAATAGATCTCACCACCCGGAATTTGAACGGGCGCCACCCCCACCTTCGCCAGCACGGTGCCGGCGAATCCGCCAATTCGCATTCGCATTCCCTTGAGGTCCGCGACGGCTTTGATTTCCTTGCGATACCATCCGCCCATCTGGCAGCCGGTATTGCCGGCCGGAAAGGCGATGAAATTGAACTTTTTGTAAAAGTCGTTCATCAGCTTCATGCCGTCGCCGTGATACATCCAGGCGTTTTGCATGCGCGCATTGAGGCCGAACGGCACCGCGGTCCCGAAGGCAAAAGTAGGGTCCTTGCCGAAGTAGTAATAGGAGGCCGTGTGGCACATCTCGACGGTGCCGTTCTGAACGGCGTCGGCCGCGGCCAGCGCCGGCACGATCTCGCCGGCGGCGAAAACCTGAATATGGAATTTGTTGTCGGTGGCCTCTGCAACAGCCTTCGCAAAGATTTCAGCGGCGCCGTAAAGCGTATCGAGAGATTTTGGATAGCTCGACGTCAGGCGCCACCGAAGTTCTGGATTGGACTGCGCAATCGCCGGACTGGCAACGGCCGTGGCGGCGGCGGCAACCCCGGCGCCTCGCAGAAACTGACGACGTTTCATGGTGGTTCCCTCAAAAGAATTCGACGAATTCTACCGTAAAAATCGGCGGAAAGCCACGTATCATCGCCGGACGTCGACGTAGAGTTCCATTTTGGGATGAATACTACAGAACACGAGGAATGACCCCGCCTTCGGAAAGGCGATCTCCACGGTCTCGCCGGGTTCCTGGGCCCCCGAATCGAAATCGAAGCCCGGGTCGTAGATCCTGATATTGTGC